>CAZFIA010000021.1:36608-39490 GCA_964519335.1 uncultured Pseudomonadales bacterium
ACGGTCGAAAAACTGAAGGAGCTTATGCCAGAGACCGCGCAATACAAAATTGACCGGCACGAACTGGCTAACCTCAAAGCGCTCAACTTTTATATACACGATATTCTGGGCGAGGGTGTCTCCTCGAATGATCGTATCGACGGCCAGGCAAAATCGATGGGCGAGTATCTGCGCGCCAAAGTGATTGACGTGCCGGGCGAGCTAGTTAAAGAAGCAGGACTCTAGTGGCAAAATTTTCTCGAGTACTTATCGCCAATCGCGGCGAGATCGCCGCACGAATCGCGCGCAGCGTTCAATCTTCAGGCTATACCGCCGTGGCCATTTTCAGTGAGCCAGATAAAGATGCACCGCACGTTCGCGCCTGCGATACCGCCGTTGCCTTAGGCGGATCCAGCGCAACGGATTCTTATCTGAACATAGATAAAGTACTTGCGGCTGCCGCCACGAGCGGTGCTCAGGCGATTCACCCGGGCTATGGGTTCTTGTCAGAAAACGCTGACTTCGCACGTCGGTGCGAGGCGGCGGGCCTCACTTTTATTGGCCCGAGCCCCGAGGCCATTGCGCTGATGGGCAGCAAGCGCGCAGCCAAAGAAGCCGTGGCAAAGGCAGATGTGCCTTGCATTGCAGGCTATGACGGCGCTGATCAAAGTGATGAGGTGTTGGCGGCCGAGGCGCGTCGTATTGGCATGCCGGTCATGGTTAAGGCGTCTAGCGGTGGCGGCGGGCGCGGCATGCGTTTGGTCACGGACGAGAACCAACTTCTCGATGCGATAACCTCCGCGCGCAGCGAGGCGCAAAACGCCTTTGGTGATGGCGAGCTGATTCTTGAGCAGGCGATAACCGGTGGCCGACATATAGAGATTCAAGTGGCTGCTGATGCTCACGGCAATGTGATTCATCTGGGCGAACGCGATTGCTCAATGCAACGGCGCCATCAAAAAGTCATCGAAGAAGCCCCGTCGCCCTTTGTTGATGAAAAGCTCCGCGATGCTATGGGGCAGGCTGCGGTAAATGCAGCCAAATCTTGTGGCTATCTCGGCGTGGGAACCGTTGAGTTTCTTGTTGCAGACGACCGCAGTTTTAGTTTTCTGGAAATGAACACCCGACTGCAGGTGGAACACCCTGTCACCGAGTTGGTCACCGGTATTGATTTGGTTGAACTACAGCTGCGTATCGCCCAAGGCGAAGTACTGGGGATCGAGCAACAGCAGGTGGCAATTAACGGCCATGCCATCGAAGCGCGGATTTATGCAGAAGACCCGGCGTCTGGTTTTGTGCCACAAACGGGCGTTGTGGAAGGTTGGCATTTACCGGAAGGGGCTGGCATTAGGGTTGATTCAGGGATCAATGCCGGCAGTGTGGTCAGCCCTTACTATGATCCTATGCTTGCAAAAATTATGGCCTTCGGAGAGTCACGCGAACACGCACGCGCGCGACTTCGGCAGGCGCTTGAGCAAACCACGCTTTTAGGCTTCAGCAACAACCAGCAGTTTCTCTACAGCCTGCTTGCCGATCCGGTATTTGTCGACGGTGATGCCACCATTACCTACCTCGACCAAAACGCTGAGCTGCACGCAAAAACTTCGCTCACGCCAGAGGCTATTGCGATTGCTGCCGTCGCTTCTGAGATTGCGGCCTTTGATCAGCCGGCGCACTTCTTAAACTGGAGTAACGCAGAACCTATGGAGCGGCGCCGACGGTTAAACATCAACGGCCAAGACTTAAGCGTGGGGCTGTTAAGTCATCAATCAAGCTATCAGGTGAATCTACCCAAAGCGGGCGATGCAGAAAAAGAAGAGCCAGCTATTGAAGTGGGTCTCGACCAGCACTCCGGTCAAACCATCGATGTAACGATTAGCGGCCTGCGTCATCACTTGAACTGGGCAAAGCGCGACAACCAGGTGTTTGTTCAGTGGGGCGCGCAACAACTTATTGTTGAAGACCACACCTACGCACCCGCCGCTGGCCCCGGTTCTGCAGCCAGTGGCGAAGTACAAGCGCTCACCGAGGGGCAGTTGGTCGCGCTGGATGTGGCTGTGGGTGATCGAGTCACCAAAGGGCAAACGCTTGCCGTGGTCGAGGCCATGAAAATGCAACATCGACACGTTGCCGATGGTGACGGCGTTGTGAAGTCGGTTGATGCCACACTCAATGCCCAGGTGAGCAAAGGCCAATTGTTGGTGTCGCTACAGTTAGATAGTGACGATCCAGATCAGACGGAGAAAACCTCGTGAGTCATTTGCAGTCAAAGCTCGATGTGTCTGGTGCAGAGTTCAAGGCGAACGTGAGTTTTATGGAAGCTTACGTGGAGAAGCTGCGCACGATTGAGCGCAACATTCGGGCCAGCGAAGAGCGGTATCGTGCCCGCGCTACCAAGAGCGGCAAGCTATTGCCCCGCGAACGGCTTGCGCACCTGCTTGATGCGGGCGCTCCGTTTCTAGAACTGTCGTCTATTGCGGGCTACGGCATGGATGGCGACACCGATGGCTCAAGCGCCGGCGGCAATATTATTGTTGGCATTGGTTTTGTTGCTGGCCGCCGGGTGCTGGTCATGGTTTGGAACTACGCCATTCGGGGCGGCACCATCAGCAGCGTGACAACCCGCAAGAACCTGCGCCTGCAAGAAATTGCGTTTGCCAACCGCCTGCCCATTATCAGCCTTAGCGAAAGTGGTGGCGGTAATTTGGCGGGTGGCGGTGACCCTGATCCCTGGCATGTCCACGGATTTCTCGATGGCGGTAGAGTGTACTGTCAGCAGGCCGAGTTATCCGCCGCAGGCATTCCACAGATTACCGTCGCCCATGGCAACGCAACCGCGGGCGGGGCCTATCAGGTCGCGCTGTCAGACTATGTGGTGTTAGTGCGCGAACAAACGCAGCTGT
>CAZFIA010000022.1:0-38685 GCA_964519335.1 uncultured Pseudomonadales bacterium
CCGCTGCAAGAGTGGCGTGCGCAGCTAGGGGAATGTCTGTTGGCCTTCAAAGAAGATGTGGTGCTGTTTAGTCACTACGTGGCCATCAACGCAGCGGTGGGTGTCGCCCTTGATGACTCGCGCATGGTGGTGTTTCACCCAGACAACGCATCGGTGACCCAACTTTCGAACGACGGCGGTGCGCTTAGCGTGGTAGAACTAGGCGGTGAGGCCGCAACCCACATTAATTAGTAGAATCAGGCGCAACTAGTGCGCGCGGTGAATCGTCAACGATTCGCGCGTAGCGCTTAAAGAAGGTGTGGTTTGCATGCCGCCAAGCGCAAGCAGCAGCCGTTCGAGCGACTGCCAGGCATCACCTTCCAACGCGCCCTTAGCTTGCTGATCTATTAGGGCGCATTCAGACACAAAAGCGTGTTTTGGTTTAGCAGGCTGAGCGCCTCCGTAAGAAGAGCCCCGAGAATAGCCACCACGAGCGCCGCCACCGCCTGAGCGTAGTCGCTGGGTCAGCGGCCCAAGTACAGCCAGTGGGCTTTCGCCCTCGGCTTCCATCGTCTTGCACATGCGCCGCACCTTTTCTGCGTGCCCGGCGAATGCCTCATCCAGTAAATCCCACATGCGGTAGTGATTGGCAGAGCTTACGCTCGCCTCTACATCACTAAGCTCAATAGTTGGCTTACCCAACAGCTGCAGCCGCGACACTTCCTGCGCCGCTGCCAGTACATTGCCTTCCAAGCGCTCCGCCAAATACCCGATAGCCGCGCGCGATAACTCTATACCATCGCGTTTGGCACGGGCGCTAAGCCAGCGCGGCATGTCTTTGTCTTGAATGAGATAGCTGTGGACACACAGGCCAATAGCACTCAGCGCCTGATACCACTTTGCGCTCTTGTCGCGCTTGGCAAGATACTCGGTGCGCACCAGCAGCAGTGTGTCTTCGTTGTCTTCGGAAGCATAGGCCCGAAAAAAGTCGCTGGCTTTCTTGTCTATGTTGGCCTTGTCGATGCGAATATCCATTACGCGCTTTTCGCTAAACAGGCTCATGGCGTTGGTGTCGCTGCGCACCTCACCCCAATCGAAGCTTTTCTTTTCCACATGAAACACGTGACGTTCTGTAAAGCCGTATTCGCGGGCGATGGTAAGGGCCATGTCACCCACTTCTTCGCGGTCAAGATCTTCAGCGCAGGCGGCGATGATCACCCGCGGAATGTTGCCCGCCTTGGCTTGCTTTTTCAGTTCTTTCGCAAAACGTGAGGGATCGCTATCCATTTTCGGTTGGCGCTGTTGCAGCTGGCACGGTACGGCTCACGGTGTTTAGCACCCGCATAAGCTGCTGAATGAGTTGAGTGCGCAGTTCCCTTCGCAGCAGCGCTTGCTCTTCGTTCGAGCCCACCAGATTGCCTCTGTCCAAAAAATAGCGGCGCGACGAGAGTAAAGTGGCGGGCTGCGCGAGGTAGCTGCCTGTTGCATCTCGAATGGCGTAGCGAATACGCACTATAAGTTCAAACTCTGCGGTACGGGCAGCGCCACTGACAGAGGCCGTGCGTAACTCTTCACCAGAGTCCAAGAGCTCGACCACCAATTCTGCACCGGTATCCAACACCGGTACGCCGGTTTGGGCCAGCGCCCGACGCAGGTCCGGTTCTATATCAAAGCGTGCGGCAGACTCGAGCCCTATCGAGTTAAAGGAGTTGCCCATCTCCCAGCTGCGCAACTGAAAGCCGCAGCCCGCAAGTTGAACGACCAGCAAGAGTACGGCAACAGCCGTGCATAAGTGGCAGTGTTGCACCACTACCCCACAACCACGTTAATGAGTTTGCCGGGTACGTAGATCAGTTTACGCACGGTTTTGCCATCCATAAATTTCTGCACATTGGCGTCATTCATCGCCACTTCTTTGGCCGCTTCTTCGTCAGCGTCTGCCGCCACCTCGATACGCGCTCGAACCTTGCCGTTAACCTGGCACACCAATTCGATCGTATCTCGCACCAAAGCACTTTCATCAACAGCAGGCCAGGATGCATCTACCACCAAACCCGTCTCGCCCATACTTTGCCAAAGCGTGTGGCAAATGTGCGGCGAAATAGGCGACAGGACAATCAACGCGGTACGCCACGCCTCACGAACGACAGCACGGTCGGCGCCCTCGTCTGGGGTTTTGCCAATGGTGTTTACCAGCTCCATTACAGCCGCAACCACCGTATTGAATTGCAACCGCCGACCATAGTCATCGTCTGCGCGCGCGAGCGTTTCATTTAGTTTCCGGCGCAATTCGCGGCCCTCGGCGCTCAAACTCTCAACATCTAGTGCCGGTACTGCCGCACCCTTAATGTGCGTGTGCACGCCGCGCCAAAGCCTGCGCAAAAATCGGCTCGACGATTCTAATCCACCCTCAGCCCACTCCACGCTTTGCTCGGGGGGTGCAGAGAACATCATTGCCTGGCGCACCGCATCTGCGCCGTATTTTTCAATGAGCAACTGCGGATCACCCGCGTCGCCATCTTTCTTCGACATCTTGCGCCCGTTGCGCAGCACCATGCCGAGCATCAAGAGTCGTTCAAAGGGCTCGTCAGAATTCACAAGACCCTCATCACGCAACAGCTTGTGATAAAAACGCGCATAAAGAAGGTGCAAGATGGCGTGCTCAATGCCACCCACGTAGTGATCAACCGGCGTCCAGCGCGCGGCTCGCTCATCGAGCATCGATTCATTCGCACCAGGAGAGGCAAACCGTGCGTAATACCACGACGACTCCATAAAGGTGTCAAAGGTGTCGGTTTCTCGCCGCGCGGCTTTGCCACACGAGGGACAATCAACGGCAAGAAAACTCTCCATGTCTTTGAGCGGTGAGCGAACGCCATCAAAAGACACTTCGGTGGGTAACTCCACCGGCAGCTCTGCCTCGGGTACCGGCACCACGCCACAGTCTTCGCAGTGAATCATGGGAATCGGACAGCCCCAGTATCGCTGGCGAGACACACCCCAGTCGCGCAACCGATAGTTGGTACGCCGGCGGCCGGCGTTCTTCGCCTCGAGGGCGCTCGCAACCGCATCAAAGGCAGCGTCGAATTCCAGGCCGTCGAACTCTCCGGAGTTAAGCGTCCGACCGTGCGCCGTAAACGCGCCTTCGGTTAAGTCGCACACGGCATCATCTACTGGCTCTATGACCTGCTCGATGGGCAAGTCGTACTTCCTGGCAAACTCCCAGTCGCGTTCGTCGTGGCCCGGCACGCTCATCACCGCACCTGACCCGTAGTCGATTAGGACAAAGTTGGCCGCCCACACTGGCAGCGTTTCACCAGTAAGCGGATGCACCACCGAAAGCCCAAGCGCCATACCCTCTTTCTCTACTGTGGCCAATTCAGCTTCGGCAGACTTAACGTTTACGCAGCGCTCAAGAAAGTCCTGGAGCGGTTTGTTATCTGTACCTGCGCGCTGCGCCAGGGAATGTTGCGCAGCAACGGCCACGTAAGTGGCGCCCAATAAGGTGTCAGGTCGTGTGGTGTACACCGTCACCAACTCATTGGTTGGCTTGCCGTTGGCGTCTGCCACCGCAAAGTCAATCTCAACACCCTGCGAACGACCAATCCAGTTGCGCTGCATGTTTTTAACGCTGTCGGGCCAGCCGTCCATGGAATCGAGCGAATCTACTAGCTCATCAGCGTAGTCGGTGATCTTCAAAAACCACTGCTGCATTTCGCGCCGTTCAACCGGCGCACCGCTGCGCCAGCCTTTACCGTCTACAACCTGTTCGTTAGCGAGTACGGTCTGATCTACCGGGTCCCAGTTCACAATGGCACTCTTGCGCTCAACCATGCCCTTCTCGAACAGCTTCACAAAAAACCACTGCTCCCAGCGATAGTAGTCAGGGTCGCAGGTGGCAAATTCTCTAGACCAGTCGATGCCAAAGCCAAGGCTCTGCATTTGCCCACGCATGTATTCGATGTTGCTGTGGGTCCAGGTTGCCGGTGGAATCTGGTTTTGGATCGCCGCGTTTTCCGCGGGCAGCCCAAACGCATCCCAACCCATGGGGTGCAGCACATTTTTGCCTTTTAGTCGCTGGTAGCGACCAATCACGTCGCCCAGGGTATAGGTGCGCACATGGCCCATGTGCAGCCGGCCACTGGGGTACGGGAACATGGCCAAACAATAAAAGCTGTTTTCATCAGGCACTTGCGGGGCGTCAAAGGTGCGGCTCTCGCGCCAAAACGCCTGCACCTCGGCCTCCATTTCCTGGGGGTCGTAGCGCTGCGAATCGTCAGTGTCGGTATGTGAAGAGGCGGTCATGGGACAATCGGGCAGCATTGTTGCTGCTGGTACTTCTATGGCTTAAGCGTTGCGGCGCAATATACCACCGAGAAGCAAACCAAAGGCGAGAATCAGCACCGGAGTGTGGCCAAACCGATTAAACGGCGTGCGACCGGTTGCAGGGTAGTAGTTACCGGTCAATACGCCCGGCTCAAACTGCGGAAGCGTTTGTTCAAGCTCGCCGCGATGGTTGATGATAGCGGTCACACCGTTGTTGGTTGGCCGCAGCACGAAGCGTCCATTCTCGAGCGCCCGCATTTGCGCCAGCTGCAGATGTTGATGTGGACCAATAGAGGCCCCAAACCAGGCGTCGTTGCTGATAGTCACCAACACCTGCGCAGTTTCTGCGCTCTTGCGCACCAGCTCCGGGTAGGCGATCTCGTAACAAATGGCGAGCCCAAGGGTGGTGTCACCAGCAAGGATTGGGGCCTGCACTTCAGGCCCACTGCCTGAACGCGACATGGGCAGATCAAAAAAGCTGATGAGCCCGCGTAACAAAAATTCGAGCGGAACGTATTCCCCAAAAGGCACTAGCCGCCGTTTGACGTAGCGGCCAGAGCCCGCACCCACGGCAAGCGCGGTGTTTTGAAAAGATCCGCTGCCATCCGAACGCCGTTCGACATCAGGAAGCCCCAACAGCAGAGTCGTATTTGTTGCCAGGCCACGAGCCTCCCAGCGTTTGAGAAAGGGCGTCGCCTGTTCCCTGAACAAGGTGATGGCGGCTTCGGGCCAAATAACCAGATCGCTTCCCCAGTGCGGTTGAGTCAAAGACTGATAGGTATCAAGAATAGGTAACACACTCTCGGGATCCCACTTGGTAATCTGCTCAATGTTGCCTTGCACCAGCGCAGCCTTCCCAACCTCACCCAGCGTAACCCAACTCACGCGACCAACTGCGTAGCCGCCGCCGAGCAGCAGAAGACACATCACCGGAACGCCAAGCCGGGTTAGGCTCTGCGCCGATTTAAGCTGAAGCCCAAAGTGCACAAGCGCAGCCGCGACTAGACAGGCCAGAAAACTCAGGCCAAGAGCGCCGATCACCGGGGCATAACCTGCAATCCAGGTAGGCATGAGTCCGTAACCCACAAACAACCACGGAAAGCCGGTGAGCAGCCAGGTAAGACACCACTCGGCGATAACCCAGGTGGCCGCAAACAGCAGCACCGAAAACCAATGGCCGCGCGAATTGATAGCGCCAAATAGCGCACCAAACAAAGCCCCAAAAAGCGCCATACCGGCAACAAACAAACCCACCAACACTGAAGCGAGCGATTCGGATGCCCCACCTTGCTCGTGAATGCTCACATAAATCCACGACGCGCCAACGGCGTACTTGCCGACACCCATGAGCCAGCCAACGGCAAAGCCACGCCGCCAGTCCGTGACGTCTTTGATTAGCCAGTACGCCAGGCCAAGCCCGATTAAACCAGCGGCCCAAATATCAAAAGGGGCAAACGAAAGGGGCAAGAGCGCGCCGGAAACCAGCGCAAGCGGTGTTCTCCACCTGTTGTTTACTGAGGTAGCTGCGGCGGAGGCTTGCGCCGGAGCTGGCTCTTTTGGCGCGTCGCTCACTCAGGCGGCGTCGAGCCGCTTTAAATGCAAAAGCGTAATACGACGAGAGTCGGAGCTAAGCACCGTAAATTCAAAATCGTCTACGCGCGTAACCTCGTCACGTTCCGGCAAATGGCCAAAGCGCTTGAGCAATATGCCGCCCACCGTATCAAACTCGTCAGCCACCAATTCGCAATCAAAGTACTCGTTAAACTCGTCGAGTGTTGTGGTGGCCTTGATGGTGAAGTTGGCCGCATCAAGCTGTTTGATATGGTCGTCTTCTTCGACATCGTCGTATTCGTCTTCGATCTCGCCGACAATCTGTTCGAGTACATCCTCAATGGTAACGGCACCGGAGATGTGGCCGTACTCATCAACCACCAGCGCCATGTGCTTGCGCGTGCTGCGAAACTCGCGCAGTAGCAAATTTAGCGGTTGGCTCTCGGGCACAACGTTAACGCTGCGGGTAATGGATTGCAGATCAACGGTGGCGGTGTCAGATGCGCCATCCAGCAGCAATGGCAGCAGATCTTTGGCGTGCAGAATGCCCTTAACGTCATCAAGCTCGTCGCCAACTACCGGAAAGCGTGAGTGCTTGGCTTCCACGATGGTGGGCAGAATAGAAGAAAGTTTGTCGTCGGCATTGACGCAAATAAGCTGCGGGCGCGGAATCATAATATCTCGGGCCCGCACCTGCGTTTGGTTCAGCGCACCAAAAATGATGTTTAGCGTTTCGGGATCAATGATCTGCCGGTCGCTCGCATCGCGCAGAATCTGCTCGAGCTCTTTTAGATTTTCGGGCTCCGAACTAAACCGATCGGTGAGCCGCTCTAACCACCCTTTCTCTTCTGCTTCTGCATCAGTTTCACTCATAGGGGTTTTCGATACCAAGCTCGCCGAGCACGGCGACCTCAATGCGTTCCATTGCTTCTGCCTCTGTTTCTACCACGTGATCGTAGCCAAGCAAGTGCAGCACACCGTGCACCAGCAAATGACTGTAATGATCGCCAGACGCTTTGTCTTGCTCCTGGGCTTCGTTTTCAATGACGGGCGCACAAAGCACCAGATCGCCCAGCGGGGCACAATCACCCGTAACAATGTCTGCTGTAAAACTCAGCACGTTGGTCGCGGCGTCTTTGCCGCGCCACTGGCTGTTCAGCGCCTCGCCTTCGGCGGCATCGACTAGCCGAATACAAAGCTCGGATTCACGGCTACCGGCGGCATTGGCAACAAAGGTTTGAGCGTAGTCGTTGCGCTGAATGATCTCAAAGGCCTGACCGGCAACTGCCGCAAGATCACAGCCTGCCGGCAAAACAACCCCATCAGCGCACTGAACATTAACTAAAAGATCTATCTGCGAATGCGCTTTAGTGTTTGACTGGGTATCGCGCACGTTAGCCCGCATCTCTACCTCGAGGGGGCTTGGTTGCATCCGCACGCGCGTAGGCATCAACAATCTTTTGCACCAACGGATGGCGCACAACATCCCGCGATTCAAAGTGGGTAAAGCTGACACCTTTAATGCCCTTGAGCACGCGAATACCGTTCACAAGGCCAGAACCCTGACCGTGGGGCAGGTCAATCTGCGTAATGTCGCCAGTAATCACCGCCGTTGAGCCAAAGCCTATGCGGGTGAGAAACATCTTCATCTGCGCAATGGTGGTGTTCTGGCTTTCATCAAGAATGATGAAAGCGTTGTTGAGCGTCCGTCCGCGCATATACGCAAGCGGCGCCACTTCAATAATATTGCGCTCAATGTATTTGTTTACCCGCTCCACACCCAGCATTTCATACAGGGCGTCGTACAAGGGTCGCAAATAGGGGTCGATCTTTTGGGCGAGATCGCCCGGCAAGAAGCCGAGTTTCTCGCCCGCCTCTACCGCCGGCCGAACCAGTAAGATCCTGGCAACCTCCTGAGCCTCAAGTGCCTCTACAGCACAAGCCACAGCAAGATAGGTTTTGCCGGTACCCGCAGGGCCCACACCAAAACTGATGTCGTGTTCGCGCACGCGAGATACATAGTGTTGCTGATTTTCACCGCGCGGCTTAATGGTTTTCTTGCGCGTTTGAATTAGATCGCTGGCAACGGCACTGCCTGGAGTTCGTGCAACGAGCGCATCTACACCCGACTCTTGTAGATAAAGGTGCACCGTTTCGCCATCGATCTCTTCGCGGTTGGCGGTTTCTACGTAGAGCTGGTTGAGCAAAGCGCTCGCGGCTTTAACTCTGGGTTCGTCGTCGGGATCGATCCCTCGCACGCTGAACAGGTTGCCGCGGCTGCGAATCTCGACAGAAAGGCGTTTCTCGAGCTGCTTGATGTTGGCATCAAACGGACCTGCGAGCACGGCGAGTCGCCGCGAGTCGCTGGGTTCTAATCTTATATGTTGGGTTGGGCCCGTGTCGGTATCAGGGGCCGGATCCTGCTTGGATTCTGAGGGGGAGGGTTGGTCGCTCAAGACGCGCTTTTGCCGCTAAGTTGACCACAGCATATCTGGCCTACCCGGCCTGTCAATGAACCCAATATCAAGATTCGGCTTCGCCGCTCACAAACACACCACGCAGCGAATTTGGCTGGGCATCTTCTATGCGCACGGTCACAAAACGTCCTACGTGCGAAAGGTCGCTACAGGCAAAATTGACCACCCGATTGTTTTCCGTGCGGCCCTGAAGGTACCCGGGATCACGGCGTGAAAGCCCCGTTACAAGCAAGCGCTGCTCGGTACCCAGCATGGATTGGGAAATCGACTCAGCTTGTAGACGGATTCGATCCTGCAGAATTGCCAGCCGATGCTTTTTCTCGGTTTCCGAGATACCGTCAGGTAAATCTGCCGCCGGCGTGCCGGGCCGGGCGCTGTACACAAAGCTAAAAGAGGTATCAAAGCCAATCTCGTCGATGAGCGCCATGGTCGCGTCAAAGTCGGCCTGGGTCTCACCCGGAAAGCCGATAATAAAATCAGACGATAGGCTGATTCCGGGGCGGGCACGGCGCAGCTTGCGGATTCGCGACTTGTACTCGAGCACAGTGTGACCGCGCTTCATCTGGGCAAGTATCCGGTCGGAACCTGCCTGGACTGGCAGGTGCACATGGCTCACTAACTCCGGAACATCTACGTAAGCCTCAATAAGGCGATCGGAAAACTCCACCGGATGGGAGGTGGTAAATCGAATGCGATCCACCCCCTCAATGTCTGCGGTGTAACGAATCAACTCGGCAAGGTCGGCCTCATCGCCATCAATTTCACCGTTGTACGCGTTAACGTTTTGACCCAGAAAGTGAATCTCGCGAACGCCACGTTCTGCCAGCGATACTACTTCACGCATCACGTCTGCCACCGGGCGGCTAACTTCTTCGCCTCGCGTATAGGGCACCACACAAAAACTGCAGTACTTGCTGCAGCCCTCCATGATCGACACCAGCGCGCTTGGGCCATCGACACTGGGCTCTGGCAACCGATCAAATTTTTCAATCTCGGGGAAGCTTACGTCTATCACCGCCTGGCTTTGACTCGCGATGGGTTCCGCTATTTTTTTCTGCAGCCGCTCTTCTAGCATGGCGGGCAGGCGATGCAGGGTCTGTGGACCAAAGATTAGATCAACATAAGGCGCGCGGTCTCTGATGGCGGCGCCTTCCTGGCTCGCCACACAGCCGCCCACCCCAATCAAGAGTTCTGGCCGGGCCGCTTTGAGCTTGCGCCAGCGGCCCAGTTGGTGAAATACCTTCTCTTGCGCCCTCTCACGAATCGAACAGGTGTTTAGCAACAGCAAATCGGCATCTTCAGCCACTTCCGTCACGCTGTAGCCCTGAGCCGTTTTTAGCAGATCGAGCATTCGATCCGAGTCGTACTCGTTCATGGCGCAGCCATAGGTCTTGATGAACACCTTCTTTTCGACCTTTGAGGCAGGCTGTAAGCGAGCAGAAGAAGGCTCTAAAGTAGGTGCGGACATAAGCGTGTCGAGCGAGGATCAGGGGCCGGCGATTATAGCGCTTGATTGGCGCAGGTCACCTCTATATAACTCGCTATCCGCAGCAACCAGCCCGTCATCGGACCTTTAAATGACCGAAGAAACCAGCCTCTACAAGGTCATGTTCCATAATCAGGGACAAATCTACGAGGTTTACGCCAAAAACATCTATCAGAGCGAGCTGTATGGTTTTATCGAGGTAGAAGATTACGTGTTTGGCAAACCCACCCAGGTGGTAATCGACCCGGCAGAAGACAAGCTACGCACCGAATTTGAGGGCGTGCAGCGCAGCTTTATTCCGATGCATAGCGTTATTCGCATCGACGAGGTCGAGCGCGAGGGTGTCGCCAAGATTACAGATACCAAGGGCGAGAACGTCACTCCATTCCCCATGATAATGCCTCGAGATGGCGGCAGTGGCCCTGGCGGCGCACCACCGAGCGATTAGCCGCTAAAGGTAATCCTCTTCAAGCAGCGGAAACGCACTCAACACATGCGGGGCAACAGCGGCCTCGCAGCGCTCCAAAAAGTCGGGATTGAGCTCAGACAGGTCGGCTGCACCCATTAACGCCATGGTGGTTTTAATCTCGTGCTCCACAAGCTCCAACGCCCGCACAATTCCAGCGGCGCCGCCGGCTGCCATCGCCAAACCCTCGAGACGCCCCATACCTACCGCTGTTGCACCCCGGCACAACGCCTTTACCACGTCTGCGCCGCGCAAGAATCCACCATCGACCACCACCGGTGCTCGACCGTCAACCGCGGCAACAACTTCTGGCAACGAATCTATGCAGCCGCGCCCGTGATCCAGTTGCCGGCCACCATGGTTAGACACGTAAACCACATCCACACCAGCATCGACCGCGCGAGCGGCGTCGTCGGTGCGGTTAATGCCTTTAACCATCAAGGGAATATCAAACTTCTCTTTGATGTGGGCAACGGTGTCCCAGTTCATTGACGCCTGATAGCTGAAATCGCTCTCAACTACAGAGGTGCCCGACGGCGGCCGCCAGCGTTTTAAAATATCCCGCTCCCGGCGCGAGTAAACCTGCGTGTCTGCGGTAAGACAAAACCCGACGTAACCCAGCTCCATACTGCGGGCGATGACATCGTCCATCCAACCCTGATCACCCATCAGATACAGCTGATACACCTTGGCAGCAGCAGATGCATTGGCCACGGCTTCATAGTCTGGCGTGCATACCGAGCTTAGGATTTGCATCGTGCCGAAGGCTTCAGCGCCTTGAGCAACCGACGCACCCCCGCCTTTCTCGAACAGCTGCACGCTGCCAATGGGCGGTAAAATAACCGGCATGCGCAGAGGCTGGCCAATCAGCTCGGTTGTAACCGTGACATCGCGCACATCGTGTAGCACGCGCGGTCGAAACTGCAGAGAGTCAATACTCAACCGATTGCGCTTGAGGGTAGTTTCGGTATCAGCCGCTCCCATCAGGTAGTCCCAGGAATCGCGCGGCAAGCTGGCCCGGGCCAGATGCACCATCTCGGTCAGAGACCCAAATTTACCATCGCTCAACGTATCCCCTCCGTAAGGACTCTACTGAGGCCCATGGTAGCAGGCCGCCTATGGTAAATTGGCAGGGTTTTAGTGCAGAAGTACGGGTGTGTGATGTCAGTAATAATTGTCGGCGGCGGCCATGCGGCAGGCCAGGCAGCGGCGAGCCTGCGGCAAGAGGGTTATGAGGGCGCAGTTACGGTGATCGGCGAAGAACCGCACCCACCCTATCAGCGTCCACCACTGTCTAAACAGTACCTGGCCGGTGAGCAACCCATAGATAAGGTTTACCTGCGGCCTGAAACCTTCTACGACGGCAAAGACATCACGCTTGTGAAAGGCGTACGGGTAGACGCGCTAAATACGCAAGACAATACGGTAACCACAGAAAGTGGCGACACGCTAAATTACGAGCACTTGATTATTGCCACGGGAACACGGCCGCGCGTGCTACCCATCCCGGGTGCTGACCTTCAAGGTGTGCACTACTTGCGCACTATCGCCGACGTAGATGGCATTCGCGCCGAGTTTGCTGCGGGCAAGAAACTGGTAATTGTTGGCGGCGGTTACATTGGCCTTGAAGTCGCCGCGGTAGCAACCGAAGCTGGCCTGAAGGTTAGTGTGCTCGAAATGGAAGATCGGATTCTGCAACGCGTCACCACGCCGCAAATGAGCGAGTTTTACACTCGCCTGCACACCGGCCGGGGCATAGACATTCGCACCAACACAGGCGCTAGCGCGTTTGAGGGCAAGGACGGTAAGGTCGTAGCCGCGGTCTGCGGTGACGAACAGATAGACGCCGATGTTGTTGTAGTGGGCATCGGGGTAATACCAAACGTCGAACTTGCCGAGGCTGCCGGCATCACCTGCGATAACGGCATCGTGGTCGATAATCGCTGCAAAACTTCTATTGCCAACGTGTTTGCCATCGGCGATTGCAGCAACCACCCGAATGAACTGCTCGACCGTCGCCTGCGCCTTGAAAGCGTACCCAACGCAATGGAGCAGTCCAGGGTAACTGCCGCCAACATTGTTGGTAAAGACAAGACCTACAACAGCATGCCCTGGTTTTGGTCCGATCAATATGAACTAAAGCTGCAAATGCTTGGCTTTTCGGCCGACGGTGACGAAACCGTACAGCGCGGCGATATGCAGTCAAATGAATTCGCCGTATTTTATTTGAAAGACGACAAGGTGGTAGCTGTAGACGCCGTGAATAGCCCTCGCGATTTTATGGCTGCCAAGCAACTGGTGGGTAAGGCGGTCGACAAAACAAAACTTGCTGACACAAACGTGCCGATTAAAGAGCTGTTATAGGTTTAGACCTCTTCATAAACCTCTTCATAAACCCAGAACCGCCTTGGCAATAATATTGTGCTGCACCTCACTGGACCCGCCAGCGATGGTGTAGCCGCGATGATGATAGCGACCGGACGCAACGTACTCAGCGTAATCCGGGGCTACCGAATCAACAGAAGCATCTCGTGACGAATCCAAAGGCATAGCCCAGTGACCTACCGCCTCAAACAAAAGCTCGTCCATCGCTTGAACCAGTTCGCTGCCCTTGAGTTTTAGCATCGAGGGCTCGGCACCTATGCGGCCACCGGCATCGGCTTCGATAAGCAATCTCAAACTGGTCATCTCGAGTGCCTGCAATCGAACGTCCAGCTCATCCATCCGTGATCGGTAGTAGCGATGTGAAGCAAGCGCTTCGCCATTGTCGTGCTCTGCGCCAAGCATCTGCTGAATAACTCCAAGCAGACGCTTGTTCTCGGCCACGCGACTAACCATTAGTCGTTCATCACCCAATAAACTCTTGGCCACCGTCCAGCCGCGGTTTTCTTCGCCCAACCGATTGGCAACAGGTACTCGGACGTTGTCAAAGAACACCTGATTCCAGAGCCTTTTGCCATTGAAGGCATAAAGCGGTTCAATCGTGACCCCTGGCGTACGGATATCGAGAAGTAAAAAGCTGATGCCTTTTTGTTGCTGAACATCTTGATCGGTTCTTACCAACACGAAGATCCAATCGGCAAGCTCTGCCGCACTAGTCCAGATCTTACTGCCGTTAACTACATAGTCATCGCCGTCGCGTTCCGCGCGCGTGCTGACTGAAGCAAGGTCAGAACCAGCGCCGGGCTCAGAATAGCCCTGACACCACAGCCGTTCGGCATTCAAGATCATCGGCAGATGTTCGGCCTGCTGCTCTGGACTGCCGTACTTAATAATAGCCGGCCCCACCATCGTGAAACCAAACCCCGAAAGATAGGGCGCATGCGCTCGCCGACACTCCACATCAAATATGTGTCGCTGCACCAGATTCCAGCCGGTGCCGCCATGCGCTTCAGGCCAATTCGGTGCCGCCCAACCCTTAGCAGCCAGGATTCGGGTCCAGGCGGTTGTTTCGTCGCTAGCCAAGCCTTCGCCGCGCTGCACTTTGCGAGCGTATTCCGACGGCAAGTTATCAGCAAGAAAGCGACGAACATCGTCCTGGAACTGTTGTTGATGTGAATCTAGAGACAGCCGCATTGTGGACAACCACGCAGGTATAAATACAATTGCAGTGTCACCAATAGAAGCCTATAACTCAACTACCAAAGTAATGGGAACCACTGCACTACCCGTCTAACCCTCAAAAACCGGAAAGAGAAAAAGCCAATGAAAACACGCACACTTATCGGCGTACTCGTCGCGGGACTCGCGGTATTTATGTGGGGCTTTGCATTTTGGGGGTCAAGCACAGTGCCCTATCAGGTTTGGGACAGCGTGCCCAATGACGCTCAAACCCAGACTGAACTGGCCAGGCTGTTTCCACAATCCGGTTACTACAGCATACCGAGTGTTGCCAACAACTCGGCCGAGGAGTCGGCGGCCCTATTAAAGACTGGCGTATGGGCAACGGTGAACATTGATCACACCCCACCGCTGCCCGGGGAGCTTGCGAGTTTGCTGCTTGGACTTGCTCACTGCATAGTGGTGATGTTCTTGCTCGCTCTGGTGTTTAGGCACCTGGGTTCAAACGGCATACGCACTGGGTTCTTGATAGGGCTTGCCGCAACGGTGTTTAGCAACCTGGGGGATGTTATCTGGTGGAATTTTCCTCTGAAATGGCAAGCCACCATAATGCTGTACGACATCGGTTTTTGGAGTATTGGTGGGCTGGTGCTTGGCTTCTTCTTTCGTGACCAGGTATCCGAAAAAGCGAGCTAGTTGTCTCCAGTAGACATCGCGAGCACTCTTGAGATTTCAGTGAGTGATCGGCCACTCTCATCCATCCACTCATTGAGCGCTGCCTGCATTTGGTTAAGCGCTTTCTTGCTGGTGGGTTCTTTTTCGACGACCTCTGCTTCGATGAGCGCGCGCACAACGTCGCGGGATAGCACCGGCGTATCTTTGCCCATAAAGCGCAAGAAGTAGCGCCCGGTTTGACCGCCCAGACGATCACCGCGCTTTTTCATCTCCGCCCACAAGCCCACAATGTCGGTAACAGGCCAATCGGCGATCCACTTGCCAAAGGACCCGTGCTCTTCCTTGATATCGCGAATAAACAAGGCGTTGTTACGCACGGCATTAATTTTCTTGGCGTGCCTGACAATGCGGGCATCCTGCGTGAGCGCCTCCAGCTCTTCATCTCCGAGCATCGCGCAGGCCATGGTGTCAAACTCGTGAAACACCTCTTCAAACGCCGGCCATTTGTTTTCGATGATGCGCCAGACAAACCCGCTACGAAACACACAGGCAGTCATCTCTGCAAGGTAACGGTCGTCGGTGATGCGCTTTAGCCCCCGCGGCGTACGCGGCTTGTCAAGCAGTGTTTCGAGGGCTGTCGCACCACCTTTGCGCACGGCCGCGCGCTCATAAATGTCCGAAAACTTGGTCATACACTTCTACCTCAAGCTAAACTAGGGTCATGGTGAACGTGATCGACAAAGAGCGTCAAGCGCTCGACCCAGCACTCAAATCGTTGCTCGATGAAACGCCTGCGCCAGACAAAAACTTCGTTTACTGCGCGCGATGCAGTCATCTGGTTGGCAGAGCAAGCGACGCAACGGATATTGGCGGCAGCCATCATCATTTTTGCACCAACCCTCACGGCATCGACTTTAACGTCTGTTGTTACAAGGAAGCACCCGGCGCCACAATTTCTGGCCCCGCGACACGAGCAGACAGCTGGTTTGCGGCACACACCTGGCGTTTTGCTACCTGCAGCGGCTGCAATGTACATCTGGGCTGGCTATTCGAATCCATTAGTGAAGATACAAGCGGCTATTTCTACGGATTAGTCGCAGAACGCATTCAGACAGAAGAGGAGTAGCGCAATGGCTAAACAAACAGACGAAGTCGCACTTATCGTTGGCGGCGGACCCGGCATCAGCGCAAGCTGCGCGCGACTATTTGCGGGCCAGGGCATGAAAGTTGCGGTTGCGGCTCGTACACCAGACAAACCCGTGCTGAAAACTCTAGCCGACGAGCACGATGTGCTCTGCGTACAGTGCGACGCAGCAGAACCTGAGTCGGTAGCACAGCTGTTCGAATCGGTAACCGCTCAACTGGGTACACCAACGCTCGTCGTGCACAACATCGATGGCCGAACGCCCGATATCTTCCGCAAACCCATCACCGAGGCAGACCCCGCACTCGCGTTGAACACCATGCAAAACTCAGCCTTCAGCGCGTTTTTGGTAGGCCAACAGGCCGCCAGGGCCATGCTTGCCCGCGAGCCTGGCAACGACGGCCGCCGCGGCAGCATCATTTACACCAACGCAAGCGCCGCCTTTAAGGGCTATCCCAACAGCGGCGCGTTTGCGCTCGCATCTCACGGCAAGAAAGGCCTTGCCGAGAGCATGGCGCGAGAACTAATGCCACAAGGCATTCACATCGCCCATGTGCCCATCGACGCGGCAATCGGCTGGACGCAAGACGACGGCAGCAGACGCCACTGGTTTGCGGGAGAAACAGTCGATGACAACATGGCTGACCCCGACCATATCGCGCAGACTTATCTGCACCTACACAACCAACACCGCTCAACCTGGACCTTTGAGGTGGTGCTGCGACCATACGTCGAAAATTGGTAACTTGAGGTAGCATAGCGCTATGACCAAATCTGATTCCAAAGCGCCCGTACCGCACGTTACAACCATAGAAATCCACAAGGAATACCTGCACTTTTCCTGCGCGCACTTCACGTTGTTTTCAGCCACCGAGCGCGAGAATCTACATGGCCACAATTTCCAGATCGGCTGCGAGGTTGAAACCACGGTAGATGACACGGGGTTGTGTTTTGACTACAACCTTATAAAGGACGCACTTAGAACGTTGTGTGCAGAAATTGATGAACAGATGCTGTTGCCTGGTAACTCACCATGGCTTGCCATCGAGCAAACCGACGACATGACGTTTGCTCTATTCAACGGCGAACGCATTCCGTTTCTGCCCCGCGACGTCACTATCTTGCCGTTGCGCAACATAACGGTCGAAGAATTGGCCGAGTGGGCACTGCAGCGCTTGCTCGGAGCGCCCACCGTGCGTGATCTACCTATAAGAAAAATGCTTGTTCGGGTCGCCTCTGGCAATGATCAGTGGGCCCGCTCTAACTGGGAGGCTTAACCCTTGAAATTGCTGCTAATCACCGGCGCCAGCTCTGGCATCGGGCTTGCCTGCGCTGAAGCTTTTTTGGCCGATGGCTATTCGGTCATCAATCTTTCGCGGCGGCCGTGTCCTAACAAAGATGTGCGCTCCATCGCCTGCGATCTGGCGAACCCTAAGTTCGCAAGCGAACTGGCGCCACAGATCGAAGCCGACCTGAAAGCAGCCACGCAGATTTGCCTGGTGCACAACGCATCTCTGCTTGCGAACGACCAGGTGGGAACTACCGACAGCGACGAGCTGCGGCGCATTTACGAGATCAACTTGATCGCACCAAACACGCTAAACAACCTGTGCATTGAGCACATGCAGAAAGCCTCAAGCATTATCTACATAGGCTCCACTCTCAGCGAAAAAGCCGTTCCAAACAGCTTCAGCTACGTTACCAGCAAGCACGCAACCGTTGGGATGATGCGCAGCACCTGTCAAGATCTTGCGGGTGGCACCGTGCACACCGCCTGCGTATGTCCGGGTTTTACAGACACGCAAATGCTTCGCGAGCACGTGCCAGCAGACTCAATGGATTTTGTAGCAGGCATGTCCGCTTTCAATCGGCTTATTGAGCCCGAAGAGATTGCGTCTACCGTTTTGTTTACCGCCACCAACCCGGTACTTAACGGCGCCGTGATACATGCCAACCTTGGGCAGGTTGAGGCATGAGTGAGTCATCCCCGACCTATCCAAACCAGGCTGATCCAAACTATGAAGAGGTAAGCCCTGAGTTAAGAGAGCGTCGCGAGCGCGTTTTTCTGGTGCTGGCCGGAACCTTTTTGTGTGCCATGACCATGCTCAACATTCTTGGTATCACCCGCTTTATTCAGCTCGGACCGCTGTCACTTGCGGTCGGTGTGCTGCCTTACCCCTTAACCTTTCTGTGTACCGACCTTATTTCTGAAATCTATGGCCGGGCGCGAGCAAACTTTTTGGTGTGGGTAGGTCTGGGGCTGAACCTGTTTATCATCGCCATCATGTGGCTTGGCAACAATCTGCCGTCTGGCGCCGAAAAAGCACCCTGGCAAGTGCTGCAACTGGCAGAAGAAGTTGGTACGCCGAGCGGCGCAACGCTCAGCGGCACCATCGAACTTTTTGAGTTGTTATACCAGTGCACGTCGGGCGCCGTGTTGGCCTCAATGCTTGCCTACATTGCCGCCCAGTTTTGTGATGTGCAGCTGTTTCACTTTTTCAAAAAGCTAACTCAGGGTAAACATCTGTGGCTGCGCAACAATTTCTCAACGCTCATCAGCCAAATGGTTGATTCGTTTATGGTGATCACCGTGACCTTTGGTGCCGCTTATCTGGCCGGTACCACCACGGTTGGTGCGCTACTGGTGCTTATGTTTAGCAACTACCTGTTTAAACTGGTGGTCGCGTTACTGGATACCATCCCGTTTTACTTGATTACCGGATGGCTCCGGCGCACCTTGCAGATGCCTCTTCATGCTTAAGAGCAGAGCCTAAGACTTAACAAATTCTGCATTCACACAATTTTGCAGCCGCCCGCCGTTGAGATACTCAATAGCCACATGAACGCCCTTGGCCCGCATATCGCGCATGCTCTCAGGCGTGTAGAACGCCGAATGAGGGGTGATAAGCAGTCGATGCGCGATCCACTCTTCGTCCCGCGTCCACGCACTTAGCAGCAGATGATTTGGATCTGCCGGTTCAACAGGCAACACATCAAGGCCCGCAGCCTGAATTTTGTTCGACTTTAGCGCATCGTGCAGCGCGTCGAGATCAATAATCGGGCCACGCGCCGAGTTGATTAAGATCATGCCGGGCTTTGCATGCGCAAAGGCGTCAGCGTTAAACATCTTCTCGGTTTCTTCCGACAGCGGCACATGCACACTAAGCACATCGCTAGTGGCCAACAGCTCTTCGAAAGAGTGTAGCCGGGTCACACCCACGGCAAGGTCTGCGCCGTTGGGAAGATAAGGATCATAAAACACGACGTTCATGCCAAAGGCTTTGGCGCGCAGTGCAGCGGCGGTACCGATACGTCCTAAGCCCAGCACGCCGAAGGTACAGTCTGACAGGCGCCGACCAAAAGGATTGAGCGCAGGCCGCCAGTTGCCAGCCACATCACTCTTGAGTTCTCGGGTATGAAAGGTGATGCCTTTCATCAGGTCCATCATCAATGCAATGGCGTGATCAGCCACTTCCATAGTGCCGTAGTCTGGAACGTTGCTCACCGGAATGCCCATCTCGCCCCAGGCAGCCAGATCGATGTTGTCGAAACCTACTTTTGGCGTAACAAAGATCCGGCACTTCTTGAGCTTGGCTCGAAACTCGGCGGGTATCTCTGGTGCCGACACCACGGCATCACACTCCGCCCACTGCTCATCGGTTACGTCAGCGAAACGGTCAACAAAAATGGCCTCGTGCTCATCACCCACGGCATCAACTTCAATATGCCGGTCATCGGGCCAACGCATAATTGGCCAAAGAATTTTGTAGCCCATGAAACCCCCCTCTAGTTTCTAGTCTGCTTCAAGCTCAGTGCTCCGCCAGTATTTCTGGTAATCGCTCCGCACTCAACTGCAGCGCTTGCGAATCGACACCATTCTTGCCTCCTACCGCGTCACTGCGACTAATCCGCAACCGCGTAGCGATTAAGTGGGTTACGCCTAGCTCACTGCGATAGCGCGCCACCTGCTCTTGTACCTCGATAGCATTACCTACAATGGCAACATCGTCGACACTGGCCTGCGCTGCTTTGGCGAGATGAGCAGGACCTGACTCAGCCATCTCTTTCATTCGAAGCCCAAGTACCTGCCGAACCTGGGCCACCTGTTCGGCATTATCGGATACAAACATGGTGCGCATAACCGGCACCGCTTGCGGCAACGGATGCCCGGCATTGAGGCAGGCTTCACGCAACAACGCGAGATTGCTCGCAAGATCTTGTCGTGACTCAACCGGGGATGCCAAGTAGGGTAATCCCAAACTACCCACCTGGCCCAACGCTTTCGGACCAAAGGCCGCCACCCACAACGGCGGATGCGGACGCTGTACAGGCAAAGGTGCCAGGGTGACAGGCGTGGCATCCTCTAACATCCTAAGCTCTTCCCCGGCCCAGGCCCGACACATAATGCCCAGCGACTCGGCAAAGATAGCCCGCTTCTGACGCATGGCGATACCAAAGGCAGAATAGGTAGGCGCTTGATAGCCACGGCCAAGGCCTAATATAAGTCGACCATTAGATAACTGATCGAGCACAGCGACTTGCTCCGCTGCCTGCAATGGATGTCGCAAGGGCAGTAAATAAGAGGTGGTGCCCAACGCAATTCGCTGGGTAGTTGCGGCCATCGTGGCAAGCAACATTAAGGGGTCTGGCAGCGCACCCGGACCAGAGAAGTGGTTTTCTGGCAGCCAGATTGAATCGTAGCCATAACTCTCGGCAAGACGCGCCTGCTCAGCCATGGTCGCGGTATGCATATCCCAGGGTGTAAGGCCCAAATGCAACTTAGCAATTTTTGCCTCAGTCATTCTGAGGCTTTCCAAAAAAGTGCAGCGGCAACCACAGAGCAACAATGGGCTGCATCAGCAGCCATACCGCAGACGCTGCAATTCCTGCATCAGCGGCGCGTAGCAGATACAAAACAGCAACGTTAATCACCGTGGCGGTTAGTACACACAGCAGCCTGGCCCCACCGCCTTTTGCCACTCGATGGCCACGCTCGCTGGCAACCAAGGCAAGCAGTGCATAGCCCGCGAGCAACGCAAGCAATACCAGTGAGGTGCCCTGAACCATGTTCATATCACCCAGCACACCTGCGTGTCCGGTACGAATTTGCGTCGCCTCGAAGCGCGCTTGCCAGGCCGCGGGTGCGACAAAGTCTGCCCGCATGTAGTAAATAGTGAAACTCACCGCCGTACCGACACCCAACACCAGGGCTGCAAACCCCGCGCGCGCAGCCAGGCTGAGTCTTCTCAGACGCGCTTCTAGTTTTGGCACCAAGAACGCAAGCCCCAGGGTAATGCCCAGGCCAAAGCCAAATCCAACAAGCACCTGCGAGACGGAGTGCACCCCGTAATAAACGCGCGACACCCCAGTAAAAAAGACAAAGATAACAACTATAAGCGCAAGACCCAGGCTGCGCCCTTGCTTGCCCAACGCAAGCCACAACCCAAGCCACAGCGCCATCGCACCCTGTGCGTGACCCGACGGCATTCCAAAACCTGTGGATGCTCGCACCGCCGTAATCGAGTCGCTTACCCAAAAAGGCCGAGGTTCTGCCCACAACCACTTAAGCCAGGTGTTAGTCAGAGCGGCAATGCCAATAAACCACGCAAGCCGTAAACCACGGCGGGTACCCGCGAGCAAAATCGCCAGCTGCAGCAGCACCCACCAACCGACAGGACCAGCAATGTCAGAAAAGAAATCATGTACCCACGGCCAATCGGCATGCTGCTGCAACCAAACTGTCGGCCGCGCCACCGCCTCACTCATTGGCGGTTATGTTCCGCGCCTGGGCCTTCGCCATCGATTCGTCAGCACCTTCGGATTCTGACGCTGTCGCATCCGTCTCAGACTCTTCCAATTTCTCGTCTGCTTTAAGAGGTGGGACCTCTGTCGGCGGCAGCGCAGGCAGGCGTGCTTCTTGCAGCATGTGCAACACCTGCATGGTGCCTAAGACCGCATCGGTGTGTCTGGCTGCTGCAAATTCTGCATACAGCGGATCATCATTAAGCAACACACATCGCTCGCCACCACACTTAAACGATGCGCTGTTGCCAAACCGATTGCCGGCCGGCCCGTATTCACCGAAGTCTGAAGGGTTCTTTGCTAGCCGCCAAAAAGACTGCCAGGTGGTGGGCATGCCGGGAATTGGCTTAACGATTGCGCGCAGCGATTTATCTGCAGTCTTGCGCAGAACATCAGAGAAATCATCGAGCGAGCCATTGAGCATAAGGTCGCAAGCGCCTTCTAAATCGCGAATTAGCTCTGTGTCTGCTAGCGGATAGTTGTCAAATCTATCCGTGGTGTTAAAGCGCCAAAACCGGGCGGTGTAGATAGGCACTACACGAACGGGCGAGGTGACATCCTGAACATAGGCTGCTATTCGGCCGGCAATAGAAAATTGCTCGGCGTCTGTTTCTGCCTCACCCAGCGCTCTGGTGAGTGAGTTGAAGTGCTCGTGCAAGCGAGTTTCTACGACCCACAGCATGCTCTTGGGTGATTGCTTTTCACGCTCGTAAAAACTCCAGCGAAACATACGCCGAAAAAAGCTTGCCTCAGACTGTCTTACCGCCGCCTTGGCGGCATAGCGAACCTGCAGGGCACTTAGCCGGCGCTCGGGGGTGTCTTTAACACACTCATTGTATTGACGTGCGGCGAGAAACATCAGCTGCTGATGCTCATCCCCGCTATACGCGAGCGCAATCTGTGATTGGCACAACCCAGTTGCTGCCAGCAGCAGCACTACGGCTGCCTTGGAATACCAGCGTCTCATGGCGTCATCATACCAGCTTGTTGGCGCCTGGCTGCCAAAGGCGCTAGCCATGAGCCAGCGCCTTTGGCATGCTCAGAGGATGCCGGAAAGAGCTTATTGGGGAGAATAATTATGAAAGCAGCCGTACTGCGCGAGATCAACAAACCGCTACAAATAGAAGACGTGGCTGCAGCCAATCCCGCACCCCGAGAGGTGTTAGTGCGCACGGTTGCCGCGGGCGTATGTCACTCAGATCTGCACTTTCAAAACGGTTCCTACCCCTACCCATTGCCAAGCGTCCTGGGTCACGAGTCTGCGGGTGTCGTAGAAAAGGTCGGCTCCGCAGTCACCTACGTTAAGCCGGGCGATCATGTCATTACTTGTCTATCGGCCTTTTGCGGTCACTGCGAACATTGCATCACGGGCCACATGTCGTTGTGCCAGGAGCCTGAACTGCAACGCCAGGCTGAGCAACCGGCTCGCCTTACCAGCGGCTCAGACCCAGTTCATCAGTTCCTAAATCTCTCGTCTTTCGCAGAACAAATGCTCATTCACGAGCACGCGCTGGTTAAGATTCGTGAGGACATGCCGCTCGACCGAGCCGCCCTGATTGGCTGCGCAGTAACCACCGGCGTAGGCGCCGTCATTCACACCGCTAAGGTTGCCCCGGGCGAAACTGTTGCCGTTATCGGTTGTGGCGGCGTTGGCCTTTCGGCCATCAATGGCGCGGCCATCGCGGGTGCGGGTCGCATTATTGCCATCGACATGGTGCCGCAAAAGTTAGAGCTGGCACGCAAGTTCGGCGCCACCGACACCATCAACCCGGGCGACGGCGACCCGGTTGAGGCACTGATGGAGATGACCCAGGGCGGTGCGCACCACACGTTCGAGGCGATCGGCCTAAAGGCAACGTCGGAACAGGCTTTTAAAATGCTTCAGCGTGGAGGCACGGCAACCATCATCGGCATGATTCCCGTTGGTGTGCAGATTGAACTGCATGGCCCCGACTTTTTGATGGAACGCAAAATTCAAGGCTCAAACATGGGCTCCAACCGCTTCCGTGTCGATATGCCGCGGTTTGTTGATTTCTACTTAAGCGGCAAGCTGCATCTCGATGACCTAATTTCGCGACGTATCAAACTCGAAGACGTTAACGAGGGCCTCGCCGCACTCGAAGGCGGCGAGGTTGCGCGCTCGGTCATAATGTTTGAATAGCCGATAGGCTTCTACAATTCGAATGGGCTAACGCAGCTGAATGCGGCCGTACTCGCCATTGCGATACACCCGCAGCGAGATCGTTTGGCCGCGATTGGTGCTGTCACCCAACTCACCGATGTTCCGTACGCCGCGCCGATTCGCCGCCGTAATGAGGTCACCCGGTCGCAGTCCGTAGCGCCAGGCCGGTGATGACTCTTCGACATCGGTAACCAACACGCCAACGCCTTCGTCGACATCGCCACCTTCCTCTGCAAAATTCTGCAGGCGCGTACCCTTAAAGCGGGGATCAATTCGACCCCCATCAACAAAGCTCTCGCTACTATCATTGATGCGCATGGTTACGCGCCTCGCCTTGCCCTCTCGCAATAGCTCTAGCTGCACCCGATCACCTATCACCATCACCGCCGTCTGGCTGTGGTAATCGGAAACCTGCATAACGTCTTTTTTACCCACCCGGGTAATGATGTCGCCCGGCATAAGACCAGCATTGTCGGCCGCACCACCCGGTTGCACATCGACGACAACCACGCCATCACGCTGGCTAACATCAAATGCTTTGGCCAAATCCGCATTGAGCGGCTCAACCGACAAACCCACGTACCCGCGTCGAACCCGGCCGTGCTCAATCAGCTCTTTCATGATCGACCGGACCATGTAGGCAGGAATGGCAAAGCCAATACCGATGTTGCCGTTTCCACCCGCCGAATAAATGGCCGTATTTATGCCGACCAGATTGCCGCCGAGGTCCACAAGCGCGCCGCCGGAGTTGCCGGGATTAATGGAGGCATCGGTTTGTATGTAGTCTTCGAAGTTAGCTTTCTGCAATCCGCTACGACCAAGCGCGCTGACAATGCCCGAGGTTACCGTTTGATTAAGACCAAACGGATTGCCGATCGCCACCACAAAGTCGCCAACGGCCACCTGCGCCGAATCTGCAAACTCAAGCTGAGTAAGATCTTCAGCGGGCACCTTGAGTACGGCGAGATCCACCTTTGGGTCTTTGCCGACCAGCTCTGCCGTAAGGGTGCGCCCATCGCTTAAGCCCACCGTGATTTCATCGGCCCGATCAATGACATGGTTGTTGGTAATGATGTAGCCACGGCGTGCATCAACCACCACCCCCGACCCCGCACTTCTGGTACGCCGGAAGCTGCGTTGAGAATCAGGGACATTGAAGAAGCGCCGAAAGAAGGGATCGTCAAACAACGGGTTGGAGATCTTTTGCGTCGCGAAGGTAGCGATGTTCACCACGCTAGGCGAGGCTTTCTTAAGCATAGGAGCAAGGCTAGGAAAGGGCTGACCGTCGACCCCTACAGCTGGAAGTGCAGCGGACACCGGACCGACAAAAACCAACAACACGCCAATAACCGATAACCACCAGATGCTTAACACCGAGGCACGATTAACCCACAACTGATTGAATTTATTGTGAAAAAGCAGGCTCACATCAACTCCTAAGGCTATACTTTTACTGTAATTTTCGGGCAAAAGTATAACGCCAGAGCGTGAATGCTGGCTAAACCAGCGCGGGTCGAACCGCTCGTTCTAAAGCTAAGCGGGCAGCAGAGAATCGAGCGCGGCGCGCAACTCGTCGAGGGGAAACGGCTTGGCAAGAAAGGCCACTGCGGTGTCTTCACTAAGAGAGCTTGCGAGCTCCTCGGTGCGATAACCCGTCATAAAGACCACCGGAAGATCTGCCGCGGAATCGCGCAGAGTGTCATAAACCTGCGGGCCACTCATGTTGGGCATAGCGACATCGAGCAACACCAAATCATAGTCGCCCTGCTTGCACGCATCGACGGCTGATGCGCCGCTGCTGACCGCGACAGATTCATGGCCGAGGCGTTCGAGCATGCGACTCACGAGTTCGCAAATGCGCTGATCGTCATCGACGATCAATACCTGACTCTTGTCATCCAACTTACCAATTGTATCGAGTGCTTCACTTGAGCTAAGCAAAACGAAACTCCTTTTCTAGACTCTCTCAACCTGGGCGACTCTACATTCCTGTAGCCCATTCGAGGCACCACTATAAGTTCGGCATCCAGGCAGCGTAACCATTTGGACGCATCAACCATCAAGTGTTACGACTGTTTTACAATCAAAAATAGACGTAAGGAAAAAGTCCTTTTACACACTTTTCTACGCTTGGCCCGCTTTTGATCTCAGAGTTTAGAGATTCGCTGCGTCGCAAAGCTCACGCGCGTCGCGAGTCAGATTCTTCGGATTGCATCGTACGCTGCCGCCAGCTGGCAACTTAACTACGTAGTCCGTCCCAAAATGCCGCGACGGTCGATAGTAATCAGTGCTCACAAAGTGCGCGCCGCTGGCAAAAGCGGCATCGCGCCGCGAAGTGTCGCCTGTTCGCGCTTCAACCGTGTCAGCATCCGCCCGGGTTCGCACCAGCAATCCTTGCTTGAGCGCCTCATCAATGCGCGCTGCATCGGCGACGGGATCGTTCAGCACCTGGATCGCGGCTCTTGGGTTATCTGGCGCAAGATTCGCAAACAGTGCAGGCCGCTTTACCGCGCTGTGGTAAGCGGCATGTTTCTCGGGGCCTTCGTCGAGCAGCAAAATCACTTTGCCCCGCGCCTGGGCAAGCGTTGGCCAGTAGGGTCCCTCTGGGCTCAACACTTCCGCGGGATTAATTATTCGGGTGCTAAATCCCTGCCGCAGCACTGCATCCAGTTGCTGCCATGCCGTCGTATCAAATGCCAAGGGTGTCACAAAACCTGGTTGATCAATTACATCGGTCTTGGCGTTAAAACTAATGAGTAACGGCTCGTGGTTTGGATTGAGTGCTCTCCAGGCATTGATCTGAGCAATGCATTGCGCGAGGTACGCGCAGTGGCTGCCTGTGTCTATGGTCTGCACATGCAATACCGGAAAGGGGCCTTCGCGGGAAAACAACGTACCTTCCGGGTCATAAAAAACATCCAACTCCAGCACCCGCAAGCCCAAATCAAGCTGCGCATCTAAAGGCTCGTGCCAGTAGTCAAGACCCAGGGCCGCCTGCGGATTTACCGACCGAAGCTGCTCTAGTACTTTGGGTTCGATCTCTGTTTTGTAACTGTTATGACTGCCAAAGAACTGAAAAGAACTCAGCGGCAACTGTTCGACAGAAACAACTAATCGACCTAAGCTATCTGAGCGTTGCACGTTCGTGTTCACATCAACGCAGCCAAACAGCGCAAACAACAGCACGCCGCCTAAGGCTGCAAAGATTCGTTCAGATTTTTTCGCCATAGCTCCGTGTCGCATCAACAACTCAACTTTTACTCTGAACAGCGAGCTAACTCGTACCATCTAAAGCGTTAACACCACCGCCAATAGCAGCACGCCAAACATGATGGCCCAAATCATCCACTGCTGGCTGGGTTGATAGTCGCTGTTATATTCACCGAATCCTGCCGCGAAACTCGCAAAGAAATCATCCGCTAGCCCTACCGCAGCCGTATCGGCCAACTCGCCGCCCGCCTGATAACTGAGCCGGGTAAATTCTCCTGCTTCTGCAAGCGTAATTACTGCACTACCTGCGCCGATGTTAAGCAGGCAACTACTCGGAGGATCAAGTTCGGTGAGCCTCGCCTCAGCCACTACCGGCTCTGTCAGTGCACCAGAATTCTCCTGCGCTGCCGGAGCAATACTGACCATGAACTCGCCCTCACCGGTCTGTTCGAGGCTCTGACACCCGGCAAGACATCGCTTAACCCGATCAAGATCGCCAAGCGCCGCCCACACCTCCGCGGGCGACGCCTCAATCCTGTATTCCCCGTCCTGCTGCACCCAAAACCTCCCTAAAACGCATCCCTGGTCCTCAACGAACACTCGCTGATAGCCAAAATCTGGGACAGCCAGCCTATCAGCTCAACAGCACAGGGTGGTTCTGGACAGATTTTAGCTAGTTTTATGACAAATTTTACCTTTCCAATATTAAGTAATGAGGGACAGCCGCTGCACAGTGTGGTGCAATGGTCCGTGCAATAAGCTTGTCGTATTTAGGCACTTCCCAAACATTTGTGTATGCAAATTGCTCTATAGGGTAGTTCTTTGACAAGATGGCTTTCCATTTGGGCCGCTGACTGGGTAGTATGCACTGGCTTTAACGGGTGTTAGCACAACCGTGGCAATCAAACCCCTCACGTATCAGGCAGATAGACCAGAACGATATGGACAATCAACCCGCTTCTGAACCCCAGGAATACCTCATGCGCGGCTTGCTCCGGGCCTATTACTGGATGGATGAAAGTCTGCAAAACGGACTGTCGGACGCCGGCATGGGTACACGCACGCGGACGCAAACGATGATTCTCATCAACGTGTCTAACGGCGTTACTCGCGCAGCGGAACTTGCCAGAATTCTCGGCATCTCTCGACAAGCCGTGCAGCAACAAGTAAACGAACTCGAAAAAGAAGACATTGTTACGCAGATACCAGATCCGTCTGATAAGCGTGCCAATCGAATTGTCTTTAGCGAAAAAGGCGCCCGGCTTATCGAGCGCGCATTGGCGTCACTGCGCGATGCCGAAAACCGCCTTGCCCAACGCATTGGCCCAGAGTTATTGCAGCAGTTACGCCGCTCGCTCATGGCTGACTGGGGTCCGGTTGTCGGCGAGCAGCGCGCCCCTGGCCGCAAGCGCTCAATTGGCTAACGCCTAATCGGGGTAGAGTTCATCCAGCGGCGTCGACAAGCCGTTGTCCTGCACGATTCGGCAGTGCATGCGCCGCAGCAACCGAGGCTCAGGCACGCCGCAACTGTGAGCAATAGTGGCTAACTCTTTCTGCATTGTTTTTGCATAGGGATACACAGGTTCGCTCTTATCGGTTACATCTAACCCTTTCTGTAAATCTTCATCGTGCGTGGTGATGCCTGTTGGCCATGGTGACGAGGTTGAACTGATCGCCACCAACGACGTGGTGTATCTGCAGTCTGACCATAAGTACACCGGTGTTTTTACGGCGCACAAAGAATCTGTCGTGCGAACGCCACTAACGGAGCTGGAAAAACAACTCGACCCCGCGCACTTTTGGCGCATCCACCGCGGCATTATCGTTGCGGTAAAGGAGATTAAGAGCGCAAGGAAAGATATGCGCGGGCGCTACACGCTAAACCTCAGATCAAGGCCAGAATCGATCCGCTCAAGTGCGGCCTACAAACATCTGTTTGCTCAGATGTAGCGGCTGAGCGTGCCTGAGGCTACGCTTTGCACGCGACCGCCCACTCGATAGCGATCGGCGGACAGTTCCAGATAAATTCGCGACGGGCGATGCATATAGTCGCCCTGCGCCACCACCAGGTTATTGCGCGTCTCGCCACACAGATCGCGCAAATAGATCGCAAAAGCGCTGTTAGCACTGCCCGTTGCCGGATCTTCGCGGATACCACCGGCATCGAAGAACAACCGAGCGGCAAAGTCTGTTGCAGATGCTGAACCTGAAGTTGAGCAAAATATGAAGATGCTGCCAACGGTAAGTCCGCGTGCCATAAGCTCTTCACGAACTTCCATGTTTAGTCGGATATTTTCGAGAACTGTTTCGTCCCGAACTCCAATAAAACCAAACTTCGGGCCCACTTGAATTTGGGTTGCTGGATACTGAGTATCTAGATCATCTGGCTTGAGATTGAGAAGCGCTGCTGCATCAACTGCATCGATCTTCCCAAGCACCTCGGGCATAGGAGGCGCCATCCAACAAATACCGCCGCCGTTACCGTGCTCATCACCTGAGGCATCGAAGGACACCGCAACCGGACCCACACCCAGTTCAAGAATGTAGCTACCCTGATCACGCCCTAACACCCAGGCGGTGCCCAGGGTGGGATGGCCTGCGAAGGGCAGCTCGTGACTGGGCGTAAATATTCTGACTTTCGCCCGCTCGTCGGTGCGTTCGAGCACGAAGGTAGTTTCCGAGAAGTTCATCTCGCGGGCAATGTCTTGCATACGCTCCGAAGAAAGCGATTGAGCATCTTCTACAACGGCGAGTTGATTGCCTTGGAGGGGAGCCTCTGCAAATACGTCAACAATTTCGAAACGCATAACACAAAGACCCCACTACTTAGAAAGTTGGGTAAGAACCTAGCCCTTAAATTCTGCCACCAACTGACCGATAGACTCTTTGGCATCACCAAACAGCATTCTGGTGTTCTCACCAAAGAACAGCGGATTATCAACACCAGAAAATCCAGAGCTCATAGACCGCTTAAGCACAAACACGGTTTGGGCTTTGTCGACATCAATAATGGGCATGCCGTAGATGGGGCTGTTTTCGTCTTCGCGAGCGGCGGGGTTAACTACATCGTTGGCGCCAATCACAACCGCTACATCAACAGACTCCATGCGCGGGTTAATGTCATCCATCTCAATGAGCTGATCGTAGGGCACGTTCGCCTCAGCAAGAAGTACGTTCATGTGGCCCGGCATACGACCGGCAACCGGATGAATAGCGTAGGTGACTTCACAGCCGTTGCCTTCAAGCAGTTCGCCAAGTTCACGAACAACGTGCTGGGCCTGCGCAACCGCCATGCCATAGCCAGGCACGAAGGTAACAGAGGACGCTGCTTCGAGAATGAGGTAGGCGTCTTCGCCGACAATCGGCTTAACTTCGCCTTCAACCTTGGTGGCCGTTTTGGTGGCACCAAAGCCAGAGAACAGCACGTTAGCAAGTGACCGGTTCATCGCCTTACACATGATGTTGGTAAGAATGATGCCACTGGCACCCACCAGCGAGCCGGCAACAATAAGGATGTTGTTGTTGATGGCAAAACCCGCAGCACAGGCCGCAAGGCCCGAGTAGCTGTTGAGCAGCGAGATAACCACCGGCATGTCTGCGCCACCGATGGGCAGCACCGCCATAACGCCAAACACCAGCGCCAAGACGAGAATGACAAAGAAGAAGAAGCTGGTTGGGCTAGGGTTGAAGCAGAAAAAGATGCCAGCAAGGATAAGAACGACCAGAATCGCGCCGTTAACCACGCGCTGTGAATTGAACACAATGGCGCCGCTGGGCATTTTTTCTGAGAGCTTACCCCAGGCAAGTATTGATCCAGAAAAGGTAACCCCACCGATAAGTATGGACAGGAAGATAGTGAATGCGGTGAAGCCATCAATAACGCCGCTAGGGCCCACATCGTAAAGTGCAGCCCAACCCACCAGCAGACTGGCAATACCACCAGAGCCGTTAAACAGCGCAACCATTTCTGGCATAGACGTCATCTCGACGGTGCGAGCGACATAGGCGCCAACACCACCACCAATGATGCAACCCAGCACAATCCACTTGTACTGAGCGATCTCTTGGTTAAACAGCGTAACCAGAATAGCGACCACCATGGCAATGGCCGACAACATGTTGCCGCGCACGGCGGTGGCCGGCGAGCCGAGTTGCTTGAGGCCAAAAATAAACAGCGCGGCACTGATTATGTAGACCAGGTTTACAGCTTGAATACTCATTACTTGCCTGCTCCTGCAGCAGGATCGCTGTCATCTTTTTTCTTAAACATGGCAAGCATGCGGTTGGTGACCATATAGCCGCCCACCACGTTGATCATGGCAAAGGCCACAGCCAGAAAACCCCAGAAGGTGGCAGCGCCAGAGTATTGGGCACCGGCAGCAACAATCGCCCCAACAATGGTAATGCCCGAAATAGCGTTGGCGCCCGACATAAGCGGCGTATGCAACGTCGCCGGAACCTTGGCAATAAGTTCGAAGCCCAAAAAGATGGACAACATAAGAATAAACGCGAGAAGTACGGCTTCCATCAGTAAGGCCCCTACAGATTCTTGATAGTTTCGTTCACGATCTCACCATCTCTGGTAATCACGCAGTTCTGCACAATGTCGTCCTCAGGATCGAGGTTAAGCGTTTTGGATTCAGCGTCCCAAAACTCATCGAGCAGGTTGAACAGGTTGTTGGAGTACATCTCGGATGCGTTGCGGCTAACTTCACTAGGCAGATTACCAATGCCTATTACCTTTACGCCGTTGATATCCACTACTTCATCGAGCTTCGAGCCTTCGACGTTACCGCCACTCTCGACGGCCATATCGACCACAACGCTACCGGGGCGCATGGCCTCAACCATCTCACGCGAGACGATCTGCGGTGCAGGACGACCAAACAGCTGGGCTGTAGTAATAACAATATCTGACTGGGCGATGACCTTGGCCTGCCCTTGTTTCTGCAATTCAATTTGTTCGTCTGTTAGTGCCTTGGCGTAGCCCTGATCGGTTTGGCCGGTTTCGCCCAGATCGATTTCAACAAACTTGGCGCCAAGCGATTGAACCTGCTCGGCAACCACGGCGCGTGTATCGAACGCCTCTACCCTGGCCCCCAGACGCTTCGCTGTTGCAATGGCCTGAAGCCCAGCAACGCCAGCGCCAATGATGAACACTCGAGACGGCGCGATGGTTCCCGCCGGGGTCATCATCATTGGAAAAATTTTGGGGAGTTGAGAGGCTGCCTGAACCACCATCACATAACCGGCTAGGTTAGCCTGTGACGACAGCGCATCCATTTTTTGTGCACGGGTAGAACGAGGAATCATCTCCATCGAAATACCGGTGACCTTTTTGTCACACAGCGACTTGAGCAGACCTGCCTCGTTAAAAGGGTCCAGGAAGCTTATGTGAATGCCACCTTCCTTTAGCTTGTCGATCTCTTTGTCTGCAGGCTTGCGCACCCGCAAGACAATGTCGGCATTTTTAAGGATCGTTGCCCGCTGCTTACCAATAGAAGCACCGGCTTCGGTAAAGTCCTCATCGCTAAAACCCGCATTTGCACCAGCGGCGGTTTCAACGGTGATATCAAAACCGGCTTTCACCAGCTTCTTGACCGTGGCAGGAACAAGCGCAACGCGCTTCTCTCCAACCCAAGTCTCCTTCGGGACTCCGATTTTCATAGCGCCTTCCTTCCCTACTCGCATTTACCAGACAGCGTTCCAGAGTAGCGAAAGGCTTAGACCAAAACAAACGAGTTTTGTGAATCTCAGGTAACTACTTGCTATATGCATGTATTCACTTGTATCTAGTTGATTTGGCACTGACAATCACGCGCTTTACGCAGAACTTACAAAGGCTCACTCGCCGCAAAAACCATGACGAACAAAGCCGCCCTACTCGCCGTTTGCATCGCCTTCGCAACCGGGCTTCTGGCAAGCCTCGCCTTGCGACCCTACAACCAGGCGAATTCCTCTGAGGGAACCTCTATTGCCGACGCAACAGATGCTCGGCAGGTATCAACGGCGCGCCTGAATTGGCGCGTGCCCGTTGCCTTCAATTCCAACCTGCCCGGGCTTGGCGACAACATCCTGTATGTCGCGGAGGCACTCCGCAGCTCAACCGGCGGTAGGCTCGAGTTCGATGTTTATGAACCCGGAGAAATCGTACCCGCGTTCAGCATTGTCGATGCCGTGCGTGACAACAAAGTTGAGGCAGGCTACACCTGGCTCGGCTACGACCAGGGCAAGATTCCTGCATCAGCGTTGCTGGGCGCCGTGCCCTTTGGCATGGAACCCTGGGAGTACAGCGCCTGGTGGTTTGAAGGCGGTGGCGAGGCTCTGGCCCAAAGCCTTTACGCCAAGAATGGTGTGCACATTATGCTGTGCGGCATTATTGGCCCAGAAACGGCGGGCTGGTTTCGTGACCCCATCGAAGAGCTGTCTGACGTTCAAGGCCTGAAAATTCGCTTTGCGGGTTTAGGCGGACGCGTCATCAGCGCACTGGGCGCATCGGTCACCATGTTGCCGGGCGGAGAAATATTTCAGGCACTCGAAAAAGGTGCCATCGACGCCACCGAATATTCCCTGCCCAACGTAGACCAGCAGCTTGGGTTTAACCGCGTGGCAAAACTAAATTACTTTCCGGGCTGGCATCAGCCTTCAACCTCATCGCATCTCGCCGTAAACGCAGAGCGGTGGAGTACTCTGGCCGAAGCCGACAAGGCAGCCATTAACTTAAGCTGCACGGCGGGCGTTACGCGCAACCTGGCGCGCGCCGAAGCCCTTCAAGGCAGCGTGATCGCCGGGTTTCCTGAGGTGGGCGTCACCGCGGGCAAGTTACCGGAGCCATTGCTGCGTGAACTCTACGAAGTTACCGAACGCGTACTAGAAGAAGAAGCCGCAAAAGACGAAGATTTCGCGACCATTCTAAAATCTCAGCAAGCCTTCCGCTCAGACTACGCGCACTGGAAGAAACTCGCCTACCTGCCGCGCGATTTCTAATGTTGCCAGAGACCTCTTTTTCTCGAGTTATAGATAGTGCCATCAATCGCATCGGCCGCATCGTGTCGTGGGTATGGCTTGCGCTGCTCATTGTTATTGTTACCAATGTCACCTTGCGCTACGCCTTTGGCGAAGGGCGCGTCGAGTTTGAAGAAATTCAGTGGCATTTGTATTCACTCGGATTTTTGGTGGGCCTGAGCTTCGCTTACAGCGGCGACAACCATGTGCGCGTAGACGTGTTGCATGAACGCTTGTCACCCCGCCGTAAAGCCTGGATAGAGCTTTATGGAATACTGTTACTGCTGCTGCCGTTTGTGCTGTTAATTCTTGTGTTCAGCCTGCCGTTTGTTGCCGACAGCTTTCGCTTTAATGAAATATCGCAGGCGCCAGGCGGCTTACCGTATCGCTGGATCATCAAGGCCGTACTGCCCGTTGGCTTTTTCCTGCTGCTGCTCGCCACACTGTCACGACTTAGCCGCGTTTGGACCTTCCTGTTCTTAAGCCAAAGCAACCGCGACCCAATGACATGACCGGGAGCGAGCTACTAGCGCTTGCGATGTTTGCGAGCTTTATCACCCTAATACTCACGGGCTTTCCTGTGGCCTGGGTACTCGGCGGTCTAGCCGTCTTGTTCACCGCACTCGCCATTACCTTCGAAATCGACCTTGGGATAGCCACCGGCGTGGACTGGAACTACACCTCTATCGCCGTTGAGCGCATATGGGGAGTGATGGGCAACTGGGTGATGGTTGCCCTGCCCATGTTTATCTTTATGGGGTTGCTGCTTGATCGATCAGGCATTGCCCACGCACTAATGACCAGCTTCTCGCGCCTGTTCGGTCGCGTTAAAGGCGGGCTGGCCATCACGGTCATACTCATCGGCCTGCTGCTTGCCGCAACCACCGGCATTATTGGTGCATCCGTTGTGCTGTTGGCCCTACTGGGGTTACCGGCCATGCTCGAACAGGGCTACAACAAAAGCCTGGCCGCCGGCACCGTTTGCGCCGTTGGAACACTGGGCATATTGATACCTCCCAGCATCATGCTGGTGTTGATGGCCGATCGTATGGCGATGAGTGTTGGTGACCTGTTTTTGGGGGCGGTCTTTCCCGGCATGCTGCTTGGTGGGCTCTATATCGGCTACGTACTGGTGTACGGCATGCTCCGTCCTGCGCACGCCCCCGCTACCCCGGGCGAACCCATGGACTGGCAGGCCGTTGCAGATCTGTTTAAGGCAATCATTCCGCCGGCGTTTCTTATACTTGCCGTGTTGGGCAGTATCTTCTTTGGTCTCGCCACACCTACTGAGGCGGCAGGCGTAGGCGCTGCCGGTGCGGTGCTGCTCGCGCTGTTTAATCGCGTACTCGACTTGCCCATGCTGCGCGAGGTGCTTACCGAAACCACACGTACCACCGCCTTTATCTTTGCCATTCTGCTTGGTGCCACAGCCTTCTCTTTGGTGCTAAGGGGTTTGGGTGGCGACGCTCTAATAGAACGCGCACTGCTGGGCCTGCCATTCGGGCCCACCGGCGTTGTGTTATGCATATTGTTTGCTACCTTCCTGCTGGGTTTCTTTCTCGACTGGATTGAGCTGACCCTAATAATCTTGCCGCTCGTAGCACCTGTAGTTAACCAACTCGGTTTCGACCCGGTTTGGTTTACAGTGCTGTTTGCGGTATGCCTGCAAACGAGTTTTCTAACACCGCCAGTGGGCTTTGCAATCTTCTACCTTAAAGGCGTTGCCCCAGAAGGCGTTGACGTGAGCGTGATCTACCGGGGGGTAGTGCCGTTCATCGTGCTACAACTCATCGGCCTGCTTATACTGTTTAACTTTGAATCGCTGGTAACCTGGCTACCAGCGCAAGCCTACAACTAGCGATCTAAATCATGACGACTACCGTTCAAGAACAAGCACCCGCCCATACCGGTGTGGCGCGAAACCACGCCGAAAGCCACGAGAACAAAATGCACAGTGACGAGGTTGCTGCCAAACTGGGCTTTGAAGGCGCGCTGGTTCCGGGGGTTACAGTGTTTGGCCTTACCAGCATCGCACTCACCAAACAGTTTGGTGGAGATTGGCTGCAAGGAACTACGCTGCACACGCGTTTCCTGAAACCGGCGTATCACGATGACAAGCTCGATGTTTTTCTTACGTCCAACGAAGAACAGAGCGAAGCTCGCTGTCTGAACAAGGACGGCACGTTACTTTGCACCTTACAAATGCAATCGGGCACCGAAACCCCAGAATTCGGAAATCACAACTTCGACCTGAGCGCCCTGCCGATCGCCTCAGACCGAAAGAACCGAAAAGAAATTAGCTGGGAACATATTCGCGAAGGCATCCCCTTTCCTGTTCGCCCCTGGCACGTAGGCGCCGAGGAAAACGTAAAGTTTGCGAACGAAGTGCAAGACGATCACAGCGCATTCACCACCGAAGGCACGGCCCTTGTGCACCCACACCTTATACTTTCGCAAGCCAATCAGGTGCTGGTAGACGAGTTTGAAATGCCCGCCTGGATTCATGTGGGTTCTGAAGTGCGCCTGCACCAGGCACTAAAGCAATCAACCGACTACCGTTTGTTTGCTGTGCCGGTCCGAAAATGGAAAAACAAAGGCCACGAATTTATTACTGTGTACATTGCCTACGAGCACAAGGGCGAGGCACACGCAGAAATATTCCACACCGCGATATATCGCATCGCTGGCATATGATTCCAAGTCCGCTGCGCCTGGGCATATTGGCGTCACATGCAGGCACTACCATGCAGGCGGTTATCGACGGTTGCGCGAGTGGTGCAATCAATGCCGAGATCGCCCTGGTGATTAGTAACAACAGTTCGAGCCTAGCGCTTGAACGCGCGAAGCGTGCAGGGCTAACAACGGCGCACCTATCAAAAACCACTCACGCCAATGCCAAGGAACTAGATAGCGCCATTCTCACGGCGCTCACCGAAGCGCAGGTAGATCTGGTGCTGTTGTGCGGCTATATGAAAAAACTCGGCAAGCCCACGCTAAATCACTTCAGCGGCAGACTGCTGAATACCCACCCTTCTTTGTTGCCAAAATACGGCGGTCAGGGTTACTACGGACGCAAAGTACACGACGCGGTAATCGCCTCCGGGGATTCTGAATCTGGCGTAACCCTGCATCAGGTTGCAGAGGTTTACGACTCGGGTGAAATCATTGAACAGCGACGCGTTCCAGTACTGCCCAGCGATACCGCAGCCGATCTGGAGGAACGGGTTAAGGAAGCGGAGCGGACTCTTCTTGTAACAGCTCTGGCTCGAATTGCTTCAGAACATCTCCAGCAGACTGAGACAGGGTAACTTCAAGGGTTAAGAAGCTTAAGTGCCTCGGCATGGACTCGCGCATCACCTGTCGCCAACACTTGCCCACCCATTGCCGCACTTTCGCCACGCCAATCAGTGACCTGTCCACCGGCACCACGGATAATCGGAATCAATGCGGCGATGTCGTAAGGCTGCAAGCCCGATTCAACCCCGATATCAATTTGGCCCATTGCGATAAGCGCGTATAGATAACAGTCGCCGCCAAAGCGGACTTGCCGTGCTTCATCGCGTACCGCTTCGAATCCGGCTATCTCATCGCCCTTAAACATTTCTGGCCCAGTTGCTGCGAGCGTTGCTAAACCAAGGCCTTCACATGAAGAGACCCTTAACTCACGCGTCAGATTTCCCCTTTTATATGAGGCTGAGCTGTTATCACCCCAGAAAAGCTCCTCGGTAAATGGCTGGTACATCGCGCCGAATTGCGGTTCGCCCTGATCATAGAATCCAAGCAGTACCCCCCAATGCAACATTCCTGACATAAAAGATCGCGTGCCGTCGATCGGGTCGATAATCCAGGTGGGGCCGTCGCCAATTTCACCACCAAATTCCTCGCCTACAATGGAATGTGTGGGATATTTTTCGGATAATCCGTCCCGAATAATTGTTTCTGCTAGCTTGTCAGCCTGCGTGACGGGATCAAATGCGTTGGGGCCCGCTTTGTTTTCGATGGATAGGTCGGAGCGGAAGTGTTGGAGGGTGGCGGAGCCGGCTTGTTTAAGCAGGTTTATTGTCGAGGGAAATTGCATATTCATCACTTTTGGAAAGTCTGCGATTCCTAAACTTCAATGCAACCTCGCCTATCCAGAAATAGCAGCGGGATGTATGTCGATTCCGTGATCAACCTAGCGTTTCGCCAACTACCTCGCAAGCAGTGTTTGCTACAGGTCGCGCTAACCGTTAAAGTTTTTTATTATCAGGTGGTTACCGGCGAATCCTCTCAATCATTAACCACTAAGCTACGCAACCTAGCAGGTACGGGGTTATATGAACTGGTTTGATCGCTGCATTAGTTGGTTCTTCCCAAGAATAATCCTGTCTGGAACCCCGTGGCAGAGAAGTTGGGAACAACAGGAACGGGAAACGTTCAACTCGACCGCGAGGATCTTCTTTCCTATCACCGCAGTCGTATACGTTGGTCACTACTACTTTTTCGATCTTCCCATGAAACTCGAACCATTAAATAGTTGGTTTCAATTTCGAATGGTTACTGCAGCGCTGTGTATCGCAACTACAGCTGCATACTATTCAGCTTACCAGCACACAAAGCATTACAAACTGCTTGCGGCAATCGTGTGCGCTTACTTCTGTTTCGCTCAAGCTCGAGTAGTTGTTAATTTCGGACTTGAATCATGGATTTTCTGTTTCGCAATCATTGGCATCACCATTCAGGTATTAAGAGAACCTCTGGCTACGAGCTTAGTTTTTTCAGTCGTGTTGATTCCCCTTGTTACTCCTTCTCTAGTCGACGCTCAAGTACCTATCGCCTACA
>CAZFIA010000023.1:0-37949 GCA_964519335.1 uncultured Pseudomonadales bacterium
CGTTAAACGCAAGATGGCGTCCGAAGCGGTCGTAGCAATCTCGGTTGTGAATATGGTTGAAACCAAAGCTGGGGTTGAGCTGGAATCGAGTTCGGCTGTCGTTCAGCCACAGCCAATGGCTCGCGCTACGATTGTTGCGATAGGTATTGTTCAGCCAGCTGTACGGCCAGTTATCGAGTCGTGATTGACTGCGTAGATCGTTTCGATAATACGGGTCACCGCCAAAGCTGTAGCCACGCTGCTCGTAGCGCGATTGGTAGTATGTTGGGTTGTCATGGCGGGGCTCAAGCACGGCTGTGAGAGAGTTGATCGTAACGCGGTCTTCTATCAGCAGACGCCAGGAGTTGTTGGTTTTGTGTGGGGCTTCAATACGCAGCAGCCCCGTTTCTTGTTCGCTGGGGAGAGGGACAGGTGGCGTAACGTAGCGACCAACTTTCAGCTTTACTTCCCCGTTGCGGTTGGTGTGGGCCTCAAGTTCTACTGCGCGAAGGTTAAATTCTTCGACATCGATGTAGGTGTTGTCGGCGATTAGTTTGCTGATTTGCAGTTCGCCGTTCTTGAAAGAGTGGGTCGTCAACGGCAGGTCGACGCGCAGCACATCCAGATCATCAGCGGATTGAGCGTTCGCTGGAACAGCCACGACTGCGCTTAAAGCGACAAGCATCGGCCCCAGGAAACTGCGGGTTGAACGGGCGGTCTGGGTGAGTGTCCTGAGCGAAAACATGCAGGTCTCCTGAAACGAGAAAGCTCAACCACTATATAGCTAGTGCGCTGAACTCAACATGAACTGCCGGTTTTTCGTGTCTTTTTTACGATTGACCCGTGGTATCGGCCCAAAGAAGGCGCTGCTAGCCTTTAAGTAGCTAACTGGCGCTCTGGTTGCCCAAAAAGCCGTTGGAGTCATCACGATCAGATGAATCTTTGGCTGCAGCGTCCTGAGATTTTGCTTCGCCGCGCAGTACTTCCTCGAGCAGAGCCAGACCGGTGGCTTGATTCACCTGACCGGTTGCGTTTGCTTCGAGCTTGCCGATACGATCGAACCAGTTTTTCAGCTCAGTCTCCATTTGCTGCATGCGATTCGTCAATCCATCGAGATCGCCGTCCGCGCTGTCTGAACCGGTGTGGTGACCCGCTGCAAGAGCCGGTGCTGCTGCAATCGAGGGGCCTGAGTTTTGGCTGTTGTTTTCGGCTGCAGGTGCGTTGTTCTTTACGCTGTCTTTTGCGTTGTCTTTTGCGTTGTTCTTTTGAGCCGTTAGATCGGCGATCTCTTTTTCGGTGGATTCAGACTTTAGCAGCAGAGCCTTATTTCGTTTCAGCCACTTCGACTGTTCAAGCTGCAGTTGTTGGACTTTTGCACGGCGCGCGCGCAGGGCAGTGCTTAGGTCTGCCGTGAGCGCCGTTGTCTCATTTAGGGCGGTTGTCAGTTCACGAATCTCACCGGTCTTTTCTTTCAGTTCGGCCTCGGCAAGCGGAATATTTGCAGCCTCAGCATCAAGGCGCTGTTCCAGTTGCTTGAGGCGAATACGCTGGCCCGTGAGCTCAAATTTGTTGTCCGAAAGCGACTGAACTTTTTTCTCTAGTCGTTCAACAGTCAGCTGTGTGATAAATCGTGCCAGCCAAAAGCCCACAACGACGCCGGCGAGAACGCCAACGCAGAAAGCCGCTAAGGTGTATAGATCGAGATTCATTCTGTACTACTCTGTTACTCAGGCCAGTCTAATCAAGCCAATGGTGGGAGTCCGATGTGTGTGTCTCATTGCAGCCTACCGGTTGCAGCCCACCGGTACCCCAATGGGAGCTAAGGTTAGCAATGGTAGGGGCGCGACTGAACACGCAGTTTGCAAGGGGAATGTTAACTCTTAGTGTTTTTGGTGAAAATTGTGTCGCCGTTCTCAAAAAACGTCAAACGGCGCTAAATTGCAGGCCAAAAGAGCCGTGGGCTAGTCCGATTGGCCAGTTAGCTCGGCCAGAGTCGACGTAAGGGCGCGCACCGTTTTGCCGTGCTTTCCGCGTTTGTTGACTGGATCAATCTGGACTTTGCGACAGCCATTAAAATGAGCAAACGAAATCACTTCCTCAGCGACCGGATTAATCAACTCATCGGGGTCTATGTCCGATTCCCAAAACAGGCGTTTGACTTCAAATACGCGCGTTTTCCGGTGCGCTTTGCAGTCCATACGGCCTATAAACCGGTTGCCTTGCAACATTGGTAAAGCAAAGTAACCAAACTTGCGCTTTCCTTCCGGGAGGTAGCACTCAAGAGTGTAGTCGAATCCAAACAGCGCGCGCAGCCGATCACGCTGAATAACAAGATTGTCGAAAGGTGATAGCAGACAGACCCGCTCTGGGATGGGCTCATTCCTGCCTCTCTCCGAGGCCGGCTTTGATATTTTTCCAAGCTCAGCGAGCCGGGTGGAATCAACAAACCAATTCAAGCCGTTTACTTTGCGTTTTTCTAACTCACCATTACGCTCGCGATCGATAAGAACCTCGCTCACTGCTGCGCGCAATTCGCGACCGGTAAGTTGGTAGGTGAACGCAGGCTCGGGTGAAGCGCCGTAGGATCGCAAGTGAGTTTCGATCAGATAGGTTGCGTATTCGAGGGTACTGGGAAAGCGAGTGTCCACATCATCCGGAAGGACTCGTTCGCGCAGGTCGTAGCGCTTCTGAAATCCTGATCGGCCGGTAACCATGAGATCGCCCTGCATGAACAGTTGCTCAAGTGCGTGTTTCGTGGGTTTCCAGTCCCACCAGCCGCGTTTTGCTTTCTTCTTGGACTCAAAGTCACGTGAGCGCAGTGGTCCTTCGGTTTTAATGCGCTTGAGTACGCGTCGCATCATTCGGGTGTCGGTACTACGAATCCAGCGAGCTTTGCCTTCGCGCATATTGCGCATACGAACCTGAGAAAACCGATAGTCTCTCATAGGCAGATAAGCTGCTGCATGGGCCCAATATTCAAACACAGAGCGCTCTTCGAGCGCCGCGTCGAGCATGTGGGTTTCATAGTCGGTAACTCTATTCCACAGGGTGTGTTGGTGGGCTCGAGAAACCACAGAGATGGTATCGATCTGCAGATAGCCGAGACGATTAACCGCCTCGGCCACCGAATCTTGACCTAGCGAAAACGCATCGCGATTGCCTAATCCCTGGCGAGCGATTGCCAGATTAACGAGCGGTTCAATGGATGGGTCGTAGAAGGAATTAGACATTGTTACTAAGGTACAGGAATAACTATCCCTTCTCGACGTGGATCGGCCGCACCCGTCAGGCCATCCGGGGTAACTCGTATTTGATGCAACCCGGAATTTTCGCCCTCTCGCTCCTGTACGTCGTAACCGAGCTCGCGCAACGAGGCGGCCATATCCTTGCCCTGATCGTTGGCAGTCTCCACTCGCACCTTGGCACCGCGGGCCACAATATTTGGTAAAGCGACGGCCTCGGTATCTGTAAGATCCCAGCGCAGCGAGCCGACTATAGATTTCGCGACATAGGCGATTATTGAGTTGCCTCCCGGCGAACCGGTCACCAATTGCAGATTGTCCCGCGCGTCAAAGGCCATCAGCGGCGACATGGATGATCTTGGCTGCTTGCCTGGTGCTGGCGCGTTGGCGTGGGCGAGTCCATCAGCGTCCCGGCGAAAATCAGTGAGCTGGTTGTTGAGCAAAAAGCCCTTCACAAATCTCGAATTGCCAAACGGTGCCTCCACTGAGGCAGTAAGGGCGGCGGCGTTGCCGTTCTTGTCGACGATTGACAGGTGGCTGGTGCTCGAGACTTCGGTGGGTCGGTCGGTGGCAAACGCCCCGAGCATCGGCTGATTGCGCAGAACTGCGCCCGGGTCGCCTGGTGTGGGCGTTTCTGCTGGAGCGAAGCGCTGCGATGCGCGGTTTTTAAGGTAAGCCACGTTTAGCAAGTCGGCGCTGGGGATGGGGCCAAATTGTGGATCGCCAATGTAGTGATCGCGGTCAGCGTAAGCGAGGCGTTGGGCATCAACCAGTGCCTGCAGGCGCTCGCTCTCTGAAGGATCTGCCGGCACCAGCAAATCGTAGAGGGCAACCATGGAAATGGCCGCAAGCCCAGACGAAGGTGGCGCCACGGTACATAAACGAGTTTCTTTCGATGCGTAGCAGAGCGCATCGCTTTGGCTTGCCTGATAGTTCGCCAGATCTTCCAGACTCAATGCGCCGGGCAGTGGATCGCTTTGGGTTGCAGCAACAATCGCCTCAGCAATGGCGCCGGTGTAGAAGGCGCTTGGTCCGTCGGCGGCGATGGCCTTGAGTGTTTGCGCGTAATCTGAGTTGGTTCTAACGTTGCCGGCAGCGAGCGGCTCGCCTTCCGGGTAAAAGTAGGCCGCCGCCTGAGGATTCTCGTCGAGGCGTCCAAAGGCAGCAATTCTTGGCAGAAAACCGGCAAGTCTTGGGGATACTTCAAAGCCGTCATTGGCCAGGGCAATGGCGGCCTCGAAGGCGGTTGCCCAGGGTAGGGTGCCATGCTGGTCGTGCGCCAGTTTGTACAGTGCAACGCTGCCCGGCACCCCAGTGGACAAGCCACCCTGCCAGGCATCGCGGAAGCCGATGGTGCTGCCGTCTGCGGCTTTAAACAGATCAGCCGTTGCGCTCCTCGGTGCGCTCTCGCGACCGTTGTAGGCGGTTAACTTATTGCTTGCGCGATCGAAGACCAGCATAAAAGCGCCACCGCCTAACCCCGAACTCTGGGGCTCAACCAACCCCAGTACGGCGTGGGCTGCAATCGCGGCATCTACCGCGTGGCCTCCGCGGCGCAAAATTTCAGCCGCAGCTTCGGCCGCGTAGGGGTTGGCCACCGACACCATACCGCCGTGCGACCAGGGTTCTTTGCCACGGGTGGCTAGCTCCTGGGTTCCCACTGAACCCGCCGTATCGCCAGGTAAAGAGCTACAGCCGGCAAGCACAAAGGTTGCTAAAAGGGCGTGGAGAAAGTGACGCATCAGTGTTGTCCAGATAGTCCCAGGGTCTGTCTATAGAGCGTGATGCCCTGCTTAGTGTTGAGCTTTGGGGCCCTGCTTGGTGCCTCAGGGAAAGCCGAACTCTGAGCGGCGTGGCGCTGTGATGGCGCAATAATAACAGCGACTAATCGAATCGGTTGGGGGCAAAGAATTTTTTTTCAAGACCTTTGAATTTGTGGGGAAGGGGCCATTTCTAGGGGGTCGGAGCAGTCAAGTGCCGGTTATCGGCCCACCCTGCTCTCAAACAAACAGTCTTATTCTGTTGAACATATATAGAGGAACTCTCATGACCGTTATTCGCTGGAACCCACTCCGAGAAATTGATGATTTGTTTGCCCGTGCGGGGCAATTTCCGCCGGTTGGGCAGAAACGCACCCTGAACGCCTTACACGATCGGGGGGGAAGCTTTACCCCGCTTGCCGACGTGTCGGAAACACCCTCTAGCTATTTTATAGAGCTTGAGCTGCCGGGCGTTGCCGCGGATCAGGTTGAGGTTAGCGTGCACGAGGGTGTGGTCACCATTGCAGGCGAACGCAAAGCGCCGCAGCAGAATGAGACGCCCCAGCAGATCGAGGCGCAAGGGCAGGATCACGCTGGCCCAGAACAGGACAGCCCAGAACAGGACAGCTCAGAACGACAGGTGCATCGCCGGGAACGCCACTACGGTAGCTTTGAGCGTCGATTTCGTTTGCCTAAAGATGCGCGAGTCGATGCTATCGAGGCGACTGCTCGGGAAGGCGTGCTTAGCGTATCGATTGGACGACGCAAAGAGGCCGCTCGGCGAGCGATCGAAGTGCAGGTCGCCTAACAAGCCTCGGGCTTAGCGGCGTAAAATTTAGCTGGGTACAATAGGGCACGCGAGCGTGGTTGCGCTCGCTTGCCCAGCATCGGAACATAGAGCATCAGAACGTAGAGCATCAGACCAAGACCGGTGACACTCTGGGTCACGCCGCCCGAGAACCCAATGACCCAAACGCCTGCCAATGAAGAATCACCTAAGGTAACCGCTGACTCAGGAGCGCAGGTAACTGCCGACCGAGAACTAGAACAGGCGGCGCTTCCGCAGAGTCGCCGCGATCTTGTGCGGGAAATCATTTTTGAAGCCGACACTCCAGCCGGCGCTATCTTTGACGTTGGTCTTATTGTTTTTATCGTGTTGAGCGTTTTGGTCGTGCTGCTCGACACGGTACCCGAGATTCACGAAAGCTACGGAAGCACACTGTATGCGCTTGAGTGGTTTTTTACGCTGTCGTTTACGGCTGAGTATGTTCTGCGACTCTGGAGTATTAACAACCGCAGTCTGTATGCCCGCAGTTTTTACGGGCTGGTAGATCTCGGGAGCATATTGCCGACTTATCTGAGCCTGTTCATTCCTGGCGCACAGTCATTCCTGGTCATACGCATATTGCGTGTATTACGGGTTTTTCGAGTGCTGCGTCTGGTGCAGTTTGTTGGGGAAGGCGAAATGCTCATGACGGCGCTGGCCAATAGCCGGCGCAAGATCACGGTGTTTATCCTCACCGTGCTGGCCATGGTCGTGGTCTTTGGCTCGTTGATGTATGTGATCGAAGGACCAGACACAGGGTTTACCAGCATTCCCAAAAGCATCTACTGGGCCATTGTTACTTTAACTACCGTTGGCTATGGCGACCTAACGCCTGCCACACCACTCGGTCAGGCCGTGGCTTCGATGGTGATGATCATGGGCTATGGCGTAATAGCAGTACCCACCGGAATTGTAACCATGGAACTGGGTGAGGCTAGCCGTGCACGGGCCAATACGCACACGTGCAGTGAGTGCTCGGCGGAAGGACATCGACAAGAAGCGTCGTTTTGCTTTCGGTGTGGATCGCCGCTCTATCGCCGCGTCACCGACGAAGAAAAGGCTGCAACCCGCCTAAGTGATTCTCCGGATGCTCCTGCACCGGATACGCCCAATTCAGACGCCGTTTGACCCTCAATCTGAGGTGCGACCCGGCGCAATTTAAGGCAAAATGTGAGGTTCCCCCTCAGTGCATCTAACTGCACTGAATTCTTCGATCAGCCGGAGTTCGAACTATGAGTCTGGATACCTTCAAGTGCCGCAAAACCCTAACTGCGGGTGGTAAAGAATACGATTACTACAGTCTGCCAGAGGCGTCGAAGGCTGGTATCGGCGACCTCACACGGCTGCCCATCTCGCTCAAGATTTTGCTTGAGAACCTGCTTCGGTTCGAAGACAACAACTCGGTAAAGATCGAAGACATTAAGGCGCTTGGTGATGCCGTTGCTAACCCACCAGGGGCAGAAGAAATATCCTATCGTCCCGCACGTGTGCTTATGCAGGACTTCACCGGTGTTCCCGGTGTGGCTGATCTGGCGGCGATGCGTTCTGCCGTTGTAGCGGCGGGCCACGATCCAAGCATTATTAATCCTCTGTCGCCGGTAGATCTGGTGATCGATCACTCAGTGATGGTCGACAAGTTTGGGAACGACGGTGCATTCCAAGAAAACGTGGCCATTGAAATGGAGCGTAATGCGGAACGCTATCGGTTTCTGCGCTGGGGCCAGCAGGCATTTGATAATTTCCGCGTTGTGCCGCCTGGCACCGGCATCTGCCACCAGGTGAACCTAGAGTATCTCGCGCGCGCAGTCTGGACTAAAGAAGTGGATGGCCGGACGATCGCATATCCAGACACCTTGGTAGGCACCGATAGCCACACCACCATGATCAACGGTCTGGGTGTGTTGGGTTGGGGCGTTGGCGGTATTGAGGCTGAAGCCGCGATGCTCGGCCAGCCTATCTCGATGCTCATTCCAGAAGTTGTTGGCTTTAAGCTTAGCGGTAAGCTCAACGACGGCATTACTGCAACCGATTTGGTGTTGCGCGTTGTTGAAATGCTTCGTGCGCACGGCGTGGTAGGCAAGTTTGTAGAGTTTTGTGGCAGCGGGCTTGATGAGCTATCGCTGGCTGATCGAGCTACGCTTGCCAACATGGCGCCTGAGTATGGCGCGACCTGTGGCTTCTTCCCCATCGACGACGAAACCATTAACTACCTGCGGTTATCCGATCGACCGGCAGATACGGTGGCGCTGGTCGAGGCTTATGCAAAGGCTCAGGGCATGTGGCGCGAGCCTGATGCGCCCGATGCACAGTTCTCAGCATTGCTTGAGCTGGACCTGGCCTCCGTAGTACCGAGCCTTGCAGGCCCCAAACTGCCGCACGTGCGTGTAGCAATGACCGACATGAAAACCGCGTTTGATGAAGCGCTCGATCTGCAGGGTCGCGAAAAAACCAAAGATATCGAGGTGGGCGTTGACGGCGAAAGCTATTCGCTGTCGCATGGTGATGTTGTTATCGCAGCCATTACCTCTTGCACTAACACGTCTAACCCGGCGGTTATGCTGGGAGCAGGTTTGGTTGCTCAGAAGGCACTGGCGCACGGACTAAAGGTTAAGCCCTGGGTTAAAACTTCGCTCGCGCCGGGCTCCAAAGTAGTAACGGAGTATTTGGAAAAGACCGGACTGCAGGATGCCCTGGATGACACGGGTTTTAACCTCGTCGGCTACGGTTGCACCACCTGCATTGGCAACTCAGGGCCCTTGCCGGATAACATTTCCGAGGCAATCACCAGTAGCGATCTGGTTGTAGCCTCGGTGTTGTCGGGTAACCGCAACTTTGAAGGCCGTGTGCACCAGGAAGTACGCACTAACTGGTTAGCCTCGCCGCCGCTGGTTGTCGCTTATGCGTTTGCCGGAACCACTCGTATCAACCTTGCGACTGACCCAATCGGCCAGGGTAAAGACGGTAAAGACGTGTTCCTGAAAGATATCTGGCCGTCTTCAAAAGAAGTGGCTGATGTGGTGGCGCAGGTGTCGGCAGATATGTTCGATCGCCAATACGGTGATGTGTTTACCGGTCCGGCCGAATGGCAAGCGATCAAGGTTGATCAGGCAGGAACCTACGGCTGGGAAGAATCGACCTACATCAAACAACCGCCGTTCTTCAGCGTAGGCGACGACATCGAACAAAGCCCTGAGATTAGTGGCGCCCGGTTACTTGCGGTGCTTGGTGACTCTGTCACCACAGATCACATTTCACCGGCAGGCGCCATCCAGCCGGTCAGCCCCGCCGGTGAGTATCTGCAACAGGCCGCGGTTGATGTTAAAGACTTTAACTCTTATGGCTCGCGTCGAGGTAACCACGAAGTAATGATGCGCGGTACCTTTGCCAACATTCGAATCAAGAATGAAATGGTGCCAGGTGTCGAAGGTGGCTTCACCAAACACATACCTTCTGGTGACCAACTTAGTATCTATGATGCGGCCATGCGCTATGAAGGCGAAGGCACACCGCTGGTTGTTGTTGCCGGTAAAGAATATGGCACCGGCTCCAGCCGCGACTGGGCGGCTAAAGGCACCCGATTGCTTGGTGTTAAGGCAGTCATTGCGGAGAGTTTCGAGCGCATTCATCGGTCGAATTTGATTGGTATGGGTGTGCTGCCGTTGGTTTTCAAAGATGGTGAAGGTCGCGCCAAACATGGCATCACCGGTGACGAGATCATCAGCGTGAGCTTGCCAGACGGTGTCTCTGCGCTTTCCCCAAGACAGGAAATTGGGGTAACCATCAAGCGAGCGGATGGCTCGGAAACAAACATAGTGACCATCAGTCGACTCGATACCGACAACGAGATTGAGTACTTCAAGAGTGGCGGCATTCTGCAGTACGTTTTGAACAATCTGGTTGCTGAAGCAAGTTAACGTTCGCGAACTACGCCCTGAGAACATTCAGGGCGTTTTGTTTGATATGGATGGTTTGCTGCTGGACAGCGAGCGACTCTATACCCAGGCTTTTCGTGCCGCCTGCGCCGAATTTGATCAACCTTACAAAGAAGATGTTTGGCTTAAGTGCGTTGGCACCACAGCGGCACTAAGTCGACAAATAATTGCCGATGGTTTTGGAGCTGACTTCCCGCTGGATGCCGTCTTAAGGCGTTATCGAGAACGTTTTAATGAGCTGCAGGAACAGGGCATTAACCCAATGCCCCACGTTCCAGAGTTGCTTGCACAGCTGCATGCGTGGCGCTTGCCTCTTGGTCTGGTTACGTCTACAGCGCGAACACTCGCAGGCCGTAAACTCTATCGTGCGCGATTGGGTGAGTACTTTTCTATTCGCGTCTGTGGACGCGAGACCAGGGTTGGTAAACCTAACCCCGATCCCTATTTGCGAGGGGCGTCGCTGCTTGGTTTAAAACCTGAGCACTGTCTAGTGTTGGAAGATTCCGACAACGGGGTGCGCGCGGGAGTTGGGGCAGGGGCGCAGGTCATTCAGGTGCCTGACCAGGTTGCTCCGGCGCCTGAGATTGTTGAAATCGGCCACACCATTCATCAAAGCCTGGGCGAAACACTGGAGGTACTGAGGCGGTCACGGGAATAGCTCTATAGGGGGTGCGATATTGGCAAGACCAAAATTTAGCGCATGCGTATTCAGGTTATGCTTGGCCGGCGCCGAGAGGAGATTGAGATGCCTGCAACCGATGATTCGCCCCTATTTGTTAATTCTAGTGATCCGGTCACTCGGGCTCGTGCTCTCACCATGCTGGGGCATGGCTCAATAGGCATTTTTTTAGGTCTCTTGATGGGCTACGGATTGCTCTTCAGCGCGCTGGGGAGATTTGAGATTTGGCCCTTGTTGTCTGTTGATGGCCAGATTCCCGGCAGCATGAGCGCCTGGCGCGCGGCCCATACCGGCCCGATCATGAACGGATTGCTGTGTATTGCAGGCGCTGTGGCAATCAGCTTTGTACCCTTGAGCCAGGGTCAGCAAAAATTCTTAACCTGGGGTTTGATCTTCACGGTGTGGGCGAATTTTGTGTTCTATCTGGGCGGAATTTTTGGCAATGCTCGTAGCCTCACGGGCGGGACTACTGAGAAGTTTGGCGAGACAAACCTGTTTGATTTGATTGGTTTTTTGCCAGCGCTAGTGGCTGCCGTCATAACGCCGATCTGTATGTTTATGGTTGCGCGGGCAGCCTTTCGGTCTAAACCTGAAGTCTAGAAATAGAGTGTGCTAAGGAGAAAAGTGAGCGTCAGCCACATCAACACGGTGAGGGGCAGCCCAACGCGAACAAAGTCTGAAAACCGGTAGTTGCCCGCGCTCATTACTAGCAGGTTGGTTTGATAGGCCATTGGTGTTGCATAGCTCATGTTGGCGCCGAACAAAACCGCGAGCACAAAGGGCTCGGCCGGGAGATTGAGTTGGGTTGCGATCCCGACCGCAATCGGTGTGCCGATCACTGCGGCGGCATTATTCGACACAACATTGGTTAAGATCGCGAGCATAAGCATCAACAAAGACATCACCACGGTAGGCGTGAAGCCAGTGGTTGCGAAGACAAACACAGACGTGACGTAACTGGTCGCTCCGGTAGTGATCAGGGCCTGACCAAGCGCCAAACTGGCGACCACCACAAAATATACAGAAGGGCTTACGGCGCGCAGTGCGCTCGACATATTCAAACAGCCGGTGATCACCATAAACACTGCGCCGGCTACGGAGCTAATGGCAATAGGTACAATGCCGAACGCGGCGGTGGCAATAACAGCAACCAGAACTCCCAGTGCCAGCGGAGCGCGACTGGTTTGCGGTAAATCTACAGTGGCATCGAGCACCAGGAACTGGGCGTCCTGTTTCAGTTCAGAGACCCGGCTCGAGGGGCCTTGCACCAGTAGTACATCGCCGGGCTGTAGCATAACGTCATGCAGTTCTTCTCTGGGCCGCCAAATTTCTTCGCCGGCCCGATGCAGAGCAAGCACTGTTAGCTGATAGCGCAGCAGCACCTGGGCGTAGCGCAAACTGGTTTTGTCCAGGCTCGATCCTTGCACTACTGCGATCTCTGCGATGCTTTGGCCTTCGGCCTCGAGCGGATTCGCTTCGCTGATCACTTCCTGATCTTCGCTAACCATGGTGGCCTGCAACGCGTCTGCGTAGGCCATCAGGTTTGACGGCGAATCTTGCACTCTAAGGCGATCACCCTCGCGCAGCTCAACGTCGGGCAGGGGCATGAGAATTGTATTCTTGCGTCGTATGCGGACCACTTTTAGTTCACCGCCAGCCAGTGCGATAGCCTCCGCTAGCCGGCTACCGACTACCGGGGAGTTCTCGTTCAGCCGTAGGCGAGCATCAAACAGCCGTGGTGAATAGTCGAGCAGTTGGAATTCTCGCTGAGGCAGCATTTTGGGTGCGATCAGCCAAAGATAGGTAATAGCGACTATGCCGGCGAGTACTGCCGGTTTGGCAAAGTCGAACATGCCAAACTCTGTGACGCCAAGATCTTGTGCCAGCGATACGACTAATAAGTTAGTTGAAGTACCAATCGTGGTGACCATGCCGCCGATAATGGTGGCGAAGCCCATGGGCATCAGTACCCCGTTGGGGCTTTGTTTGTTGCGTGCGCAGACGCTGATGAGAACCGGCAACAGCAACACCACGATGGGCGTGTTGTTGACAAAGGCCGACAGTACGCCGCCCGCGACGAGCGTTAGCAGGAAGGTTAAGAATGGGCTAGCTGCCCACAGCTTGCCGAGGCTGCGCGCCACAGGTTGCAGTGCACCGGTGTTGACCAGGCCTTGACCCACCACCATGAGGGCGCAAACGGCGATGAGAGCCTCGTGTCCAAACCCCTGATAGAGCACGGTAGGGTCGAAGCCCGCGAACGGGAAAATCGAAAAGCCCAGCGTGAGTGCGATCAGCAAGCCGAGGCTCGTCATCTCCAGTGGGAGTCGGTCGCGAGTAAAGAGATACAGCGCCAATACGGTGAGTAACATAGCCGCGAGCGCGTGGTAGTTGGGCAGATCTGGCACGAAGTGAGCTAGCCGATATAGTCCTCGGATGGTCTTTGCGAGTGTACGATAAAAGCCTTTGAATTGGGCTCTGGACCGGGCGGGAAGGGAGTGTTAGTCCTTTGCTAAATCGGGCTCAATTCAGCTTAATCTGGGTCCTGATTTTCGTTGGCGAGTAGCGCATCCAGTGCTTCAATTTGCTTGCCGCGCCAGGTGAGCTCCATCGTTTTGCTGGCCTTGCTCGCTTCATCCCCTGCGTCGTCAGCGATCTCCTGCTTTAGCGCGTCATGTTCTTCCTGCAGGGTTTCACGTTGCATGCGCAACTTTTCTACCCGTGCCGCGAGCTCTGCCTTATCGAACATGAGCTTCTCGGCCTGGCCCATGTCATCTGATTCCTTGCCATAGTAACGATTTGGCATAACAGGTTGGTCGGCGGGTGCGGGCCGCTGGTTAACAAAACCTGGCGACACGATTTCGATGCCAGCCTTGTGCAGGCTATCGAGCACCTGAGCGTTGAGCTTTGTTCGGGCGCTCACCATGTTGTCGACGTCAGCGAGAAATCCTGACACTTTGTAGCCCACGGCAAAGTCGCCGAGTTGGGTGATCTGGACGAAAGGCTCTTCGAGTTCAGCCTCTTCGCCTGCCTTTCTCAGAATCTCGTTAACCTTTCGGCGGTGAATGTCGTATCCCAACGTGACCTCGCAGGAAACGAGTGTGCCACTCGACCGTACCACACGCATGGGATGTGAAATCAGATAGAGGTTGGGCAAGGTAACCAGATCCCGGTCTTCGGTCTGAATCTCCGTATGCAGCAAGAATTTTTCTGTCACGCGGCCAAAATGTTCGTCTACCCGAATGAAGTCGCCGGTACGAAAGCTACCGACAGACTTGAGCATGAGTCCGGACATTGCGTTTGATGCGAAGTTGGTGGATGCGAGCGCCAGTACCGCGGTGAGAACAAGGCCAAACAGGCTGAGGAGCTGGCCCTGGGTTCCGTCGTCAAAAGGCAACGCCAGCAGCAGCACAATAATGGCCACGACGGTGGCGACCACCAGCGCTACCTGGCGTGATACCTGGGCGTGCGCAGTATCGGGCCAGGTACGCCGAATCAACCAGAAACTCGCCCAGGTGAGGACAAAAATGACGGCCATTGGGACGACCCAAGGAACCAGAGGCGCTAGGTAAGAAAGTACATCCATAGCGACTATGGTACGGGAAATACTCTGGGCTTCGCACTCAAGTTGTGAGCCAGAAACTCATTTTAGAAGAGCTGACTTGCAAAGGATGGGGATCAAACTAGTATACTGTCCCCATGAATACTCAGGCAGGTAACCACTTTGGTACGGCGACCACTAGCACCCGCTAGCGGTTGTCTGTGAGCATCTAGCAAACAGGCGACACGCATCGCCTGAACGGAAACCCCGGCAGGCGACGCCCCGGGGTTTTTTTATGTCTGGGTTTTGGGGCGATGTGCAGGTTTACGCAGACAGGGTATTTGGAGACAGGTGATGGCTCAGATGGAACACAGCGGCGACTCAAACGTAGCAGAAGGCGGAGAAGACCAGCTTTACAAGGTTCGCCATAGCCTTGCGCATGTGCTTGCCCAGGCGGTGCTGGATATGCGTCCCGGCTCGACCCTCGGCTTTGGGCCCCCCATTCGTGATGGGTTCTATTACGATTTCATCTTATCGAGCCCAATTACCGAAGAGGACTTTCCTGATCTTGAACGACGGATGAAAAAGATCATCAAGAAAGGCCAGCGGTTTTATCGCGAAGACCTGACGGCGGATGAAGCGCTTGCCCGAATCGATGAGATGGAAGAGCCGTATAAACGCGAATACGCAAAGGAGCTGCTCGACAAGAACAATCTCGACGGCTTGAGTTTTTATCGCAATGGTTCTTTTCTTGATATGTGCGAAGGGCCGCACGTAGATACAACCAAAGACATTCCGCGGGATGCCTTCAAGATTCGCAGTGTTGCCGGTGCTTACTGGCGGGGCGATTCAAACAACGTGATGATGACCAGGCTCTACGCCTGGGCATTTGAAACCAAAGCGGAGCTTGATGAATACGTAGCCAACTGGGAAGACGCCCAGGCCCGTGATCACAAGCGGCTCGGTCGAGAACTGGGCATCTATACGATCGACAACGAGATTGGCAAGGGCTTGCCGCTGTGGCTGCCAAACGGAACCGTCATTCGCGATGAGCTCGAAACGCTGGCGAAAGAGCTTGAGTTTGAGGCGGGCTATCAGCGGGTTGCCACGCCACACCTGGCAAAGCAGTCACTGTATTACCAAACTGGGCACCTGCCTTACTACGCCGATGGCATGTACCCGCCAATGGAGCTGAAAGAACCCGATCCAGATAATCCGGATGCTGAGGCGACGATTAAAGAAGCCTACGCTCTGCGGCCAATGAACTGTCCGCACCACCACAAAATTTTTGCAGCGCAACCCAGAAGCTATAGAGACCTGCCGCTGCGCCTTGCTGAATATGGCCAGGTGTATCGCATGGAAGACTCGGGCGCGGTTGGCGGCCTCGTGCGGGTGCGCGGTATGTGTATGAACGACGCGCACATTTATTGCACTGAAGAGCAGATCAAGGATGAGTTCAAGCGAACGATTCGGTTGTATCAGAAGGCCTACGGCATTCTGGGTCTGGATAACTACTTCTTGCGGCTGTCGCGCTGGGATCCGGAAGACCCTAAAGGCAAAGAGAAGTATGTGGATAACCCTGAAGCCTGGGCGTCATCCGAAAAAGTTCTCGCCGAGGTGCTCGATGAAATGGAACTCGACTATGTTGAGGGTCCCGGGGAAGCGGCATTTTATGGACCCAAAATCGACATTCAGTTCCGTACCGTTACGGGCCGTGATGAGTCTGTGTCTACCGTACAGCTCGACTTCTCAGTACCAGAGCGCATGCACTTGGAGTACACAGGTTCTGATGGTGCTTCACACATACCCTATTGCATCCATCGCGCGCCGTTCAGCACCCACGAGAGGTTTGTGGCGTTCCTGATTGAGCACTTTGCAGGCGCGTTTCCTACCTGGCTTGCGCCTTTGCAGGTACAGGTCTTAACTGTGTCGGACCAATTTGATGCCTATGCTGGCGCCATTGTTGAGCGCCTGCGCCGTCACATGATTCGGGCGGAGCTCGCACCTTCAAACGATACGGTGCCCAAGAAGATTCGCGAGGGCACCACGCGCAAGATTCCCAATCTGTTGATCGTTGGCGAGCGAGAGGCCGAAGATGGCACCGTCACCCTGCGCCGATACGGCCACAAAGAACAGCATACGCTTTCACTGGATGCGTTTGAGACGGCGCTACTTGCTACCGTGAAGGGACGGCTGCTGGATTTTGCACTGCCTTAGAAGGAGAACTAGCGAGCTAGCCCTCGTCGCTGTTGATTAGCTCGACGGCTGCGATTTGTCGTCGAGCGGTGATGAGATCGATCAGTATGTGTCCGCTCTCTCGCAGCAAAGCGTCTTTCTCTGCGGGTTCTTGTTCATCTTTGTTGAGCTCTTCTTCCTCTTTTTCGAGGGCTTCAAGCTCGTCGAGCGTTTTCAGTATTGCATCGCCGTTGGCGACTCTCAGCGTATTTTCGAGATTCAAACGCCAGGCATCATCGTCTGCTTTTTCTTCGATGCGACGCTTCTCACTCAGCGAGATGTGCGTGCGTGAGCGATTTTCTTCACTCTTTGCCGACAGGCTGCGCAAATAGTCGAAATCTGGATCGGCTGCGGTGCGTTGCTCGTGGCGTTGGCGTAACTCCGCGATCATTGGGTCAAGTGATGCATCGTAGCGATCGAAGATGGCGGGTTGGATAACGTCCCAGGGCAAGGCGTCATCGAGCGAACTTTCGCCGATCCGTTCTACGTCGTACAGCTCTGGAAACTCGATGTCAGGAATAACGCCCTGGTGTTGGGTGCTTTGACCAGAGATGCGATAAAACTTCGCTTGAGTGATCTTGAGCTGGCCGCGATTCAGTGGGATCAAGGTTTGCACAGTACCCTTGCCGAAGGTTTGGCTGCCGAGTACAAGGCCGCGGTCGTAATCTTGAATCGCTCCGGCAAAAATCTCTGAAGCAGAAGCCGACAGGCGATTAACCAGAACCGCCATTGGGCCTTCCCAGGCAATGCTGGCATCACGATCAGAATAAACATTGGCGCGTCGGCGAGCCGATTTTACCTGCACGGTAGGCCCGGTTTTGATGAACAGGCCCGTGAGCATGTCGGCTTCTTGCAGTGATCCACCGCCGTTATTCCGGAGGTCGATCACCAGGCCTTCAACACCCTCAGCACGAAGCTCTTCGATTAGCCGGCGCACGTCGCGGGTGGTGCTCTTGTAGTTGGGGTCGCGGCGCTGTTGCGCACGCATATCGACGTAGAAGGTGGGTACTTCGATGACGCCAATTTTGCGTTCGCGGCCGGCATCGGTGATTGTCAGTACGCGCTTCTGCGCCGATTGTTCTTCGAGCTGCACGGCTTCACGCACCATGCGAATTTCTTTGAGCTCGGTGTATTCGCCCTCGCTGGGTTGTATTTCGAGTCGAACGATCGAGCCCTTGGGGCCGCGAACCAGTTCGACGACGTCGTCGAGTCGCCAGCCGACAACGTCAATCAACTCGCCGCGTTCGCCTTGGCCGACGCTTACGATACGGTCTGCGGGCTTGATCTGACCGCTCTTGTCGGCCGGCCCAGCAGTAACCAGACTCACCACCTCGGTGTAGTCATCTGATGTGCGTAGCACGGCACCGATGCCTTCAAGCGAGAGCGACATGTTGATATTAAAAGTTTCGGAGGTGCGCGGTGACAGGTAGCTGGTGTGCGGATCATAGGTCGAGGCGAACGCGTTCATGTACACCTGGAAGGCATCTTCACTGCGAATCAATCGGGTTTGCTTCAACCGGTTCTTGTAGCGCTTGGTGAGCACGGATTGAATTTCTTCGAGCTCTTTGCCATTGAGTTTCATCGACAACACGTTGGCTTTCAGGCGTCTACGCCACAAATCGTTAAGCTGATCTTCTGTTGCAGGCCAGGCAGAATTCTCGCGATCGATTTCAAGCCGCTCGTCGATGTTGAAGTCGATATCTTCGATACCGTCGGCAAGCTCTTTAAGCATGTACTCCAGGCGGTTGACGACGCGATTTTGATAGCGGTTGAACATATCAAAGGCGGGCTCAAGCTTGCCGCGCTTGAGTGCGTCATCAAGTTTGTACCTATAGGTTTCGAACTCCGTGACGTCGCTTGCCAAAAGATAAGAACGGCCGCCATCTAGCGACTCGAGGTACTTGTCGAAGGTGGCGGAGGAGGCGTCGTCGTTTAGACCCTTGGGCAGGTAGTGGGCGGTTCGTAGTTGCTCCACTACGGTAAGACTGGTGCGCGGATGCACGTCTAACGGATCGAGATGAAAGGGTATGGGGTCGGCAGCAACACTGCTAACGGTGGTCAGACTGCTGTCAGCTTTGGCGAGCGCAGTAGCGTCCACAGCGCTGGTGGCCGCCTCTGCGGAGCTGTCCTCTGAGCTGCTTACAGAGCTATTGGCGGTATTCTGAGGCTCTGCGCTGATCGATAGGGCATAGCACCCACCAATGGCGCCCGCAAGCAGGCTTAAGGAGAGTACTAGCTGCCGGTTAATGGTCATTCGTGGCCTTGCTGTCAATTAGTCGATATTCTTGCCGCCGGCTGATCCTCTGAATGTCAGAGGGCAGGATGGCGAAAGCGCTTATCCGGGCTCATTGTGTGATGCCTGCCGGACATTAGGATAAGACGGAAAAATACCGCTCTGGTTCCCCTATTAAATCTACCGGCCGGGTTCCTACCGGGCAAGGCAGACTCACAACTTATTGACCTTTTTACGCGGAGATTGTGATGCGCATAGCGACCCTTCGATTTATCAGCCCTTTTAAGGCCCCCGGCCAGGCGCTGCCTGAAACCCTGTTTAGGGGAACGTCCGGCGGAAACATCCCTTCTGCGGCGCCTCAAGGGCCTGCGGTCGGTCGGACAGCCGTTCTCGGGCTCCTGCTACTGGGATTGGGGGCCTGCCAGCCCGGATCGGATGCCGAGTCGGCTGCCGATGCCGCAGGTAGCGCTGCCTCCGAGGCGGCGGGAGCCGCCTCGGAGACGGCCTCTGAAGCGGTGAAGACTGTAGCGGCAAGTGCGACTGGTAGCGGTGACAGCGCCCAGGCTGACAGCCAACAGGGCTCCGGCGGGGCGGCGGGTTTGGACAGCGATCAGCAGAAAGCCAGCTACGCAATGGGTTATGGATTAACTGGTCAGGCTACTGGTCAGTTTTATGATGCTATTGATCACGAGGCGTTTGTTGCCGGGGTCCGCGCGCAGCTCGAAGGCAGGGACAGTGAGGTGACTCAGCAAGATGCGCAGCGAGCCGTTGCGGCGCTCACTGACACCCAGAAGGCAAAACAGGCGTTGGCGGCCACAACCGCGGCTAAAGAAGGCGCCAAATTCCTTGCGGATAACGCATCTGCCGAAGGGGTGGTGACGACGTCGACGGGCTTGCAATACATGGTGCTGGAACAGGGCGAAGGCGCGAAGCCCAGTGCCACCGACACGGTCAAGACGCACTACCAGGGTACGCTCATTAACGGCGATGTGTTCGATAGTTCTATTGCAAGAGGCGAACCGGCGACGTTCCCGCTAAATGGAGTTATCCCGGGTTGGACGGAAGCGCTGCAGCTAATGAACACGGGCAGCAAGTACCGGCTGTTCATCCCGCCAGAGCTTGCCTATGGCAATCGAGCAACCGGTTCGATTCCACCTCAGAGCACCCTCATTTTTGAAGTTGAACTTATCGAAATTCTGGGTGGCGATGCCTCATGAGTTCGGTAGAACTTTAGTTTTTATCCGCAGAAGCACAGGTGAAATTGCCTTCTTGAATTTGCAAAGGACATCGCTGCTTTGAGGTTGCGCCCGCTGACAAGGCGTGTGCTCTTGGCTTCGGTTGCGTTTGCAGTCGGGTGTTTTTACTTGCTCGACCGGCTGCCCGTTGATCGCGAGGAGTTCCTGGGTTACGCGCTCACGTCTTTGCTATTGGTTGTTGGACTTGCGCTCTGCGCCTTTTTGCTCGTTGCAATCGTTAAGCTTGCGGCCCGATTATCGGGTCGTCGCTGAGTCGGGCGACTCGGGATCGAGTGCTAGACCTTGGGTGTATCGACCACTTCTGGGCAGATAACTGTTGTCATAGTCGAGCGAAAATGCGACCGAATGCGCGCGCCCCAATATGGCATTGCGCGACACTAAGCCGACATGGCGATCACGAAAATCGCCGCTGTTGTCGCGATTGTCACCCAATACCAGGTACTTGCCTGCGGGTACATCGATGGGTCGGAAGGTTCGATAGCCTGATCTCAAAATTGAGCGCTCGCGCAACGTGTAGCGCGAATGGTCCAGCATCGACTCAACCAGAATTTCAAAGTCGTTGGCGTCGGGCATTTGTAAGGGTTCGATTTCGCTTGCGTTTAGTGGACGATAGCTTGCGCCGATGCCATTGACGCTTAGGTTGTTATCGTTAAGCTCCACCCGGTCACCGGGAATACCAATAACGCGCTTTATCAGCAATTTGCCATCCTTTGGAGATTCGAAAGTAATGATGTCGCCGCGCACAGGATCGCTGTGCGACCATATCCGGATAAAGGTGAACGGCACGCGCAGATCAAAGGCCAGCTTGTTTACGACAACTCGATCACCGATCAACAGAGTGGGGCGCATGCTGCCAGAAGGCACGTGATTCCAGTCGGCGATGATGGAGCGAAACACCAACATCAGCGCAACAAACAGGAAAAAGCCTCGCCACTCTTTCAGGAACCTGCCGAAACCCGCAGAAAGCTCAGCGTCCTCATCTGCCGTTCCCGGAGTTTCTTCGGTGGATTGGTTATCCAAGGTCTAAGCCGCGATCTAGTGCTTGCCGCTGTTTTGCTTTTCGAACTCGGCTTTTTGCTCAGCCGTGGCCTCGAGCTGATGATTCGCTTTCCATTCGGTGTATGGCATGCCGTAGACGCGTTCGCGCGCGGCATCAAGTTCCAGCGGGCTATCGGTTGTGCTTGCTGCCTCTACGTACCACTTGGATAAACAGTTACGGCAGAAGCCAGCGAGGTTCATCAGGTCGATATTCTGAACGTCTTTCCGCTCATCTAGATGCGCCAGTAGTCGCCGCAGTACTGCAGCGTCGAGCTGGTCGTCCGTTGGGGTTGATGGGGTATCGGTCATGAGCTTTCTCTTTTTGTTTTAGTCGTTTTGATCGCGCAAGAAAACCAGCTCTCGGGCACTGGATGAGTTAGCGCAGTAGGCGTAGCCATCTACGTCAAAATTTCGAAGCTCAGCGACGCTCTTGATGCGATTGGTGATAATGAAGTTGCTCATATAGCCGCGGGCCTTCTTGGCAAAAAAGCTGATCACTTTGTACTTGCCCCGGCTCATGTCTTTGAAGGAGACGTTTACAACTTCAGCATTAAGCTCTTTGGCACGAATCGCGCTGAAGTATTCATTTGATGCAAGGTTAAGCAGCACAGGCGCCTGTGATTTTGGTAACTGTGCGAACACCGCGTTTAGCTGGTCAGTGACTTTGCTCCCCCAGTAGCTGTATAGATCTTTACCGCGGCTGGTCTTGAGTTTGGTGCCCATCTCAAGCCGGTAGGGCTGGATTAGGTCCATAGGCCTTAGTACGCCGTACAGGCCAGACAAAATACGCAGGTGTTTTTGCGCGAAATTTAGATCGGCCGCTTTCAGGGTATCGGCCGCCAGCCCCAGATAGACATCGCCTTTGAACGCGAGAACAGCGGCTTTTGCGTTTTCTGGCGTGAAGGGTTGCGAAAAGTCAGCGTAGCGCTGCGCGTTGAGTTCTGCCAGATCAGCAGAGATCCCCATGAGATTCCGCAGACGCCTGGGCGTGTAGCCACGCAGCGTGTCGATCAGGGTTTGGGCATCGTCGAGAAAATCTGGCTGTGTGAGCTTTTTTGCCATTTTGGGGGCCCGGCTGGTTTGCCCCGATTCTGCTAGCGAGTCTGGGGTTATCGAGTCAAAGTCGAGGCGTTTGGCTGGAGAAATAACAACTAGCATCTTTGATGGGTCACTGGGGGCTGGGTCACCTGAGAAGGGTCACTTGTGTAGGGTCATCCGGAATGGCTTAGCAACAATTTTACCACGCCTTCCAACGCCGTTGGCGACCGCAGCTCCTCGCCTCGCTATACTTTGCAATCATTTCCTCTCGACGAAGCTGTCATCGCAACCGAAGTCGCCACTGATGCCGCCAGTTCTGGACCAGAACGCTCTGTGCTTGCGCTCGAGATTGTCGCGCGTTCGCACGCCGGCCGGGTGCGCGGAAACAATGAAGACTCGATCGCTTTTCTATCGCTATCAGGCATCGCCGTGCTGGCAGATGGCATGGGCGGCCTGAACGCCGGCGAGGTCGCAAGTCGAGAAGCCGCAGATCGAGTGCTCAAGGGGCTGGGTGCCGGAATGGGTATGCAGCAGGTGGTAGAAGACGCCAATGCCAGTATCTTTGAGCTGTCGCGAAGTGATGCCGAACTAAACAACATGGGGACCACGCTCGTTGCGCTGCAGCTTGTCGATAATCAAATGTGGTTGGCCAATGTCGGTGATTCACGCATCTACCGATTTCGCGATCAAACACTTGATCAGCTCACCTGCGATCACAGCGTGGTGCAGCAGCTTGTTGATAGTGGCCTGATGACGGCGGCGGAGGCGCGTCAGGCGCCAAACCGCAACATCATTACCCGGGCTCTTGGTATTGAGGCCACTGTTGAAGTCGATGTGCTCGAGGAGCAGCCCCAGGCGAGTGATCTTTATATGCTATGCAGCGATGGCGTGACTGACATGCTTGAGCCAGAAGAACTTCAGGCACTTTTTGTGGCCCATAGCGCACCCAGCTTATTGGTTGACGCTATTGTCGATGCAGCCAATACAGCCGGAGGGTTCGATAACATCTCGGTGATACTGGTTACGGTAACAGGGAAGAAGGGCGCGGCTACGTGAGCGAAGACTCTGAGGCCAGGGCAGGTGATGTTGTCGATATAGGCGAAGAGATAGAGCGCCGTATCGCTGACGGATTTGAATTGCTGCACCTTGAAGTTGCTAACGAAAGTCACCAGCACAATGTGCCCGAAAATTCGCAGACTCATTTCAAAGTGGTTTTGGTGAGTGATGATTTTTTGGATGCGAGCCGTATCAATCGACACCGATCGATCAATGCCTTGCTTGCTGACTTGTTGGCCGGTCCCGTCCACGCGCTGGCGCTGCATCCTTACACCGAGGGTGAATGGCGTAAGCGGTTTGGCGAGGCGCCACTTTCGCCGCCCTGTCACGGCGGCGAGCAGAGCAGCTAAGGCCTTGGCTACTTCGTCCCCACTTCCGCATAGGCAACAAATGGTCATGGCCCTCTATCATTTTGTGCATCCTCTGATGAGTGAAGCACGGGTAGAGCTGCTCTGTGAGATTGTATTGGCGCGTAGCCTAGAGCTTGAGATTCTAGGAACTTTGTTGCTCGCCGCCGAAGGCATTAATGGTACGGTCTCCGGCTCACCAGAAGCGTTGGACGCGCTCACCGAATTTCTGCGACAGCAAACTGAGTTTGCTGGGCTTGAATGCAAAAAGTCAGAAGTTCGAGAAGGCGAAGCGGCATTCTTGCGCATGAAGGTCAAGATCAAAGACGAAATAGTGAGTTTTGGCCAGCCGGTTTCTCCCGCACTGCGCACCGGAGAGCACGTGGACGCCTGGCGATTTAATGAGTTGCTCGATGATCCAGACGTTGTAGTAGTAGATACCCGCAATGCCTACGAAGTGGAAGTGGGCACGTTTCCCGGTGCGCTCAATCCGCAAACTAAAACGTTTCGCGAGTTTCCAGAGTTTGTCGAGAAGCATCTGGACCCTTCAAGCCAACCGCGCGTTGCCATGTTTTGTACTGGCGGTATTCGCTGCGAAAAAGCGGCGGCTTACCTCTTGGATCAGGGCTTTGAGTCGGTCTACCAGTTGGAAGGTGGCGTGCTGAAGTATCTCGAGACCCTGGGTACAGAAGCCGAAGCGGCTTCTTCGACTCCTGTTGGGAGCGCTGCTGGACCAGCCGGCGAATCAGGCGCTAACCGCTGGACCGGCGAGTGCTTTGTGTTTGATCAGCGCGTGGCGTTGGATGCCAGGCTGAAACCCGGTGATTACCTGCAGTGTCACGCCTGTCGGCGACCCTTACCCAAGTCCGAGGCGAACCATCCAGACTACAAGCTGGGAATTAGCTGCCCGCGCTGCATAGAAGAGGTTGATCCGGACCAGCGGGCTGGATTTGCCGAGCGTCAGAAGCAGATGGAATTGGCCGCATCGCGAGGCAAGGCGCATATCGGGCCGGACGCTCAGGGCGAACGCAAGAGCGGATAGGTGTCGCCCATGGTTGCGACCAGCGCCTGCCAGCCGGTTTCTAGCAACAAGGGTTGAGCCTGGGTGGTTGGGTGTATTCCATCGCTCTGAATCATGCCTTCAATTAGCGCTACGCCCTCCAGAAAAAACGGGACTAGATAAGCGTCCTTTGCGTCTGCGACTGTTTTGAACGCTGATGCGAAATCGCGGGTGTAGTGGGGGCCATAGTTGGGCGGTATTTGCATGCCCAGCAAAATTACTTTTGCACCCCGGTTCTGAGCCAGCTCAACCATTGCGCTGAGATTGTCACGCAGCCGCTCGACCGGATAGCCGCGTAGTGCATCGTTGCCTCCCAGCTCCAGAAACACAAGATCGGGTGTGTGCAGTTTGAGGGCCGCATCAAGCCTCGCCCGGCCGCCTTGAGTAGTTTCGCCGGAGACGCTCGCGTTGATTACCTGCGCATCCGCGTAGTGGCTCTCGATACGGTCGGCGAGTAACGCAACCCAACCGTCGTCACGTTTGATGCCGTATGCCGCGCTAATGCTGTCGCCAAAGACCAGCACTTTGAAGCCGCCCGAGGTCTTGATCGTCGCGGTATCTTGCTCGATGGGTGCCGAATTCTCCTCTGCGGGTGTTCCGTTCGTCGCAGACTCAGTTCTGATAGCTAATCCGGCTGATCCAGAGCGGTTTTCAGTGGCGGGCAACTGGGTGTCGGACGCCATGTTATCGCCATCCGAGCAACCGGCTACCAGCATCAGGACGAGCGCGAGGAGTTTGACCAGGAATCCCCGCGCTACCCCAGATTGTGCAAATTCACGGTAACCTTGTGATTCACAGTAGAATGACGAAGTTGCTGGACCATTCCGGAAGATAGAACAGGAAGAAGTAGTACACATGTCGGTATCCAGTTCGAGGGCTGAAAGCGCGATCCCGTCCGCGCCAATGGTTGCGGCCAGCAATTTAACCAAAACCGTGCAAACCGCGGCCGGGCCACTAACCATATTGCAGAACATTAACATTGCCATCGACGCAGGTGAGAGTCTTGCCGTGATTGGAGCCTCTGGGTCTGGCAAAACGACTCTTTTAGGCATTCTTGCGGGACTCGATGTGCCGAGTAGCGGCTCGGTCGCTCTCGCCGGAGAGGAGCTTACGCATCTGGATGAAGAAGCCCGGGCACTGCTGCGGGGCCGCCTGGTTGGCTTTGTGTTTCAAAATTTTCAGCTGCTAGCGAGTCTCACCGCCGCCGAAAATGTCATGCTGCCCATCGAACTGCGTGGAGATGCAGATGCAGCACAGCGAGCTTCCGAGTTGCTCGATAGAGTGGGGCTTGGTGAGCGCGGGCATCATTACCCGAGACAACTGTCTGGGGGCGAACAACAGCGTGTTGCCATCGCTCGTGCCTTTGCCTGTCGACCTCAAGTGCTGTTTGCTGATGAGCCGACGGGTAATCTTGATACGACAACGGGTGCCAGGGTGACGGAGCTATTGTTCGACCTAAACGCCGACTTTGGGACAACGCTCGTGCTGGTTACCCATGATCCGAGGTTGGCTGCTCGCTGTGCTCGAAGTGTCACGGTGGACGCCGGGCAGATTGTGCAGGAGCTTGCAAACTGAACGTGAATGCCCCTCAGGCTGCGAGTACTTCCGAGTCGAAACTTACCGGAGGCCGCAGCCGTTCGTATGCGCTCGCGATGAAACTTGCGTTGCGCGATTGGCGCTCGGGAGAACTGCGCTTGTTGCTTGCTGCCATTGTAGTAGCGGTAGCGTCGGTCACCGCAATAGCGCTGTTTGTTGACCGATTGCAGAGCGCGTTGATTGAGCAGTCTGCGACCTTTCTTGCTGCAGACCGAGTGTTGAGTGGATCCGCGCCAGCACCTGATGCCATTCGTAAGAAGGCTACCGAGCTTGGCTTGCAGCGGGCAGAAACCGTCACCTTCGCGACTATGCTCTACACCGGCAACGATCATAATTTGCTTGCCTCGGTTAAGGCTGTGAGCCCTGATTACCCGCTGCGTGGTGTGTTGCGGGTGAGCTCAGAGCCATTTGGTGCGGATGCAGAAATCGACGCTTTACCCCAACCTGGCGAAGTTTGGCTCGATCCTCGTTTGTTTCCAGCACTTGCGTTAACTCTGGGCGATACAGTTGAAGTCGGCTTTAAGACGCTCACCGTTACGCGGGTGCTGACGCGTGAGCCCGATCGCGGGGGTAGCTTCACCGACCTCGCACCGCGGGCGTTGATGCGTATCGAAGACCTCGATGCCACCAAGATAGTGCAACCCGGCAGCCGTATCAGCTTTCGCTATTTATTGCGCGGCGACGATAATGACATGGCGGCGGCCTATGCGACCCTTGGTGAGGCAGAGCTCAAGCGATTTCGCTGGTTGGGCGCCCGGGACAGCAGCGCCGCGATTGGTAGCGCGCTTGGCCGTGCCGAGAGTTTTCTATTGCTAGGTGGGTTGCTCGCGGTATTGCTCGCCGGTGTTGCGGTGGCTCTTGCGGCACATCGTTATTCCCGTCGCCACTTCGATCACGTTGGGGTTCTTAAAACCCTCGGTGCAACACCTCGGGTTGTGTTGCAGAATTTTCTGGGTGTATTGCTGCTGGTTGGTGGTTTGGGGGTGCTCGCTGGCTTGTTAGTCGGCAACCTGTTGCAGCAAGTAGTGCTCGCCGTTGTAAATGACCTTATTCCAGGAAAGTTGCCTTCTGCGGGTCTTAGACCCTATGTACTCGGGGCGATTACCGGGTTCATCTGTTTGTTGAGCTTTGCGCTGCCGCCTTTGCTTGCGTTGCGCGATATCTCGCCGATGCGTGTCATTCGCCGGGATCTGGTAGAGGGTGATTACGCCTCCGTGGCCACTTACTCTGCAGCACTTGTTGGCACGATCTTTTTGTTGCTTTGGTACAGCGGCAGTGTCGTACTCACGCTATACACGCTTGGGGCCGTTGCTTCGGTACTCATCGTGTTTGCCGTGCTGGCCTGGCTTGCCTTGCGCGGCACCGGCGCGTTGGGAATGCAGGCCGGTTCCTATTGGCGTCTGGCATTGGCTGGCATACAGCGTCGCTCGCGTACCAGTATTGCGCAGATGCTCATCTTTGGTCTGGCTATCATGTTGCTTCTGATTTTGTTGTTGGTCCGCACATCGCTGTTGTCCGAATGGCGCGAGCAACTGCCTGACGACGTGCCTAATCATTTTGTGATGAACGTAACTCCAGATGAGGTAGATGGGGTGCGCGTCAAGCTCGAGGGTATGAGTCAGCGTGTTGGTGAGTTGTTCCCGATGATCCGGGGTCGGATAGTGGGTGTTAACACATTCACTGTTGAAGAGTGGAATGACCTGCGTGAAGGCGTTTTTGATAACGATCTCGACAACGAACGTAACCTGACCTACGCGAAGGAGAAACCTGCCGAGAATGTTCTGGTAGATGGGGAATGGTGGTCAGCCGATTCAACCGAACGACTTATTTCGCTCGAAGACAACTATGCGGCGCAGCACGGGCTCGGCATAGGAGACGAGTTATCAATAGACGTGGCGGGAGCAATCGTTACAGGCCGAGTAAGCAACCTGCGCCGGGTCGACTGGGACAGTATGCGACCGAATTTCTTTGTGATTTTTTCGCCAGCGATGCTTGAAGGCATTCCCACCACCTTTATGACCAGTTTTCACTTGCCGCGCGCAGAACAGCGCCGGCTCAACGGGTTTATGCGCGAGTTCCCGACCGTTAGCGTCATTCCCATGGAAGACATAATCGAGCAGATACAGTCCATTGTAGATCGGGTTACCCAGGCGATTGAACTGGTGCTGGGTTTGGTGCTTGCGTCAGGAGCTCTGGTGTTGCTTGCGAGCATCCAGTCGAGCCGAGATGAACGTTTGGCAGAGCACGGCTTGTTGCGGGCACTCGGCGCAACGCGCGGACTGATTGCCGGATCGCTAGCTGTGGAATTTTTGACGCTGGGCGCGTTGTCTGGCTTGCTCGCCGTGGCGGGCGCCGAACTTGCCGTGATGTTGTTGCAGACCCAGGTTTTTGAGCTGCAGCCGGTGTTTCACGGCTGGTACTGGCTGGGTGCGCCAATTGCAGGAGCACTCTTGGTGGCGGCGGTTGGACTGGCAGGCTCACGATCGTTGATAGCGAGCCCGCCTATGCGAGTGTTGCGAGGCTTAGACTAGAAGTCTCGAGCTGGGATTTGCGACCGCCACGTGCGCGGTGCAGAATCTAGGCCCCTCATCATTTGGTTATCTGTAGTGACACCTCGCGCCGCCAACTATGAATTTAACAAGCTGCAAAAGCGCTTGCGTCGACTTGTAGGTCAAGCCGTAACCGACTTCAGCATGATCGATAATGGCGACAAGGTCATGGTGTGCGTATCTGGCGGCAAAGATTCTTACACGCTGCTCGATATGCTTTTGAGTCTCGAGCGTCACGCCCCGGTTGAGTTCTCATTGGTCGCAGTCAATCTCGATCAGAAACAGCCTGGTTTTCCGGAGCATGTGCTTCCGGAGTACCTCGATAAGCTTGGCGTCGAGTTTCAGATACTTGAAGAAGATACCTACTCGATTGTTCAGGAGCTAACTCCCGAGGGGAAGACCACTTGCCCGGTGTGCTCGAGAATGCGTCGTGGAATTCTCTACAGCGCCGCCAAACGGATCGGTGCGAACAAGATTGCGCTGGGGCACCATTTGGATGACGCCGTAGAGACACTGTTCCTCAATATGTTTTTTGGTGGCACCATGAAGTCGATGCCGCCGAAGCTTTTAAGCGACGATGGGGCAAACGTGGTGATTCGGCCTCTATATTACGCTCGAGAAAAAGTGATCGAAGAGTTTTCTAGATTGCGATCGCACCCAATTATTCCGTGCAACCTGTGCGGTTCTCAGCCCAACCTACAGCGTGCCAAGGTGAAGGCGATGCTTGCGCAGTGGGAGCTTGAGCAACCGGGACGGGTAGAGAATATTGCCCGGGCGCTGGCACATATTTCGCCCTCTCAGCTGGCCGACGCTAACCTGTTCGACTTTTCGGGGCTCAAGCGCACTGTGGATACCGTGCCTTTGGTTGCGATTGATTGATTGCTTTTTCAGGGCTTCCTGAGAATTTTAGGCGTCGCCTTCTCGGAGGCGTACTTCTTTACTCGCCAACGCCTCCGCTCCTTCGAGTACCTCGTTTAACGCTAGTTCGAAACTCTGTGCGAGCCCCAGCAGGTTTTCTGAGGTCTCTTCTTCCATCTTTCCGTCTGGAGCGCCTGGCAACTCGTCGCTGCCGTCTTCGCGTACCAGAGCAAGTTCCAGTACCTTTGCCGCTTCCTGCAAATCTGTTGCACCAAACGACCCCGCCACACCGCGCAGGTTGTGAGCAAGACGTTCTGCTTCTTCCCATTCCCCTTCTAGTAGGTAGGTGCGGATTTTAGCGCCAGCGTCACCATAGTAAGTTCCGAAGTCTCCCATAAGTTTGAGCATTAGCTTTACGTTGTCATTGTGGTTCTTAATCGCGAGTCCAACGTCGATTCCAGGCACTCGCGTCGACAGTGCCTCATCTTCTTCTTCATTTTCATCGTGATCGAACTCGCCATCGCTGGCTCGGCGGCGCGGTGCATCTTCGACTTCAAGCTTTAAGCCCATGTGTTCGCTACACTCCGATACTAGCGTGTCGAAATCTATGGGTTTGGTAACGTAGCCGTTGCATCCTGCTTTTAGCGCGCGGCTTCGGCGCTCTCCGATTGCATCTGCCGAAACGGCGATAATCGGCACCTTAAGACCCTGCTTACGCAGTTCGGAGGTTGCTTCGAGCCCGTCCATCTCAGGCATCCGAATGTCCATTAGTATAACGTCGTAGCTGTTCGCCACTGCGCGAGCAACGGCCTGTCGGCCGGTCTCAGCAATCTCTACAATTGCTCCAGCACGTTGCAAGAAGGCTAGTGCAAGTTGCTGGTTTATTGGATTGTCTTCAGCGAGTAGCACACGTTTGTCGTGAAACAGCTGACTGGATCTATCGCGAGTCTTCGCTCGTCGCTGAACAGTCTCGATTTCATCTTTGGTGTAACCAACCTGAGCTGTGAACTCGAAACGGCTGCCTTCGCCTACGGTAGAGCTTACGCTGATCTCACCTTTCATCATGTTGACAAGTCGGCGACAGATAGTGAGGCCGAGACCTGTACCGCCGTAGTTACGCGTAGTTGATGATTCAGCCTGTTCGAAAGAGTCGAATAGGCGTAATTGCTGATTTTCGTCGATGCCGATACCGGTATCGGTTACCGCGAAACACAAGACAATCTGCGGCTCACCGGTAGTGAGAACGAACGATCGATCGACTTCAACTTCAATTGCAATTTGGCCTTCAGTCGTGAACTTTAGTGCATTGCCCACGAGGTTTACGAGGACCTGCTGTAGGCGCAACGAATCGCCAAGAATTACTGAATTGTTGGGGAAGTCGGGATGGCGATCCGCCCAATTGTTGATTACCAGGCGCAGATTTTTCTTGCGGAACTCAGTTCGGAACAGGCGCTCGAGTTCTTCGAGCATTGTGCCGAGTTCAAACGGGACCGATTCAAGATCCAGTTTGCCGGCTTCGATCTTTGAGAAATCCAGAACGTCGTTTACGATGGAGAGTAGCGATTCAGATGCTCGTCGTATCGAGCCAATGTACTCGCGTTGCTGGCGATCTAGCTCGGTGTCTAGCGTTAGCTCAGAAAAGCCAATGATTGCATTCATTGGCGTCCTAATCTCGTGGCTCATATTGGCAAGGAATTCACTTTTTGCCTGGGTTGCGGCCTCTGCAATTTGGCGCTGTTTCTCCGCCTGCTCACTTTCGATGCGCGCCGTGATATCTATGATAGAACCGTCGATGTATTCGCCGGCATCTTTGTCCTCTGTGATGCGCGCGGCGATTGACATCCAGAATTCGCGACCATCGCGCGAGAGCGCTTTTGCTTCGAATGCAGTTACTCGTTTGTCTTCGTCGAGTTTGGTAAGAAACTCCTGACCTTTTTCGCGTTCGAGGAACACTCGGTCGAGTAGTTCCCGGTACTCAAGTAGTAAACCTTCGACGCTATTGAAGCCTAACAAGCCCGCTAGTGTTGGATTGGCGCGTATTAGTGCGCCCTGACCGGAGATCCTAAAAAGGCCTTCTATCGCGCTGTCGTAGAGCGCTCGATAGTCGTCGCGAGCGCCTTGCAAATCGCCATACAAGCGAGCGTTCTCGATTGAGATAGCCGCCTGCGAGGAAAGCAAATTAAGAACTTCAACGCGCTGTTCAGTAAACACGTTAGAAAGCCAGCGGTGTTCTACATATAGAACGCCGGTTAGCTCGCCGCGATGCAGAATAGGCAGGCAGAGAACAGACAGAGGTTTGCCTCTCACTACATAAGGGTCCTGAGTGAATACATCTTCCTGGGTTGCATCTCCCAGCACCAGAACCTGCTTTGTTCGGCTCACAAATTGAATTATCGACAGTGGTACTTCAGTCGATGCTTCCATCGGAATCGGCGGATTGATTCGGCGTGTCTCGCCACCCTCAACTGCGGCGACCGCTTCCAGATAAAGTCGGTTATCTGTGTTTAGAAGCATTGCTGCTTTTTGCGCGCCGGCATGCTCGAGCGTTAAGTGCAGCAGTTTTTCAAGCACCTGATCGAGCATGATCTCGCCAGAGAGAGTCTGCGCTGCCCGTAAAACTGTAGTGGTGTCGAGCAGTCGCTCGTTAAACTCGTGCGAGTGGTAGGTATGTGAGTGGCTGTGGAATTCGCGTACGGTTAGATCGGTAAGATCTGACAGGCTTAACTTGGCCGGTCCTTCGCGAGTTTCGTTCAAAATGCCTCGGTACTCTTCTTCGAGTGCATTGATTTTTGCTACTGCGCCCCACCGTGTATACGCCCTGTGGGCGTTGCGTGCGAAGAGTTTAGTGAAATCACGACGGCCGCGTGCATCGCAGCGGTGGGTTGCGAGTTCGTAGGCTATAGCCTCGTCGTTTACCAGTCCAAGGTCTCGCGCCTGTGAAGCTGCTCGCTCGTAGTACTCCAGCGCCTCGTTCTGTTCGCCTTTATGCCAAAGTAGCTCGGCTTCTATCAGAGTTGCCTTGGGTACGGCAAATGGTGTCTCCTTCGCCCAGGTCTGTAACGTTGAGAGTAACTTGCGCGTTTGGTTAACGGTTGATTGGAGGTTTGGTAGCACTCGATTCCACACGCCATCGAGGTCAAAGCTTCTTGTTCCGGGTTTATTCGTTGTGTTTATTTGCAGGCCGATCAAGGCCTCGCAGAACTTAAGGGTAATCCGCAGTGGCGACCCTATGAGAGAAGGGATGTATGCCTGTGCTCGCTCCAGCGCATCCTGAGCGCCGTGGTAATCATTGAACACAACGGCAAAGTACACGCGGTGCACGTAAAGAGTGCCAATCGCTAATTTGTCGGTTGGATTGTCAAGGCTGGGTGGTTCGCCGGCTAACACTTCCAGGTTGCCGGGGGCGGTTTCTTCGGAGCCTTGTTCTTGGCCTATGTAGCTATCGATCATGCCCGCCAGATAGCGCACAACGTTTACGTTTGACAGATTGCCATAGTTGCTCAGTTGATCCACGTGTAGTGACAAGCGCCGCCCAAGCGACGTCAAGTCCATGCCGCGCAAAACCGCATTCGAGGCGAACCAGTTGATCGCCAGACCGGAAAATTCGTAATCTCGCAACGCTATGGTTTCGCGCAGAGAATCACCCAGCTTTGAAAGACTAGTGTCGAACGGAGCCACCCAGCTATCGTACAAACCATAAAGTGTTGCGCGTGCGCGAATAGAGAATTGATTGGTTGACCAGTGGTTGGCCAGGGTACGAGCGGAGTGCGCTAGTAATTTTGCCTGCGCACGATTGCCGCGATGGTGTTCCCAGGTGGCTTGTACCGCTAGCAAGTAGCTTACTTCCGGGCAATATCCGGAAGTGCTGGCGGCTTGCTGATTAATGCTCTTTGCTAATTTTATGAGCGTGTCATCGCCCAACTGTAATGCCAGAGGCAACGCGTATGCGCACAGCCGCGCACGCTGCTGAAATTCTGCATCGGTACAAGTCTCAAAACCTTCGTCTTTTTTCAACGGCTGTGGGGGTTGCGAAAAACGGGGAGGGGCAGGTAGCTCGCTGAGTTGGTTGATCGCTGTCAGTGCGAGACTCTGTCCATCTGTAAGCCGATTTCGCGCAAACGCCATTCGGATGCCGAATTCGTCGAGCGTAAAGTTGCTTGTGGTGATTTCCTGAAGGAGTCTTTCGAGCTGATCGAAGTCGGGGCAAAGAAAAGCGGCTTCGGCAGCACAGAGCGTTAGTTCTTGATTGAGCAGAGAGGAAGTTAGATCGCTTTTTAGGTACAGCCTCAGCGCCGTGTTTGACATATTGAAAGCAGCACGATAGTCCTGCTGTCGAAGCAATTCTTTGGCGGCCAGTAGGTTGTGGTAAGCAACCTGGCTAAGCTCTTCGGGTTTGCTAGTACTAGGATTGGTCGCGGCGTTCATGTGCTCTGCCATCAGGATCAGCCGTTCTCCTTCCAGCCGCACGGTTTGATTTGATGGATTTGAGATTGCCGCGGAGCGGGACATCAGATGATCGGCGATGCCGCGATGTAATCGCGACTTCTCAGCCTCACCCATGTCGGCGTATATGCGCGCTCGAATATCGCTATGGGCAAATCGAAAAAGTGGACCCTCTTCAAAACCTGCTTGTTTGTTGGCTACTACGCCTAGATTCAGTGCCTTGTTTAACTCCTGTGCGACTAGCGTTTCATCGCTGTCCTTAGTAAGGGACAGCTGAGCCAAAGCGGCGGCATTAAAGTTGCTTCCGAGGCAAGCCGCAATGCGAAGCAAATTGAGAGTGTGCTCGGGTAGTTGGGCCAGCAGATTGGTAATGCGCTCCGCCGAGTTATCCGTGAAGTAATGGCTGCGCACGGCGTCGATCTGCCATGACCAACCGCCGTCCTGCGCATCGTAGAACACCGCACGTTTGGCGTGCAATTCATAGAGCAGGCTAATCACCTGGCTGGGGTAACCCTCTGTCTTTTCGTGAACTTCCTGAGCAAGTTCACGAATTTTTGCCTCGCTATGCGAGAATATTTCAGACATTAGCAACCGCACTGCCGATCTGCTGAGTGGTGCGAGCGGCATGTCGGTGGTGCGTAGTCGATAGGCGTCAATGTCGAGATCTGCCTGAGATTCCATCGATAGCACAATCACAACATTGTTGAGAGCCATGAGGTCGTCAATGAGTTCTCGTAGTTCCGTCCGATCCCAGCCTTGCGGCTGTTCCAGAACAATGAGCAGGCTAATTGGTGACAGAGACTTCAGGAGCGCCTGCAGAATGTGGTCGGGGCTCTTGCTCGTTGGTTTTGATGGTTTCTGAAACACCATTGCAAGCTCTGGTACAGAGGCTCGCAAAGCCTCGACAGAATCTTCGCCGAGGTTGCGCAGTCGGGTGAGGTAGGCGTTGGAGCTTTCGTCGTCTCTGGACAGTACCTGGCGCAAAAACTGCCGCGCAATTTCCAGCGCGCCTCTGGGCGCATTGTTTGGCGTAGTGTCCTGGCGACCCTGATTGTCGCCGGAAACGTCGATCGTTGCCGTCAAGCCGCCGGACTCGCGGAATTGGGCTGCGAACGCCTTGGCAAGACTTTGTTTACCAACGCCCTGAGGACCAATCAATTGCACGATTAGCGACTCGCCTTCCCCGGCACGGACAGCAAGTTCACTGAGTTTCTCTAATTCTTGCTCGCGGCCGTAGACTTTGCGCGGCAGGGTTAACTGACCTTTTGAATCTGTTCGGCCAAGTTCAAATGGAACAACGTCGTCGCCCCGGGTCCCTGCAACCCGGCTAATGCCTAGCTCGATATCTGCACGAACCGCTTCAGCGGTTTGATAGCGATCTTCAGGCTGTTTGGCGAGCAGTTTTTGGATGATGTCCGATAGCCAGCGTGGGATTTCTTTGCTAAGACTTGAAAGCCTTGCCGGAGTGCGTGCGATATGACTGTGAATGAGTTCGAGTGGATCGCTGTTTACAAAGGGGGGCTTGCCAGCCAGCAATTCGTACAGAGTGGCGCCCAATGAGTACAGGTCGGTTCGATAGTCTATTCTTCGATTGACGCGGCCAGTTTGCTCTGGAGATATATATGGCAGCGTCCCTGTAAGCTGACCGGTCTCAACTTCGTTGTAATCATGTGATGCAAGCGTGGCCAGGCCGAAGTCGATTAGTTTGAGGCTCTGGGTATCAAGGTTGACGACGATGTTGGCGGGATTGAGGTCGCGATGAATCGCGCCTTCATCGTGAATAGACTGAACCGCTTTACAGAGCTCGGTTGCTATATGGAGTTTCTCATCCCAGACAAGATCCTCGTCTTTTATAAGTTGCTTTAGGGCGACGCCGCCGGTGTCTTCAAGGGTAATCTCTGGCAGACGTTCGTCAAAGCCGAGCGCCCGGCACACATAGCTTGAGGTAAGAGACTGATTAACCGCGAATTCGTGGTAGTACCGCGAAATTGCCGTTGGTGTGGCCGCCTGGGGTTTAAGTGACTTGCAGATTACCGTGCTGCCAGACGCTGGATCTGAATCCTGTGTGGGCGCTATAAATGAGGTGCTGGATGATTTGCCGAAGCGCTGTGGGATTGCCGTGCGGCGTCGCACCAGAGTCGACGCGCTTTCGTATATCAGCGTTTGTTCTTCTGTTGCCATCACTCAATGTCGCCCTTAGCTGGGCGCAACGACTGCCCCCCGGCGGTCAAAGACGCATATATGCGGTCGCTGTGAGTCTAAGCTACTTCCGGGGTAAACAGATAGCCGGTGCCATGGATGGTAGAGATGATTTTGGCGTTCGCGGCCTTCTCACCAAGCTTCTTGCGGAGTTGGCCCACTAGAACGTCGATGTAGCGATCATCCGGGAACCACTCGCGGTTGCGGATACGGTTCATAAGCTGGTCCCGGTTCATTACCTCGCCGGCCTGCTCCATGAAGGCTAGTAGGAGCTGATACTCGCCGGCAGATAAGGTCTGCTTGTCGTTCTCGGGTGAGGTGAGCTCGCGTTTGTTCAGATCAAGGGTCCAGCCATCGAAGGTGCGCAGGTGATTCTTCTTGCGTTGCTTCTGTTGCAACTGTACTCGTCGAATGAGGTTGCGCGAGCGGCTCAGGAGTTCGCGGGGATCAAACGGCTTGGTCACGTAGTCATCGGCACCACTTTCAAGACCGAGAATGCGGTCGATCTGTTCTTGTTTACTGGTCACAAGAATGATGCCCAGATCGGACGAAACCCGAATTTCGCGCGTTAGTGTTAACCCATCTTTGCCTGGCAGTTTGATGTCCAGCAACACTAGGATGATGTCCGAATTTTGCACCAGAGGCAGAACTTCGTCGCCTGAGCCGGTAGAGGTTACCTTGAAGCCTTCTTCCTCGAAGTAGGACACAAGCTGTTCCCGGGTAATCGGCTCGTCTTCTACTACCAGTATGTGATCTTGTTCTGACATGAGTTCCCAATCCTGTTGGAACGGGGGCGTGGCCGACCTGTTCGGCGTTGGCCGCTAATCCCGTGAATTTCGAGTAAGGCACCGTTTGCCATACAATTCAACATGATAGACAAGCCAATTATGGATAGCTGCGGAGCATTTCACACCCTCAGATGAAGATTCCTTATAAAGACCTTTCAGAGGACGCCCTGAATGGGGTTCTCGATGACTATGTGCTGCGCGAGGGCACGGATTATGGTGATTTTGCGGAAGGGGAAGCCAAACTGAGCCTCGAAGCCAAAAGGAGCGCCGTGCTGGGCCTGCTCGAGAGCGGTGAAGCTCAGCTGTGGTTTGACCCTCAAACGGAGACGACCACTTTACGCCTGCCTGAGGACTAATCGCGCCTCCGCCCGTCAGTACGCGGTAGAAATGACTTGATCCGACAAAAATCGGCGCAGTGCGCCGATTTTCACGACATGGCTTCAACATTGTGCGCCGCGTCACGATAGCAACTTCCCTCCTTATCTAGAGTTCCCGGAAGCAATAACGGGCCACACGCTGTGGCCTGCGCAAGCGCTTGTCTGATTGTGCGCTCGAATGGAAACGAAAAGAATCTCGTGAAAGGCATCTCCTCTTTTAAGCGATTTGTTTGGCTGGCCGTGGTCGGTGCAGTCACTGCGAGCCTTCGTGTGCCTGTGGTTTGGGCCGTCGGGACGGGGGCTGGCGAGGAAATTCCCAACAGCGTAACTATTGCCTACACCCAGGATGGGTTCGATCGTACTGCCAGCAGTCTGAGCACATTTTTTGTGGATGAGCTGCTTGAGGTATCTGTTGTAAACGCCGATGCGAGCTCCATCGGTGTGATTGCTGGGCAAAGCGCAGCAGTGCAACAGTACACGCTGAGTAATCTAGGTAATGGCTTTGAAGCCTTTCGGCTGAATGCCGAAACAGTGATTGGCGGTGACAACTTTGATTCAACTCTTGATGGAATTTTCTTAGAAACTAATAGCGTGCCGGGTCTTCAAAGAGGTCCTGGCGGCGATGCACTTTACGTTGCTGGCACCAATGACCCCCTGCTTGCGCCTGACGAGACGTTAACCGTATACGTGGCGGCGGACATTCCAGTTGGACTTGATCTTAATGACGCCGCCCTGCTCGAGTTACGCGCGATTGCAGCAACTATTTTGCTCGGATCCGGTACCGACGATCCGTCGCAATCCAGTTTTCCTGATGTTGGTCAAAGTTTCCCAGGACTTGGAGACAACCAGAGCACCGGTAGCGGCGCAGTTGATGCCATGGTGGGTTTGAGCTACGACGCAACTAATGAGTTGTTTGCTGA
>CAZFIA010000024.1:0-35872 GCA_964519335.1 uncultured Pseudomonadales bacterium
AGCAGGCGCTATTGATTGTTACTCTGGCAACCGCCCTTCAGCGCACAGCACCCGTTGGCTACGTCGCCGGCAGCAGTTTCCAGCTGGCGCCAGGACAAACACTCGATATCAATACCCAGCGCACCCAGCTCGTGGAAGCCGGCTATCGTCACGTCTCTGCCGTTACCGAACGAGGCGAGTTTGCAGTGCGCGGGGCGCTACTCGATATTTTCCCAATGGGTGCAAGCCTGCCCATCCGCATCGACTTGCTCGATGACGAAATAGATTCGCTGCGCACTTTTGACCCAGACAATCAGCGCTCAATCGAGAAACTGGATCGACTCGAACTGTTGCCCGCCCATGAATTTCCCGTGGAGGGTGATGCCATCACCGCGTTTCGCAACCGCTGGCACTTGCGCTTTGATGTTGATCAACGCCGCTGCCCGGTCTACCAGGACGTGAGCGCTGGCATCATGCCGTCAGGCATCGAATATTACCTGCCGCTGTTTTTTGACGAACTGGGATCGATCTTTGACTACCTGCCGGAGAACACCTGGGCGTTACACCTTGCGCCCCTCGAATCCAGCAGCAGCGAGTTTCTCCAGCAGGTTAGCGATCGACACGAAAGTCTGCGCTACGACATCGAACGACCCATTCTTGATCCCGCCGAGCTGTATCTGAGCCAGGAGGAACTGCTTGCCCGCCTTGCGCCCTTCGCGAAGACCGGCCTCAACCAGCGCCATAAACACGAAGAAGACTTCGAGTTCGCAGCACTTCCTGATCTCACAGCAGATATCCGCTCGCGCACGCCGGCCAAAGCGCTCATCGAGTTTCTCGATACACACACAAGCCCGGTTTTATTTGTAGCCGAATCGGCGGGTCGCCGAGAAATTGTCGATGAATTCCTGCGCCGAGCTGAAATAGAGACCCAGTTTGTCGACTCCTGGCAAAGCTACAACCAAACACTCGAACAGGGTCCGGCGCCCCGCTTCTCGTTGCTGGTTGCCGAACTCACTCGCGGGTTCGCAAGCGATGCGTTGTCGGTCATTACCGAAGCGGATCTTTACGGCGGCCGCCCGAGCGTTGCCACTGCCTCCGAACAACGCGCCCGAGTGGATTCGGATCAGATCGTACGCAACCTCAACGAATTACACATTGGCGCGCCGGTGGTGCATATCGATCACGGGGTTGGTCGCTATCAAGGGCTTACCACCTTGACCATTAACGACACCGAGAATGAATTTCTGCAGCTTGAATACGCAGAAGAGGCAAAGCTGTATGTGCCGGTCGCCTCACTGCATCTGATTTCGCGCTACTCAGGCGCAGATGAAAATACCGCGCCGCTGCATAGACTGGGTTCAGATCAGTGGGAAAAGGCCCGGCGCAAGGCCGCACAAAAAGCCTTTGATGTGGCTGCAGAGCTGCTCAATCTCTACGCCCTGCGCAAAAGCCGGCCGGCGTTCCAGTTCGAGATGCCCGAGGTTGACTACCAGAACTTTGCCGACCAATTCGAATTTTCGGCAACCAAAGATCAGCAGATGACTATAGAAGCCGTGGTTGCCGACATGACGGGCCCCTCGCCGATGGATCGACTGGTGTGCGGTGACGTTGGCTTCGGTAAAACCGAGGTCGCGATGCGAGCCGCGTTTCTGGCCGTTCAGAATGGGAAGCAGGTCGGCGTTCTCGTGCCCACTACCCTGCTCGCTCAACAACACGGCGAGAGCTTCCGCGATCGGTTTGCTGAATGGCCTGTGCGCGTTGAGGTGATTTCTCGCCTGCGCAACGACAGCGACGTGAAGACCGCGATGCAAGACACGGCTGATGGCAAGGTAGATATCTTGATCGGCACCCACAAGCTGCTAAGCAAAGAGTTAAGGTTTGCCAATCTTGGACTGGTTATTGTCGACGAAGAGCACCGCTTTGGTGTGCGTCAAAAAGAACGCTTAAAGGCGCTGCGCGCCGAAGTTGACCTGCTAACACTGACAGCCACACCCATTCCACGCACCCTCAACATGGCCATAGGGGGCATTCGGGATCTCTCCATTATCGCAACGCCGCCCGCGAAGCGCCTGTCGATCAAAACCTTCATTCAGGAAAAGCGTAGCCACCTAATAAGAGAGGCTCTCAGCCGTGAGCTCATGCGCGGCGGCCAGGTGTTTTATGTACACAATGAGGTGCGCACCATAGAACAAGCCGCTGCCGAGCTGGCAGAGCTTGTGCCAGAGGCACGTGTCGCCGTGGGACATGGCCAGATGCCCAAGCGCGAGCTTGAGACGGTGATGAACGACTTCCAGCACCGACGCTGCAATCTGCTGGTTTGTTCCACCATTATCGAAACAGGCATCGATATCCCCAACGCCAACACGATCATTATTGATAGAGCAGACCGTTTTGGACTGGCGCAGCTGCATCAGCTGCGCGGGCGAGTAGGCCGCTCCGACCGTCAAGCCTACGCCTATTTGCTAGTGCCGCATCACAGCGCCCTGTCGACCGATGCCAAGAAACGCCTGGAAGCCATCGAGGCCTCCGGCGATCTGGGCATCGGCTTCACGCTGGCCACCCACGATATGGAAATACGTGGCGCTGGCGAAATGCTGGGCGATGAGCAGTCGGGTCAAATAGAGGAAGTCGGCTTCTCGCTTTATATGGAAATGCTCGAACGGGCCGTGCAAGCGATACGCGACGGCAAGACCCCAAACATGGACCAACCGTTCGAGACCAGCCAGGACATTAACCTGCATCAACCCGCGTTGATCCCTGCTGACTACATGGGAGATGTCCACGCCCGACTCATCAGCTACAAGCGAATCAGTAACGCAGCCGACGAAGACAAACTCGACGACCTGCGCGCTGAACTCATCGATCGGTTCGGCAGCTTGCCTGAGGCGCTCGATACCCTATTCACCGTCACCCGAATCAAACTCTTAGCAGCACCCCTGGGCATCGCGCGCATCGACCTCGGCGAGGGCGGCGGCCGCTTCATTTTTCAGACCGATTCCAAGGTTGACCCGATGGCGATTGTAAAACTGGTGCAAAACAGTGATGGCGCTTACCGAATGGAAGGCGCCACAACCCTTAGAGCCAAAGCCGAGCTGCCTGAATTTGAGGATAGGGTAAACTTCTGTAATCAGCTCATTGACCAACTACAGAGTTAGAGAACAAGGCGACGACCGGCGTGCAACGATTCATTCCCCATTGCTATTTTGGCCATTTTGCGATCGCACTATGGATTGCCAGCGGATTGGTGCTTAACCCCACTTTTGCCGCAGACGCAAAGATTGTGTCTTCGATGCACGACACTTTAAAAGAACGCTGGTACACCACTGAGGTCGTCGTGTTTCGCACAACCAGCGCATCGGTAGAAGAAAGTACACTGCTGCAAGGCGAAAGACTCAGCGCCGCGGAGGAACGCCTGCGGGCTGGCCTTTCATCGCTGAAAGAGCTGGAAGAATCCGAACCTACCGAAGGGTTTGAGGACGAGCCTGAAGAAGCCATCAACGTGCTCACGCTCGATCCAAGAGATAGCGGCGACGAACGTCCGCCACTCGACGCAAAACCCTGGAATGGCATAAAGGAATACGACCCCGCAGACGATCTGAATACCCTGGTTGCTCGCAACATGGCCACGTGGGAGACCGAGCTTCGAGCGCGCGACGGTGAATGGCTGTCTGCAGATGAACTCACGCTCGATGAAGCAGCAAACAAGCTCAATAGAAGTCGCGGTGTGGAAGTTCTATTTCACTCAGGCTGGACCCAATCTGTACCCGCACGGGGCAACGGCGAGCCGATCGAAATAGAAGCGGGCGAGGTCTACAGCGACGGTGCAAGCGGCACCCAACAATTCCGCTTGAGCGGCACCATTACAGTGACACTCGGACGCTATCTGCACGTGCGCCCCACTCTCTTTTACACCCCGGAACAAAAAACCAGCTATCCAACAGTTGGTCAAACGCAACAGTCCCGCACCCCGGGGACGGCAACTAATGAGGGTTCACTGGGAGAGAATCAGATCGTAGCCCAGGCCAGAGCCGCCGCCGCTGCAGCCCGCGGCGAAACTCCGTCGGGTGTTCCCGAAGTACGGGATTTAAGCAGCAGCGCCGGTTCATCGGACCGCTCTGCACTCGATCGTATCCGCGATAGAGAAATTGCGGATCAGCGCTCGGCCGAAGCTGGACCTTTTGGGTCACAGCCTTACCCGCGGGAACAAGCGCGCCCAGGCTATCTGCGGCTCGATCAATCGCGTCGCGTACGCAGCGGCGAGTTGCACTACCTCGATCACCCAGAACTCGGCGTGTTAGTACGTATCACTCCCGTAGTGGCCGATACACGGCTACAAGAGCAGTTCGCCCTGCTGCAATAGCTCGCGAAGCAACAGCTGGATCTGCGCCATGCCGTCACGACCCGCCTTGTGAATAGCTTCGAGTTCTATGCTGCCGCGGCCAGCCGCCGCATTTACCACCAGGCTAATGCTGGCATAAGGCAAGCCGAGCTCCGCCGCTAAACACGCCTCCGGCATCGCCGTCATACCGACAACGGTTACGCCATCACGCTCAAGGCGGTCAACCTCAGCCGGAGACTCGAAGCGCGGTCCTTGCGTACAGCCATACACGCCACCTCGATGCACATCGACATTGTGCGCACGAGCGATGCCGTGCAGCCGATCGTTAATACCCCTGTGAAAAGGTTCGTCGAACTCTACGTGGGTAACAACCCCATTACCGGCGTAAGTGTCCAGCCGTCCCCAGGTGTAATCGATGACCTGATCGGGAAAGGCCAGCCCGCCGACTGGAATCGTCGGGTCGATGCCGCCAACGGTATGGGTAGCAATCACTGCGTCAACACCCGCATCAAACAGTAGGCGCATGTTTGCACAATAGTTTATTTCTGCAGGCAGCAGATGGTGATTAACGCCATGTCTCGCGAGAAACAAAAGGCTTGCAGGTCCGCAGTTTACCCCAACCAAATCGGCGGACGCTGCGCCAAGTTTGTCACTGGCGGCAAAACCATCGGCGCCTACGTCAAGCTCAGGCGCTCGCTCGAAACCCACCCAGGTGCTCCAATCTGCCGGAAATGCCGAGCCGCCAATGACACCAATTTTCATCTACCGTGCTGCCTTTGTTGTCTAACTAATCTTGGAAGGCACGTATTTCTGGCAGGTTGCGCCATTTTCCATCGATGTCCATACCGTAACCAAACAAGAACAGATCCGGTGCCTCAAGCGCTATGTATTCCGCCTCGCTGACGCAGTGCTCGACGGCTTTACGCACGAGCACCGCAGCGCGAACTTCGGCGGCACCCAGCTCGCGGGCCCGGCTGCGCAAGGCAGCCAGAGTATCGCCCTTATCAAGAACATCATCGACAAACACCACAAGTCGGTCAGTCAGATCTGCGCTTGGCTGCATGTGCCAGGTGAGTTCGCCGCCCTGGGTGCCGGCGCCATAACGACCGACGTGCACACAACCCAGATCACAGTCACCCTGAAAGCGCATTAGGAGGTCGCTGGTGAACGGCAGACCGCCATGCAGTACTGACAAAAAAACCGGGTTGGCGCCATGCAACTCGACATTGAGCTGAACGGCAAGTTGATCAATGGCATGCTTTATTGCCGCCCGATCAAACACCAAACTCGAGTTGGGTAGGTTGTCAAAACCGGCCGCGGATCTAGAAGTAGAACTAGAAGAAGCGAGTGAATTCGAGTTGGACGTAGTCATCGCGTTGCACAGAACCAAGTTTGTTTTTGGTATTGAGCAGATCGGCCAGAGACGCATCACTTCCAATAGGTTCGCCACCTGCAAACCAGCGACTCTCAAGCGCCAGAACCCAGCGATCATTCAATCGTCGGCTCGCCTCAAGCTGTACTATCCACTCCTGGGCACTAGTGTCCCACACAACGCCCAGAAGCGCCTGAGAATCGTTGATATCGTTAGCCGCCAGGCGCGCGCCCAACGCCAAATCGTTTTCGAAGAAGGAATCAAACGCGTCTCCGCCCCGACTGTCGTAGTGGTATTCAACGACAGCGCCCAGATCGGCCGCACTCCCGAACAGACCCACGAACGTATGCTCGAGACCCAGGGCAGCAGCCCAATAGCTTTCAGGTCCCCCGTCTTGCTGCAAGGCCTCCAGCTTAAACGCTGTGTCGCCTGTGTTCGCCTGAGCCGCGAGCGCCGTCTGTTTTACCGTGTCGTAGTTTGGTATCAGGAACAGCTCCGTACCTGTACCGATCGGCCTCTGCTGCACTTCGAATCGTGGGGTTCGGCGGGTGCCGTTAAAGTGGTAGACATCGAACAGAACGCCACCGAGCTGGGTACTCACCCGCAACAGTCCGTCGATGCGATTCTTTTCCGCCCCCGACTCAAACTCAGCAGCCCCTCGATCAATGGGCAGCGCAAAAGTAAGCCGACCTGCTATGCCGGGCAAGGTACGGGTGCGAAAGGTGGGCAAGACATAGAGTTCGACGCTGCCCCAGTCAGGCAATGCCGTGAAGGTAACCATGGGCTGGCCCAACTTGTCTTCGCCATCAGGGTTCTCTACCAGATCCGTTTGGTTAACTACATCGATTAAGTGATTGAACTCCACCACGCCCCAGAACACTTGCCCAACCCCCGCCTGCAGCTGCCAGCGGTCTGCAATATGTGTGACCGACAGTTCGCGGAGATCGGTATGCGAGCGCTGCGCATCGTCGCTATCCCACCGCCCGAAGACATCCACCGCGAACAGATTGGCGCCGCCTGAAAATTCTCTAGAGGCGGTGATCTGGGCGCTCAAAGATTGCTGGGCGCGGTCAGACGTGTTGCTGCCGCGATGGGCAAACAACCGGTTTTGCACGCCCAGGTCTAGATCAAAATTAAACTCCCGGAATGGATTGGTGGGTTGGCCTGATGCTTCGGGCTCATCTTCCGCAGCGGCTGGCAACGGCGCGGGCGTTGGCGCCGGGGTTGGGGTTGGGATTGGGGTTGTTACTGGTATTGGAGCCACGGCAAGCTGGGTCGGCGCGGCTTCCGGCTCGACTGCGGCCTGGCCAGCGGTCGCCGCCGCTTGTGCCTCCTGCACAACCCGGTCGCTGGCGCTAAGTAGCCGCCAGGGTTTGAGCCCTAAGGTTGTTGCCTCAGCAGACCAATCCGCAATAACGGCCTCTGAAGCCACAGGGCCGACGACCCGGTAAACGACTGGGTCACGGTTTTCGCTCGCCAACACGTCAATGTCTCTGGGCAGTCTGGACATCAGCTCAACAGCATACCGGTGGGCGTTCTCTTCATCGGCATAGCTGCCGTAGACTAAACGAATGTCTATGGCGTCAGGATTTGCAAGGGGTGAGAATTCTGCACCCCAAACCACCGATGGCGCACACTGCAACACAACACACAGCCAGAATGCGACGACTTCACCACCGTTCGCGCGGCAACTTCGCCTCCGCTGATTTGCCGACACTATCTAACCCGTCGCAAGCTCGTGGTCGACAGATCGCGTTCTGCACTCAGTCCGGAACCAAACTTGAAATTGTCCCATTTCAGTTCGGTACTTTTACCTGTGACATGATTAGTCATCATCATGCGCCTGGTCTTCCAGATCGATCGCCCCGATTCCCCATCTTCGCCTACACCAGCAAGTGCAAACTGTTGAAAGTCGCTGCCAATCAACGTCTTGGTGAGTCGGTCGCCCCGATTGTAATAGTCTACTTTTAGCGTCCTGTAGTGCTCGGTATCTATCCAGAACACCTGTCGCAGATAGCCCGAATAAAGGTTCGGACCGGGCTTGCGCTCCACCACCAAACAGTTCTGTTCACCGCACGCTTCTTCGCGGACAAACTCATAGCTGTATTTCACAACTTCCTGCGTAGACAGATCTTCGTAAGAGAACTCGCTGCCAAGAAACGGCCCAGAGCGGTTTCGCGACGCAATTTTTTTAACCCGCTTCAGCGCAGGCAGATAGAGCCATTGATCGTCTTCGCGAGTAAGTTGGCCGTGGGACAACAAAGCGGTACCCCGTATGGCCTTGGGCGTATTGAAAACCACCATCAGCCGGTCGCCACCCTCCGGCACTTCAAGCTGTTTGAGATCCAGCTTGCGCTCGACAGCGGCACCCTTGCGGTTGCGCAACACCATGGTGAGATTTACCAGCATGTCCTGAAATCCGGACTGGCGACGATCGGCTTCCTGAAAAATTTCCAAACCACGCAGGCTTGCAGCACTTTGCTCTTGCGGTGCTGCTTCGGCGGGGGCGGCTTCGGCAGCAGTGGCTTCAGCGAGGGCGGCAGCTGCAACTGAGGCAGCAGAAAGCAGGACCAGACCAACCACAACGAGTGGAACCAGCAGGCCCGCCAAAGTTTGGCTTGTTGAGCGTTTAGTAACTGTATATAGTCCCAGCATTGTATATAAATACAGGTTTTAGATTTAGCCTGCAGATCTCCAATCTTTCACAAACAAGCGCAATAAACGGGGCCTAACTAAACATGCAAAAGCTTACCACAAGGCAGTCGCAAGTTCTTGATCTTATTAGAAAACATATTGCCTCAACCGGCTATCCTCCAACCCGGGCCGACATCGCTGCACAGCTCGGATTTAAATCGGCCAACGCTGCAGAAGAACACCTCAAAGCCCTGGCGCGCAAAGGCGCTATCGAAATTATACCCGGCACCAGCCGTGGTATACGGCTACCAGAGGACGAGGGGCTGCCCATTGTCGGTCAAGTTGCAGCAGGTGAACCCATACTTGCCGCCGAACATGTCGAAGACCACTGCGCGGTACCTCCAGAATTCTTCCATCCCCGTGCCGACTATCTGTTGCGTGTGAGGGGCGACAGCATGAGAAACGTGGGCATACTCGATCAGGACTTACTGGCCGTGCACAAAACCGAAGAAGCCGCCAACGGGCAGATCGTGGTCGCAAGAATCGACGAGGATGTCACCGTAAAGCGACTACAACGGGGCCGGGCGAAGCATCAGATCACTCTGCTGCCTGAGAACGACGACTATGAGCCGATCAAGGTCGACCTTAGAGAGCAATCGTTTGCGATCGAAGGCTTGAGTGTCGGCGTACTCCGCAGAAACTAAGCGCTCTTCTTAACCGCCGCCTTTTTCTTGGCGGGTGCTTTTTTCTTAGCGGCTTTCTTTTTGGCAGGCGTTTTCTTCTTCGCTTTCGCCTTCGCTTTCGCCTTCTTCGGCGGCGGGATATGTTCTACCCATTTCCCGTCCACATAGTGTGCGCGCCACCCCGTGGCCTTGCCATCATCTTCACTCGCCACGTACTGCTCTTTCTCTTTACGAGAAAATTTGATCACTGACGGTCGGCCATCCGGATCGGCTACCGGCGCTTCCAGCAAATAGGCAAACTTGGGGTCCAACTCATTGGCGTGCGGAATAATCTCGCTCACGAGAGGCGCACGGGTTTCACGATGCTTGGGAAACTGACTGGCCGCCAGGAATATCCCAGCGGCACCGTCACGCAATATGTAATGGTCTTCGACCTTCTTGCACGCGAGCTCTGGCATAGGCACAGGGTCGGCTTTCGGCGGCGCGGGTTCACCACTGCGCAACAGCTTACGCGTGTTCTTGCAGTCATCAGACATGCAGCCGAAGTATTTGCCAAACCGCCCAGACTTAAGCTGCATTTCCGAACCACACTTATCGCATTCCAGCACCGGACCATCGTAGCCCTTTATTCGGAACGTGCCGGGTTCAATCTGGAACCCTGCGCAATCTGGATTGTTGCCGCACACGTGCAGCTTGCGGCCCTCATCAATAAGGTAGCTATCCATCGGCGTGCTGCAACTTGGACACTTGCGTTTGTTGCGTAACAGTTTGGCTTCACCCTCGTCGTCCTTCTCGACATCGACGGCCTCTTCACCCGGAATAAGATTTAGGGTTTGTGTGCACCGCTCTTTGGGTTTTAGCGCATAACCAGAACAACCAAGGAACACGCCTGTGCTCGCTGTTCGCACCTGCATGTGGCGCTCGCACTTCGGACAGGCAATATCCGTATCTGTGGGTTCATTCGGCCGCATGCCATTTTCAACATCAGCGGCGTCAACCAGACGGTCTGAGAATGCGGAATAAAACGTATCGAGCACGTTGCGCCAATCGGCGTCGCCCTGCGCCACAGAATCGAGCTGCTCTTCCATGCGCGCGGTAAAGCTATAGTCGAGCAGATCGTTAAAGTTCTCAACCAGCCGCTCGGTAACCAGTTCACCCACACGCTCGGCGTAAAATCGCCGGTTATTAAGTGTGACGTAGCCCCGGTCCTGAATGGTCGAGATAATCGCCGCATAGGTTGATGGACGACCAATACCGCGCTTTTCAAGTTCTTTTACAAGGCTAGCTTCGCCAAACCGCGGTGGTGGCTTGGTGAAATGCTGAATACCTTCAAGCTCTTTCTTGGTCAGCACTTCGCCCACCTGAAAGTCGGGTAAGGCAACGTCTTCATCACGCTTAGACGTGGGCGGCTGCACTTTTGTATAACCGTCAAACTGCAAAATTCGTCCGCGAATCCGCAGCTCAAAACCGGCAGCCGCAACCTGGACGTTCGAACTCAGGTAACGCGCTCTTGGCATCTGACAAGCGACAAACTGGCGCCAGATCAGGTCGTAGAGTCGCACAGCATCCGGGTCTACGCCGGTGACCATGTCGGCGACAGTGCCTACATTAGACGGTCGGATTGCTTCGTGAGCTTCCTGGGCGTCTTCCTTACTGGTGTACTTAATCGGATCGTCTGGCAGATAGTCCTTGCCATAATTTTCGAGGATGTGATCGCGCGCGCTTGCCACAGCTTCCGTTGAAAGATTTGTGCTGTCCGTTCGCATGTAGGTGATGTAGCCCGCCTCGTACAAGCGTTGGGCCATCGTCATGGTTTTCTTGACGCTAAAACTCAGGCGCGTACTGGCCGCCTGCTGCAGCGTGGAGGTAATAAAGGGCGCCCCAGGCTTGGTGCTGGTTGGCCGGTCTTCTCTTTTACTGACTTCATAGTGGGCATCAGCGAGCTTTGCCAGGGCAGCATCGGACGCCTCCTCGGAAGGCGGACGATAGTTCTCGCCGTTTTCTTTGAGCACCTGAAAACGGTGGGTTCCCGATTCTCCATCACGCTTTAGCTCGGCGAACGCTTCCCAATATTCTTCCGGATCAAACGCCCGGATCTCCCGCTCGCGCTCGACAATCAGTCGCGTCGCAACGGACTGCACTCGACCCGCAGACAAGCCTCGCGCCACCTTCGCCCACAACAGTGGAGACAGCTGATAGCCCACCACCCGGTCTAGAAAGCGCCGGGCTTGCTGGGCATTAACCATGTCCTGATCAACCACACCCGGCTCAGAGAACGCCTCCTGCACGGCCTTGCGGGTGATCTCGTTAAACACCACCCGCTTAAAGCGGCTGGCGTCGCCACCAATAAGCTCCTGCAGGTGCCAGGCGATGGCCTCTCCCTCTCGGTCAAGGTCAGTCGCCAGATATATTTCATCGGCGTTCTTCGCGAGCTTGCGCAGCTCTTCAACGGTTTTTTCTTTACCCGATACGATGCCGTAGTTGGCCTCCCAGCCCTTGTCGGGATTTATACCCATGCGCCGGATCAGCTGGGTTCGATCGCGCTTCTTTTTATAGGTGGCCTTTTTGGCAGGCGACATCGCCCGGGTCTTGGCGGCTTCTTTGGCCCGGTCTTTGTGGCTGGCCGCTGGCGCGCCTTGCAGGTCTCGCACATGACCAATACTCGAGCGAACCACGTAATTCTTGCCAAGATACTTGTTGATAGTCTTGGCTTTGGCGGGTGATTCCACGATAACCAGGGATCGTGCCATGGGCGATGCGCTCTCTTTTATTCAGGTACAGCTATGGACGGCGCCGTTTATACGGGGTGATTTTAACGCCTGTCAAGACGGCTTTTCGAAAACACCCGTTACAAGGAAGGGCCTAGTCGGGTGTTTCTGGCGCTGGATCGGTAGCTTGCGGCGCAAAATAGTCCGTGTGAAATTGTGCAATTTTCTTTAGTAAATTTCCAATATCTGCGACTAGAGCAGCAGGATCGCGGCGCTCATCCGCTGTTGCAGAGGCTGAAGGCTTGAGCCGCTCAAGCCAATAGCACAGCGCGAAGTCTTCAGTGACGGCAAGACCCAGCACGTCCTCAGGGAGCAGAGCTTCTACCTCCTCAAGAACTGCCCAGTAATCCGGCTCCGGCACGGGCTGGGTAGCCGGTTCGAAGCGCCGGTCCAATTCCCACTTTGACTGTGGGGAGCGCTCAAGCAGTGGAAATTCTGTGTCCGAATCGCGCAGCACGCGGTAGCGCACTGGCACCAACTGTCGCTTAGGTAATCTCAAGCCATAAGACACGCAGTCGATCCGAGCATCACGCGGCTTGCCGCTTGCACTCACCCGTTCATGGGCAGGCGCATCCAGCTTCGGCAGCTGGGTGACTTCTACCTCTAGCCCCTCGCGACGCGCAATCATTCGCAGTTCGGACAGCGCGCGGTCGCGCTTTGAGGGCATCATGTAGGCAACAGGCGCAAAGGCAGCCGCCAGAATAATCAGTATCACCAACCAGGTCATGGGCTCAGCCCCTCTTTTGCTGCCGTCTAAGTGAAAGCTGCCATCGAAGTAAAAGTTGCATCCGCGGCCAACACAGGTCAGCGGAACCTGCGGCAGCTTGCCGCAAAGCCACGCATTTTTGAACGGCTCCCAGCTGATAGAACACGCGCCTTCCATTTCTGCTGTCCTGTTGTACTCTCCCCGCCATTGGAATCACGAGCCCGCCTGCATGTCGAATTATCAGCGCGTATTGCTTGCAGTTGACCTGACCGAAGAATCAATCTCCGTTGCCGAGCGCGCACGGGCGCTCGCTCAGAGGAACGACGCCGAACTCCACGTGGTGCATGTTATTGAACCACTGAGCCTCGCTTACGGTGGAGACATCCCGATGGATATCTCGTCGGTGCAAGATCAGATTCACGAACAGGCCAAACGCCATCTGGGCGAATTTTGCACCCGCCATGGAATCGCCGCAGACAACGGCCACCTGATCTTTGGTCGCCCAGACAGCGAGATACACCGGATGGCGGACGAGCTGGCCGCCGACCTGATTGTCGTCGGCAGCCACGGGCGTCACGGACTCGCGTTACTGCTTGGCTCAACCGCCAACGGTGTGTTGCATGGAGCCACCTGTGATGTACTTGCGGTCCGGGTGGGTGAGACCGCTACCGACAAGTGATTGCCAACAAAATGACAGAGCACCTCGCAATAAACTGAGTGCCGGACATGAACTACGCATCAGGTCCACCCAATCGCCGATCGCGCATCTGGCCTGCATTGTGTGGAGCAGGATTGCTTCTGTGCCTCTGGGCGTTCTGGGCCTTTGTTGCAAGCCCGGTGTTTGCGCAACTATCGGCACAGGCCGGCTCTTCTGCAACAGGTGGGGTCGAACGCACTCCTCTGACCCAGCGCAGAGAATATCGCCTCGCCCTCAAAGACCTCGCAAAGAATCGCTTTAACGAGTTTGAGCGCAAGAAGCGTGCGCTTGCCGACTACACGCTTGCACCCTACCTCGACTATCACTACCACCGAAAAAAAATCGACAGCCTGTCGAGCGAACAGGTTGCCCAGTTTATGCAACGCTACCAGGACTATCCGTTCCCGGAACTGCTTCGAAACAGATGGCTATTGCGGCTGCCTGGTCAAGGTCGATGGGGCGATTATCTCGACAACTACACGCCAAGCGGCAACGCCACCCGACGCTGTTACCACCTGCGCGCGCTCTATCGATCCGGGGAAAAGGAAGCCGCCCTGGAGTTGGTGGAACCGCTGTGGGTGCACGGCAAGTCTCAACCCAAGGCATGTGATTCACTGTTCAAGACCTGGATTGATGCGGGCTACCTGACCGATACCATGGTGTGGCGGCGCATGATTCTTGCGCTGGATAGAAACGAAGTGCGGCTGGCAAAGTATCTGCAAAAACTGCTTAAGTCCGCCTGGTTCAAAAATCAGGCAGCCGCACTGTATGAGGCACACGTTCGTCCTCAAAGCCGATTTAATCCAGAAGCGCATCAGAGCGACACCAATACTAACCGGGCTATATTGAGCGCAGGTTTGCTACGACTGGCAAGAAAAGATCCGTCATCAGCGCTCAACATCTGGAGCCGGGTAAAAACCAGCCATTCGTTTACCGAGGCCAGGCGCGCAACTATTGAATCCAGGCTATATATAGAAGCGGCCGAAGAAAAAATCTATCCCGCTCCCAACGAACGACCAAACAGCCTAAGCGACGCAACACTCGAACGGATTGCCAGAGAAGCGGTGCGGCAACAAAACTGGCCGGAAGCTTCGCACTGGATTAGTCAGATGAGCGAGGCGACAAGCAATAAATCTGAATGGCGATACTGGCAAGCCCGCAGCCAGGGCACTGACCTCACAGAGCTTGCAGCCGAGCGCAACTACTATGGCTTCCTGGCCGCACGCAGCCTTGGCCTGGAGACTCGACTCAATCACGTCTCTTCAAATATCGCGAGCGAGACCGCGGCCTCGCTTGGTAACCAGGCTGGTTTCGAACGCGCCCTCGAACTCTACGCCGTCGATGATCTCATCAACGCAAAACGCGAATGGCTGCGGGCATTTACACCTCTAAGTGCCGAACAAAAAGCCGCGGCAGCACTGCTTGCGCAACAACACGGTTGGCTGGACCAAACGATCATCGCCGCCAACGCGGCGGGGCTGCACAATGATCTGGACCTGCGTTTCCCTCAAGTGTTCGAGAACATCTATGGCAAAGCCGGTCATGCAACCGATCTTTCGATCAGCACGCTGCTAGCCGTTACCCGACAAGAAAGCGCTTTTGCTCAACGCGCGCGATCGCATGCAGACGCGCGTGGCTTGATGCAGCTTCTGCCCGCCACCGCCAAACGAACGGCAAAAAAAGCTGGGCTTCGACGACCCACTACACTCGACCTATACGAGCCGGCAATCAACATTCGCATCGCGAGTGAATATCTTGCGACGCTAATGAAACGCTACGATCAACAACGGCCGCTGGCGTTTGCCGCCTACAATGCCGGCGAACATCGAGTCGACCGATGGATCAAGGATCGTTCAGGCATGCCTATGGAAATCTGGATAGAGACGATCCCGTTTCGTGAAACGCGCGGCTATGTCAAGAGCGTGCTCGCCTTCAATCACCTATACAGCAAGCGGCTGAACAAACCTGTACCGCTGTTGCTGCCCCACGAAAAGACCCTCAAGTAGGAAGCTTATGCAGGGCAGCGGAAACACTCTCCGGGGTAAAGGGCCAGGCTAATTCAAGCGCGAGGTGCGGACTTGCCGCTAACGCCTCGGGGCTCGATGCAGTGAATAACTGCAAGACCGGTACCCGCTCGCCATAGGCCTCCAGCAGCTCATCATCGCTCACCACATCCAGGACGCGCAGTTCTAAACCAGCAATATCTGGCATACTGAAAAGCATATTCAACGCCTCGTCACACAACGTGCAGTGGTCAGTTGAGAGCAGCCGCAGGAAGACAGACATCAGCGCTCCGCCATCGGAAAATTCGCGTCCAGAGTCAACAACGCTGCGCTTCGGCCAGGGTCCAGCGGCGCAACAGTACCTGCTGCCCGTTGACCAGCCACTGAACTGGCAACCTGCTGCCGCGCAGGCGGGGTTCGAAACACATATCGATATTTTTGAGCTGGCGGCTGGTGAGTTACTGGTACCAAGTCTGGTGCTCCCGTCGACACAACACTATTGTTACAGCTGCAGTTTAGCGGCTGGCGAGGATGAATGGTGTCTTCCACCTGTTTGCTCAGATCCAACGCTCAGGTCGCAATCCAAGCCCCCCGAGCACAAAACGCCTGAAGCCGTCTCGACCCATATCGATCTATTTGCAATCAAAACGGCGCTTCCGAAGGCTCAACTCCGCATTCAGTTAAGGGCCAAGAATAGTCCGGAAGACTATCTGTTGGTCTTGTCGCGACGGCCGCACCTGAACAACTCCAGCCTTAATAGCGCGGTGCTCTCCCCAGGTTCGCAGCCATTGGCAATCGACCGGCCAGAGCATCAGGTACCCGCTCTGTCACAGATGACGCAGCCAAGCACCCAGCGCAACGGAACCTGCTCGCCAACAGCACTCTCTATGGTTATGGCCTACTACGGAGCGCCTTATCAGCCTGCGACTGTCGATATGTGCAAGGATCCGGCCACAGGCATGTACGGCGTGTGGCCGCTGAATATAGTGCAGGCAGGATCCAGAGGCTTTACCGGCGCGGTGGAGTTAATCAGCAACTGGTCGGATATTGCGCACTACCCGGGTCCGTTTATTGCGAGTATAAGTTTTGCTAAGGGCGGTCTCGAAGGCGCACCGTTGGAAAAAACAGGCGGGCACCTTGTTGTGGTATGTGGCACCAGCAGAGACAAGGTGCTGTGCAACGATCCAGCGGCCCCTACTGCCGCTACCGTTAAGCGCGAATACGATTTTGAGCAGTTCAGTCGGGCGTGGCTGGGTTCGCGAGGTGCTACCTATCTTATCAACCCGTTAGAAAGCGATAAGTACAGTGTCGGCACCCGGGTGACATCAGCCTGATGCGCTTCTTTATACGTTTCTTGCTACTCGCAGCGGGTTTCAGTCTATTTACCTTCGGACTGCTGCGTTGGGCTGATGGTGGCTTTAGTTTTTCAGGCCTGCTGCCCTTTACCGACAATTATTCAACCCAAGGTCTGCACTTTCTGATGCTGGGCCTTGCGATGATTCCGCCCAGTTTGTGGGAGATATTCAATCTCGAGCGGGCCGCCTATCTATCTGCCCAGCAGGTCGAAAACGAAGACAGTCTCGATGACTGAAAATCCGAGCGTTTATCTTCGCCACGTACGCGATACCGATCGTGCAGAGTTTGTTGAACTGATGCGCGCAAGCAAAGACTTGCACGCACCCTGGATTACGCCGCCAACGAACCTCGCAAGCTTCAATCAGTACATGGTGCGCACTCGCACTGACGACCACGAGGGTTTTGTCATAGGTCGCTACCTTGATGATCAAATTGTGGGAGTAATCAACCTAAACAACGTAGTGCGCGGTTCGTTTCTGAGCGCATCTCTGGGCTACTACGTTGGCGCACCCTACGTCGGTCAGGGCTATATGGCTGAGGGCCTCGAACTGGTGAAGCACTACGCATTCAAAACAATGAACTTACATAGACTAGAAGCAAACATCCAACCCACCAACACCCGCTCGATTGCTCTCGTGCAGCGAACGGGTTTTGTACTCGAAGGACTGGCCAAAGATTTTCTGTTCATTGACGGCCAGTGGCGCGATCACCAACGTTGGTCGTGCATGGATGATCGAAACACAATGTTACCCAAAACAGCGACAGTACAACCAAACACAGACGGGTCCTGACCATGAATACAGCCTATGGTAGCTGGCCATCGCCACTAACAACGCAAGAGCTCACACGCGGCGTTACCGGCTTTGCAGACCTGCAAAGCGCAGCTTCTGCACTATTTTTACTGGAAAGCCGACCGGAAGAAGCCGGACGCAGTTCGGTGGTAATGCTAAACCCAGATCGGCCCGATGACCCGGGCATCGAACTCTCACCGGCACCCTTTAACGTGCGCAGCCGGGTGCACGAATATGGCGGCGGCTCTTTCCTTGCGATGCAAAACGCCCTGTACTTCGTGAACTTTGCCGATCAAAACATCTATGTTGTCGACTTGGATCTGACGCAGAAAAACAACCCGCAACCCGCACCGCCACGACAGCTTACTCAGGGCGACGCCAAACGACGCTACGCAGATCTCGCGCTCGATGAAACCCATCAACAGCTGTTGGCTGTGTGCGAACAACATCGTCTGGGCGACCCGGCGGGCGACCAGGAGCCGCAAAACCTGCTGGTGAGCATCGATCTTGCGAGCGGCAAAGAAACCGAGCTGCATACCGGCCACGACTTTTATGCGGCACCGCGAATCTGTCCACGCAACGAACAGATTGTCTTTGTGGCCTGGGACCACCCAAACATGCCCTGGGATGAGACCGTCCTTTACCGGGCCAAACTCAAACAAGGCCAGCTCGCTGACGCGACCAAAATAGAGGGTGCGCAAGACGAATCAATCAGCCAGCCGGGCTGGCTTGAGAACGGCGAGTTGGTTTTTGCAAGCGATCGCACGGGCTTCTGGAATCTGCACCGCTACGACGCAAGCGGCAGCACCAATATGTGCAGCGATAACGCTGAATACGTATCACCCAACTGGATATTCGGAATACGGGAGCACACTCAACTTGCAAACGGCGACCTGGCCGTTGTACGCCAACACGAAGGGCTGAGCGAGCTGCGTGTACTAAAGGCGAAGACAGACAGTTCAGCGAGTATCAACAAAGCGTTCGCCGGCTATCACGCGCTATGCAGCGACGGGAAACAGCTATACGCCCTGGCCGACCGAATGCTTGGCTTTAGCTGTCTAATCTGCATAAACACCGCGGACGCAACCACAAAAGTGCTGCGCACGGCTGGCAAGTTTGCGTTGCCAAATCCGTCACTGCCCGAAGCCTTAGCCATCAAAAACCGCAGCGGATTAACAACGCACGCCTGGCTCTATTTACCCAAAAACGCGAACAGCTCATCGAACAGTGGCGCAACGGACAACGAACGTCCACCACTACTAGTGCTTAGTCACGGCGGTCCTACCTCATCAACCAGCCCGGCCCTCAATCCGCGCATTCAGTACTACACCTCCCGCGGCTGGGCCGTTGTAGATGTTAACTACGGTGGCAGTACAGGCTACGGGCGCGCGTACAGAGAACGATTGCGGGATAACTGGGGCCTGATAGATATGCACGACTGCGAAGATGTAGCTACTGCCCTTGCTGACAGTGACCGCGTTGATCGAGATCGAATGGCAATCAAGGGCGGCAGCGCAGGCGGGTACACCACTCTCGCTGCCCTCACCTTCGGCGACGTGTTCTCTGCAGGAGCCTCGCACTACGGCATAGGTGACTTAAATGCGCTCGCGGCCGAAACCCACAAATTCGAAGCGCGCTATGTCGACGGGCTAATTCCAAAACAGCAGTGGGAATCTCGCTCCCCCATTAACTCGGTAGAATCCCTGTCGTGCCCGGTAATTTTCTTTCAGGGCTCTGAGGATGCTGTAGTGCCGCCCGGTCAAGCTCAGGCAATGGTCGCAGCGCTCAAAGCCAAGGGTTTACCCGTGGCTTACGTAGAATTCGCCGGCGAAGGCCACGGCTTTCGCCAGGCGGCAAACATCCAGCATGCAGCGGCCGCGGAGTATCAGTTTTTTTGCCGCGTATTTGGCATTGAGTGTCCGGATAGCCCCGTGAATCTTGAGATCGAGAACCTGTCGTGAGTCCCACAAACACAGAGACCAATACCGATAGCCCAGGGGTTCACCCCGCAGAAGCTTCAGAGCTCACGATCGCTGTGTTAAGCGGTGGCGCTTCGGCTGAAGTCGATGTCTCCCGCAGCTCAGCTAAGGCCGTGGTTGCAGCGCTTCAACAAATAAATTCGTATCGGGTTATCTCAATTGAGCTCGATGAAGACGCGCCCCAATCACTCATTAGCCTCAAGCCAGACGTCGTGTTTCCGGCATTGCACGGCCCACCAGGAGAAGACGGAACGGTGCAGGGCCTGCTAGAAATGCTTGCGCTGCCTTACGTCGGAAGCGAAGTGCAGCCCAGCGCGTTTGCAATGGACAAAGCGGTTGCCAAAGCACTCTTTCGCCGCGCCGGGTTACCCGTGGCTGAAGACCGTGTGTACCGCGCTGATCAATCGATCGCTGATCTGGGGGCAGCAGCGTTCGCTGCGGATATCGAATCAACCCTTGGTCCAAATGTGGTTATCAAGCCCATGCAGCAGGGCTCAGCCCTCGGGGTGACCCCCCTGCCTGAGGGTGGAGATCTAATAGGAGCCCTGCGTGACGCCTTTGCGCTTGGCGATCAGGTACTGGTTGAACCCTTTGTCGTCGGCCGCGAGATAACCGTCGGCGTACTCGACCTGCACAATCAAGCGCCAGTACCGCATCCAGTGATTGAGATCATGACTCCCGAAAATCAGTGGTACGACTACACCAATCGTTATGCCGAAGGCGCCAGTTCGCACCTGGTACCTGCACCCATCGATGAGGGTATCGCCGCAGAGTTAAAGCGCATCGCTGTAAAAGCGCATGAAGTTCTTGGCCTTCGCGACCTGTCGCGTGCCGACTTTATTCTGCCCGAGCAGGGCGCGCCGGTGCTACTTGAGGTAAACACCCTGCCTGGCATGACCCCAACAAGCCTTTACCCCGACGGAGCAAAGGCATTAGGACTCGACTTTCCGCAGTTGTTGAGCGCGCTGGTTGAGAGCGCCGCTAACCGCGTCAATCTCTAAAGGTCGTAACCCTTCTCGTTGTGCTGGGTAAGATCGAGCCCTTGGGTCTCGGTATCTTCATCCACTCGATTGCCGCCGCACAAGACACCCGTGATCAACAGGATCACATAGGTCACAACGCCGGTGTATACGATGGTTGCAACCACGCCAATCGCCTGGGTAACCAACTGATCGCCGATCGATAGTTCTTGATCGCCGCCAAACACGCCCAGAGCATTGCTTGCGAATACCGCGGTTAACAAACAACCCAACATGCCGCCCACGCCGTGCACGGGGAATACGTCGAGAGAGTCATCAATCTTCAGTTTTTGTTTGAAGAAGAGCGTCGCAGTGAAACAAACGCAGCCCGCAGCCAGGCCGATAATCAAAGCACCACCAGGGCCGACAAAGCCGGAGGCAGGCGTGATGGTGCCAAGCCCGGCAACCATGCCTGTAACTGCGCCCAGGGCGCTGGGCTTCCCGTATTTAATCCACTCAATGCCAAGCCAGGTAAACGCAGCGGTTGCAGCAGATATGTGTGTCACCAGCATGGCCATAGCGGCATCGCCATTAGCGGCCAATGCAGAGCCGCCATTAAAACCAAACCAACCTACCCACAGCATGCCCGCGCCAGTAACCGTCATGGTCATGTTGTGTGGCGGCAACGGTCGATCCGGAAAACCATCACGACGACCAAGCACCAGGGCAGCCACCAACGCGCCAACGCCCGCGGTGATGTGAACAACAGCGCCACCGGCAAAATCCATGAAGCCGTTGTCACCAACTTCGCTGAGCCAGCCACCGCCCCATACCCAATGGCAAACGGGAACATAAACGGCGAGCAGCCACAGAGCCGAGAACAGCACAACCGCCGAGAAGCGCATGCGTTCCGCAAAACCACCCACAATAAGTGCCGGCGTAATGATGGCAAAGGTCATCTGAAACAGTGCAAACGAACTGGCGGGTATGTCGCCGTTCAGCGAACTCTCCACAACCCCGGCAAACAGGAAGTGATTAAGGCCGCCTATAAAGGAGTTGCCTTCACTAAAGGCCAGGCTGTAACCCGCTATTAGCCAGAGTATCGACACCAGGCAGGTAATGGTGAAGCACTGCATGAGCACGCTTAGGCTGTTCTTGGTGCGAACGAGTCCACCGTAAAACAGCGAAAGCCCCGGAATGGTCATGAACAGCACCAGCGCCGTGCTGGTCAAAATCCATGCAGTATTCGCACTGTTGAGCTCATCCGCTGCAGCGGGCGCGGCGAATGCGCAGGTCAAAAGTGCGAGCGCCAGGGGTCCTGCGCGACGGGCCAAGGAAGAGGGCTTACCCGGGTCCTTTGGGCGGTTTACAAAGCTAAAATCAATCATCAGGGGCCATCTCTCCAGGTTGCCGTAACAAAGTTGCACCCTCTGGGTGCAATAACCGTGCCGCGCCCCCAGCAGGGGCGACAACTGCACCGCGGTGTCACCTATTCAATCAATCGCCCCAAAGAAGCCTTGTTTTGGTGCGCCAGTGCGCGAATATGGCTCAATAATGCACCGTTTAAGGGCTTTCTTTGAACGGAACCTGGCGCAGCTCGGCGGGTCTTTATCCCTGCAGGGGCCAGTTTTCTGACTACTTATGACCCTGTAGCGCCGGTACAATAGCCCGCCAGTCACACAACCCATCAAATAACGGGAAAAACGAAGATTCATGGACGCCCCAGTTGCACAGAGCGCCGACGCAAGCGCAAAAATTCGGTCGGTAGGCAGCTGGCTTGAGAGTCGAATCATCGGTCAGCAGTTACTGGTTCAGCGGCTGCTCACTGCTCTGATCTGCGGCGGACACCTGCTGGTAGAAGGCGCCCCTGGACTCGCCAAAACTCGCGCGATCAAAGAGCTGGCCAGCGCCATCGAAGGCGATTTCCACCGCGTACAGTTCACTCCAGATCTGCTGCCCTCGGACATCACCGGCACCGAGATCTTTCGACCGGAAACCTCCGACTTTGTGTTCCAGAAAGGGCCAATTTTCCACAACCTCATTCTGGCAGACGAGGTAAACCGGGCACCGGCCAAGGTTCAGGCCGCCCTACTCGAGGCCATGGCGGAACGTCAGGTGAGTATCGGCCGAGACACCTTTGCCCTACCCGACCTGTTTCTCGTGATGGCCACGCAGAACCCTATTGAGCAGGAAGGCACCTATCCCCTGCCCGAAGCGCAGCTCGACAGATTCCTGATGCACGTTGAGGTCGGTTATCCGGGCGCTGAAGCTGAGCAAGATATTTTGAACCTGGTGCGCGGTGAACTGGCAGGCGGCCCAAACACCGGCGAATCCGCCAACGCTCCGGTGCAGAAACTGAGCCAGAGCGATATCTTTGCTGCGCGCCGCGATGTGTTTAGCGTTTACATGGCACCTGCAGTTGAGCAGTACATTATTCAACTGGTTATGGCGACACGCGAGCGCACCGGCGCGCTCGCGGAACAACTAGAGTTTGGGGTGAGTCCGCGAGCAAGCATAGCCCTCGACCAAACATCACGTGCGCGAGCCTGGCTAGACGGGCGCGACTTCGTCACCCCAGAAGACGTGCAGGCGGTGTGTCACGACGTATTTCGCCATCGCCTGATTGTTAGTTTTGACGCGGAAGCACAGGGCATAACTTCAAACCAGATCATCGACACTTTGCTCGCTCAAGTGCCGGTGGGTTAGCGCAAGGTTTCCTGTGCTGTTAGGAGCCTACGTAGAGCTTGACGCCCTCCTGGGTTTGCGCACGAGTGCCGCTCGCAAGGCACGCCACAGGCGAGCAAACGTTCAACACGGCGAGCGCACGTCGCGGCAACGTGGCCGCGGCATGGATTTCGCCGAAGTGCGCGCCTACCAGCCCGGCGACGATGTTCGCTCGATAGATTGGCGCGTTACCGCACGTCGCAACAAACCGCATACCAAAGTTTTTCAAGAAGAAAAAGAACGCCCCACGCTTGTGCTGGTTGATCAAACCCGCCCCATGTTCTTTGGCAGCAAAGCCCGACTAAAGTCTGTCGCCGCCGCAGAAATTGCGGCGCGTATCGCCTGGCAGAGCCTGGCAAACAACGATCGCGTGGGGGGTATCGTGGCAGCAGACACCGCGCTTGCCGTTCATCGACCTTTAAGAAACGCACGAGCGGTTGCTCGGTTACTAAACGACATCACCGTGAGCAACAAACAGCTCAACGCCAAGGTGGCTCCTGGCAAACCTTTTGATGAAGCCTTAACCAAGCTTGCCCATATAGCTCGGTCAGGTCATCGCATACACATAGTCACCGACTGTTACGCCCTTGATGGATCTGATCGCGAAGCGCTTCTACACCTGTCGCGCAACAACGAAGTGCACGCGGTCTTTGTCTACGACGAACTGGAAACGCAACTGCCACCAGCAAATCGTTACCGGGTAACCGACAGAAGCTCCACTCTGCAGTTTCATAGCGGCAACGCAAAGTTGCGCACGGAGTACCAACGCCGCTTTCAAGCCCGCAAGGACGCTCTTGAATCGCTATGCCACGACGTTCGTATTCGCAGCCGATTTGTGACCACCACCACGCCAATTGATCGCATCTTCGGAGGGAGCTAGTGCCCGAAGAACTACTTCAGCGCATGCGTGATATTCACTACCCGGAAGCACCGGGTTGGTTTCCACCGGCTCCCGGCTGGTGGCTCGTGTTGCTGCTGATTCTTTTAGCTATCGCCTTTCTTGTATTCAAATGGCGCACTATCCAGCGCCAGCGTGCACCTTATTCCTCAGCTCTAAGATTGCTGGAAGGTGCAAAGGAAAGGACTGCATCTGGCGAGCTGGGCACGCGCGATTACCTGGACCAGTGCAACCAGATTCTAAAACGCTTGCTGGTGCATATCAGACATAACGATCACGCAGTCGCTGCAAGCGGCACATCCTGGCTTGCAGAACTAGACCGGTTGCACGGAGGCAATCAGTTTACTAAAGGTCCAGGGCAAGCACTGGGTGACTCTCGTTTTGCACCCGAGCCACCGGAGGCGGCACCTGGATTACACAAATTGCTAAGCGCATTTGTCCGTCGCCTGCAAAGCAGAGACGTGGCTAGTGAGGCTCGCACATGATCGAATTGGTTTGGCCCTGGTTGTTGCTGCTTCTACCTCTACCCTTGCTTGCGCGCATGTACCTGAAACCCCAGGACGCAGAGCAGGCGCCACTGATGGTGCCAGAACTTGCCGCCTTCAGTTTTAACGACACAAAAATGCAGGCGGAACGGGGCCCGCGCTGGCCGCTGCTACTGCTGGTCTTATGCTGGATCGCGCTGGTGCTTGCTGCCACCCGTCCACAATGGACGGGTGACCCGGTTAGCCTGCCAACGTCTGGCCGCGACCTGATGTTGGCCATAGATATTTCCGGCAGCATGAGCGTCGAAGACATGCAGCTGGGTAATCAAAACGTAGATCGCCTCACCGTTGTGAAAGCGGTCGTCAGCGACTTTGTTGATCGCCGTCAGGGTGACCGCGTAGGCCTCATTCTGTTTGGCAGCAACGCCTATCTACAAGCACCCCTAACATTTGACCTGGCGAGCGTCGAAACGCTGCTTACCGAGGCACCCGTAGGAATCGCAGGCGGCAAGACAGCGATAGGCGATGCGATTGGACTTGCGGTAAAACGACTCCGACCAAGACCCGAAGGAGATCGGATACTCATCCTGCTTACCGATGGTGCAAGCAACGTTGGCGCGGTAACGCCGCTAAAAGCCGCCGAGCTAGCAAACGCCGCGGAGGTTCGAATTCACACTGTTGGGGTCGGCGCGGATGAACTGGCGGTGCCAGGACTACTTGGCATATTCGGCAAGCGGTTGGTTAACCCCAGCGCCGACCTTGATGAGGAGACACTACAAACCATTGCCGATAATACCGGCGGTCGATACTTCCGCGCTCGCAACACTCAAGAGCTTGCAGGCATTTATGCGTTAATCGATGAATTGGAACCTGTTGAGCAAGACGCAGAAGTGTTTCGGCCCAGGAAGGCACTGTTCTTCTATCCATTGGCGCTCGCCCTCGGATTGTTGCTGTTATTGATTATGCTCTCGAGCAAAAGCGCAGCAAGAACAGAAGACGGGGACCAAAGCCTTGCTTGAGTGGCTGCAAGACTTTCATCTGGTGCGGCCACTATGGTGCCTGGCTGCCTTGCCGTGCGGCTGGCTTTTGTATCGCTTTGCGCTCTACCAGCGCAGCAGCTCGGGCTGGGCCAGCGCGATCGATGAAGAGCTTCTACAAGTTCAACTTGCGCCAGGCTCGGCAACCAAACGCCACGGAACAACGCTGCTGCTCGGTATGGCTATGCTGCTTGCCATTATCGCCCTGGCAGGACCAGCCTGGCAGCGCCTACCCCAGGCGGTTGAGCAAAAGCGGGACGCGCTGGTTATCGTGGTGGATATGTCGCTGTCTATGTACGCCCAGGACATTACCCCCTCGCGACTCGTCCGGGCTCGACAAAAAATCGTCGACATACTGCGGCTGCGCGACGAAGGATTTACAGCTCTGGTCGCCTACGCAGGCGATGCCCACGCTGTGTCACCGCTAACCGACGACACCCGTACCATTGAAAATCTGGTGACCGCGCTAAGCCCCCAAATGATGCCGCTACCGGGCAGTCGCCCTGGCGCCGGAGTAGAAGTTGCTCTTGGTTTGCTCGAAAACGCTGGCATACAAGACGCGCGGATCTTGCTGGTCACCGACGGGATCGATCAAATCGGCGACGTAACGCGACATTCAAATCGGCGCATACCCATATCAATTCTGGGCGTGGGCACAGACGAAGGCGCCAACATTCCCCTCGACTTTGCAAACCAGCCGGGTCGGGTACTGCAAGACGAAGAAGGCGACCTGATACTTGCAAGACTCGATGAAGCCCGTCTTGCCGAGATCGCTGAACTCTCTCACGGCTACTTTTCGACACTAACACTCGACGAACGAGACATTGGAAGAACGTTGCCCTCGCTTGATCTAGGCGAAGAAGCAAGCCTTAGCGATCGACGCTTCGATTCCTGGGCTGACGCCGGGCCCTACTTTGTGTTGTTGCTCATTCCATTTTTATTACTGGCCTTCCGCCGCGGCGCTCTGGCAGTGCTGCTGGTTGCCTTTGTGGTCCCCAATGCCGACGCCGGATTGTGGGACGATCTTTGGCAACGCCGCGATCAGCAGGCCCACGACGCACTCAACCACGGCGCACCTGAAGAAGCGGCTGTGTTGTTCGAAGATGAGGACTGGAAGGCCGCCGCGCACTATCGCATGGGCGAGTTTGAGCGTGCAGAGAATCGCTTCAAGACTGATGAGAGCGCCGACGGCCATTACAACCGGGGCAACGCACTGGCCCAATCAGGGCAGCTTGACAAAGCACTGGATGCGTACAACAAAACGCTGGAGCTCGATCCAGAGCACGAGGACGCCGCCTTTAACAAGGCTCTGCTGGAACAAGCACAGGAAAATCAGGAAGGCGAATCTTCTGATAAGGACAATCAGGAATCGCAAGAAGACAGCGAACAAGACTCAGAACAAGAGCGCAGCCAACAATCTGAGAGCGATTCATCTGATTCACAAGAAGAAGATGAGTCTGAACAATCAGAACAAAGCGAAGGTGAAGAAGACGAACAGCAAGAAAAAGAAGAACAGTCCGCCGAGGAGCAGGCAGAACAAAACGAAGAGGCAGAAGCTGCTGAGCAGGAAGCTGAGGAGGCAACTGACGAGCAAAAGGCAGCCATGGAACAATGGCTGCGCCGAGTTCCCGACGACCCCGGCGGGCTGCTGCGGCGCAAATTTAAATACGAAACCGACAAGCGCCGCCGCGAAGGCGACTACACCAAACCGAGAAAAATCTGGTGATAGTGGCTAACTCCATTCTTTCATGCATCGCGCGTTTACGCCTGTGTTTGCTGACCATTCTCGTTTTGGCGGCCACGCCACTGCAGGCCGAGTTAACCGCCCGGCTCAGCTCAACAAAGATAGATGAAACGCAGACGCTCGAACTGACGATCCGGACAGATAGTCGTGACGTACAGGGCACGCCAGACCTGCAGGCTGTTGCCCGCGACTTCGAAATCCTAACCACCCGAACCAGCAGTCAATACAGGGTAAGCAATGGCAATGTGCAAGCCTGGACCGATTGGGTTATCGCACTACGACCACTTCGCGTGGGCACCTTGAATATCCCAGCGCTGACTTACCGCGGCGAACAAACACAACCGCTGCAACTGCAGGTTGTACCGCTAGACCCAAGGCTCAAGAAGCAAATGGGCGATCGAGTGTTCTTCGAAATCAGCACCGAACCCGAAAACCCCTACGTGCAAGCTCAGCTGGTGTTTATTCGACGACTGCTCTACGCCGATGGGACACAAATATACGGGGAGATGCCCGACACGCCCGTTGTAGAAAACGCGGTGGTTATTCCACTCGGAAATGCCACCTCATCGCAGGTGACTCGCAATGACAAACGCTACGGCATGATTGAGCAACGCTACGCTCTGTTTCCCGAACGCTCCGGAGAACTAACAATCCCCGGAGCGACCGTATCTGGCAGCGTTCGCATGAACATCAACGGCCGGCTACGCAGGAACGGCGTACGAATAGTTGCCGATCCTGTAACGCTCGATGTTCGATCGATTCCTGACGATTACCCGGCTGACACCCCCTGGCTGCCCGCAACACGAGTAGATCTGCTGGAGGCCTGGGACCAGTCTCCCCCCACCTTCTCGCTCGGTCAGCCACTCACCCAGACACTTATCGTGCGCGCAGACGCTGCCACTGGATCCATTATTCCGCCGCTCGACTACGCCATTCCAGACAGCCATTTCCGCAGCTATCCCGAACAGCCAGACATTAGCGACAATCAGCGCGGTGAAGGGCTGATCGGCACGCGAAGCCAAACCTGGTCGCTCATACCCACAAGCGCGGGTTCAATCAGACTGCCGATGATAGAACTGACATGGTTCGATACCGTTCGCGAAGAGGTTCGCGTGAGCCGGCTGCCGAGTCGATCTGTCATCGTCGGTGGCAACAACGGCGAATCTGCCGTTGCCGAGCCCGACCAGACTCCAGAGGCCGTTACCGACACAGCCTCTGAGGAAACCCTGACCGCGGCCGATCGCAGCGTGTTTGGCACCACCGGCGCTGTGCTTCTGAGCCTTCTGCTCGCGGCTGTGCTCTTCCTTTCCTACACCTGGGCGTACCCCTGGCTGCGAAAGAAGTTTAGCCTGCCCGTCATCAAACTCCCTGGGCTTGAGAAAAAACGCCGCGAGCAAAAATTACTCGACACCGTTGCCGAGGGCAGCGCCGCAACCATACGCAACGAAGTCGACAGCGCGCTTCGGAGTATGGACCGAGAAAACAGGTCCTGGGATATACAGGCTCGAGAGTCGATCTACGACCTGCTTTCGGCGGCAGCCTACTCCCCGACTCCCACGGACCTTGATCGACAGGCCATCGCGTCTGAAGTTGAGATTTTGCTAAACCCCCGCAAACGTGCCGCACGTAAGGGAAGCAACGGCTCGGACCCAGAAAACCAGTCCAGCGCGCTGCCTTCTCTCTACCCCTCCTAAGCCCCCGCCTCCAGACTCTTGCTCGCCAGTTCATAGACGTTGGGCGACAGGTTTTCGATGTCCAATATTTGCTTGAGTGCTGCGCGCATCTGAGCCTGCACATCTGGCGAATAGCGCTGCCACTGGGTTAACGGCCCAGTTAGACGAGATGCAACCTGCGGGTTGGTGTTATTCAGTAGCCTGATACGTTCAACCAAAAAGCGATAGCCTGAGCCGTCCGCTCGATGGAAGTTAGTGTGGTTTGCCATCGCAAACGCGCCATAAAGCGCGCGAACTTTGTTTGGATTCTTCATATCAAAGGCCGGGTGCGCTTCAATTTGCTCAACTCGAGCAAGCCCGCCTTCTAATTGGCTACCCGCCTGCAAAGAGATCCACGCATCAACCACCAGCGCCTCGTCCTTCCAATCGGCGTAGAACTTATCTAGCAGCTCTTGCGTGAATGCAGTCGAGAAGCCTTCAACATCAAGCAATACGGCAAGCACCGCACGACGATCCGTTAGATTATCTGCGCTCTCAAATTGTTTTCGCAAAAGCGCCTCTGGTTTAGCGTCTGCCGGGGCACCTAAAGCAACGCCTGCCAGCGCTCTATTGCGCAACGCTCGATGCGCAATAGAGGTCGCATCAGGCGAATACGGCTGCACCGGACCTAGCGCTTCATACAGCTCCAGCCATTTGTCCTGATGGGCGCGCGCAATGTCAGTGGCCAGCGAGGTTCTGGCCGCAAGCAGACGCAGCACATCGACGGGCCGTTCGCGCTCAAACAGATCCGTTTCTGCGGGTAAAGTGAGCAGCTTGGTTAACAGGGCTTGCTGCTCCGAAGCATCAGAAGCATCAGAAGCATCAGAGGCACTCGCAGTGGCTAGCGCCTGCTTGAGCAACACCCCCATAAGATCAATCAGTGCATCGGAAGACTCGCCAGGTCCGCCCGACGAACGCGCCGCAATTTCGTTGGCGAGCAAGGTTTGGCAGGCATCCCAGCGACTAAACCCATCGCTGTCGTGCTGCACAAGATGGGCCAAGTGCGCATCTGTTCTATCGGTCGACATAACAACGGGCGCCGAAAAGCCGCGCAACGCAGATACCACAGCGCCCGCTGGCACGTCATCTATGCGTAATTGGGTGGTGGGTTCTTTTAGCTCTACCAGCAAGCCATTAGATCGAGCACTCACATCAGCATTTGAACTGACACTGAGTTTTGATGCATCAAGTTCTGCGCCATCAGCACCCACCAACCCTAGGGTCAGCGGAATATGAAACGGCTTCTTTTGTGCCTGTCCGGGTGTCGGCCCACAGGACTGACCGAGCTCGAGCGTCAACGTGCTGCCATCGCGAATCTGCTTCAAACTTAATCGGGGCGTTCCCGCTTGAGCGTACCACTGCCGAAACTCGTCGAGCGTTACGCCATTAGCGTCCTCCATCGCACACACAAAGTCATTAGTAGTTACCGCCTGGCCATCGTGCCTTTCAAAATAGAGGTCACTGCCTTTGCGAAACCCCGCAGCGCCGAGCAGCGTATGCAGCATGCGCACTACTTCCGCTCCTTTCTCGTACACCGTGGTGGTATAGAAGTTGTTTATTTCTATGTAGGAATCAGGCCGGATTGAGTGAGCTATAGGACCGGCGTCCTCCGCAAACTGCACGGCCCGCAAAAACGCGACATCATCAATGCGTTTCACTGTTGCCGCGTTCATGTCAGCCGAGAACTCGGCATCTCGGAACACGGTAAAGCCTTCTTTGAGACTCAGCTGAAACCAGTCTCTGCAGGTCACCCGGTTGCCCGACCAATTGTGGAAGTACTCGTGAGCAACCACCGCCTCTACACGCTCGAAACCAGCGTCTGTGGCGGTATCTTTGGTGGCCAGCACACAGGAAGTATTGAAGATATTGAGGCCCTTGTTTTCCATGGCGCCCATGTTGAAATCTTCAACGGCAACAATCATGAAGACATCAAGGTCGTACTCACGTCCATAGACCTCCTCGTCCCAACGCATTGATCGCTTGAGCGCCTTCATCGCGTAATCACACTGCGTGATGTTGTGCGGCTCAGTATAGATTTCGAGGCGCACCTCGCGACCCGACATGGTGACAAACTTGTCATCGACCATCGCGAGATCACCGGCCACCAGGGCAAACAGATAGCTCGGCTTCGGAAACGGGTCGTGCCACTTAACCAGCCGCCGCCCATCGCCGAGCGTTTTGTCTTCCAGCTTGTTGCCGTTAGAGAGCATGACCGGGTAAGTCTTGGCATCGGCTTCAATGCTTGTGGTAAACACGCTCAAGACATCGGGTTGATCGAGGTAGTAAGTGATGTTGCGAAACCCTTCAGCCTCGCACTGGGTACAGTACATTGATCCAGACTTATAGAGGCCTTCAAGTGCCGTATTGGTCTCAGGACATATCTCGGTAACAATCGACAGCTCACACTTTTCCGGCAGATTTGTAAGGCTAAGCGATTCCTCATCTACCCTGTATTCGTTGTTGGCGAGCACCTGGCCATCGATAGCCACGCTGACCAGAGTTAAATCTTCGCCGTGCAAACGCAGGCTCGTTACACCAGTAACATTACGCTGCATCTGCAATCGAGACGTGACCGTGGTGAGATTGTCGCGCAAATCAAAGTCCAACTCAGTGTGGCTAATGGTATAGGCCGGTGGTTGATAGTCTTTGCGATAGATAACCTGATGTTCGCTCAAGGTCAGACTCCTAGTCTCATAAGAAAGTGCATATTAGTCCCTTTGTGAATCAAAGAGATCCGTTTGCGAGGTGGCTTTTGGCGCCGTAGGTTCGCGCCCTGCCGTTGCAGCTTTTTCGGCGGGCTCTACTATTTCAATTACGATCTCATAACCCGTGTGCTCCCGAACATTGAAGACTCCCGTGTCAAACAATAGGTACTGCCCTTTTATCCCTTGCAATACGCCACTGTGTTCGTCGGTTTTCTTGAAGTTCAGCCGGGTAACAGGCGGCCAATGATCAATGGGGTATTGCAACTGCTCCGTTTTCGTCTGTTCGCCTGCATCCACGTAACGCACCCTGTCACCCGGGTTAGGCACAAGGGCGCGCGCCTGCTCGGCTGCCGCATCAAGATCCAGAGGTTCAGCATTACTGCTTACAAGCGCACGCCATTGCGAGCGATCGCCAAACGATTTGGCTAACTGAACTTCCAGTTCTCCAGCCGCCTGTCGGGTTTCCGCGCGCGCCAGAATTCTACCCTGCAGCGCACCTTGATCACGCCATCGTCCAAGGTGCCCGCCCTCTCGGGTGATGCCTACTTTCAGCGAACTCGAATTGGCGAGATAAACCAGGTGGGGTTGCATACAAAAACTCTCGCCCCACTCCGGTTCGCGACAGGTTCCCTTGTCGTAATGACAGCGATGCGGCGCCATCACACAAAGATCACAGCGCGCCAGCCGCTTGAAACATCGGTAGCAATGGCCCTGACCGTAACTTTTGCGCGTGCTCGCATGACAAGCCTGGCAGCGCAGCTCGCCGGTGTGGCGGAGCTTAAGCTCACTGCCAATAAGAGCATTCATTTCAAGCGGCGCTTTTTCGCCCCGCTCATCAACCTCCAGAAAATAACGAAGGGGCTCACCCGCTTCGATCTGCATTTTCTGCAGAAACACCCGGTGAGTAGAACTCACAATTGTTGCTCCGATGGGGGCTCAAGATGCTGTAACCGGCGCAACACCAGATGCAGCCCAGCGCCGGTGAACAACCCGATCACAAGACCAGACCAGTGGGCCGTATTTGCAATACTTAACCCCATTAATTCGGCTACTCCCGTCGAAAAGAAAATCAGAGAGATAAACACACTAATAACCAGCGAACGTGGCATATACAACGCAGCATCCTCCGATCGCAAGTAACCCAGCACCAATCGAGCGCCGAACATCGCTGTAATAACACCGGACAGTCCCCCAAAAAAGGGACTGCCAGAGTGCAACAACTGCGCAACGTTACTGAACGCAGCCCAAAGCATGAGACAAAATAGTAACAACCAGCCACCCAGCCTTTTCTCAAGCCCAATGCCCAGAATCAAAAACAAGGCGCCGTTGAACGCGATATGCCAAAAACCAAAGTGCAGGAACGCAGGACTGACCAATCGCCAGATTTGTCCCTCGTGGAGCATTCTCAGTAGAGGCTCCCCTGTGACGCCAGATGCCGGGATAACATCAAGCATGAACATCGCCGTAAGGAGGTCTGGGGCAAACACCGGCAAGTCCCCCGTAACCTGAAGCGACAGAGGAAGAGCGAGCAAAGCAAGCAACAGCCAAAGACTCACAACCGGCGCCTGGCGCATCGACGCGACTAGACCGGGCCTCTTAACGGGTGGATGAACGGGTGGATGAACAGGTGGCTGGGCACCTTCCGGCAGTTTGGGTAAGTCATTCATTATTTGGCGGTTTCAGCGCTACGCGACGCTAGCCCGGGGCCCGCAATCGGTGGATGCTATACTGCTAGGTATCACACAAGGCTCTAAAGTTAGCGCGGAAACGAAGATGCAACCGGTAGATTCAGAAGTACTCAATCAGGTTCGCCACTGGCTCGAAAATGGCGAGCGTAGCTGGCTGGCTACAGTCGTGCAAACCTGGGGCTCCTCCCCGCGTCCGGCAGGTTCGTTGCTTGCTTGTAACGCAAGCGGCTCGATAAAGGGCTCCCTGTCGGGGGGGTGCGTCGAAGATGATTTGCTCGAAAAGCTCAAGGCCGGAGAGCTTGCAAGCTCTGGCCCACAATTTTTCGAATACGGCGTCACTACAGAAGAGACGGAGCGCCTCGGACTGCCGTGCGGTGGTAACCTGCAAGTCGTGGTAGAACCGCTGCACATCGCTTCAACCAGCAAGGCTCATTTCGAACAAATCAGTCAAAGCCTTGCCGCCCGAGAGTGTATTACGCGCACCGTCAATCTCACGACTGGGGAGTTTCAGGCAACACCCTCAGAAAATTTCAAAGCCCTCGAATGGGATGAAGCCACAACAACGCTCAGCCATACCTATGGTCCGCGTTACCAGCTCTTCATCATAGGCGCCGGCATGGTCTCGAGTTATCTCGCCGAGATTGCCTTAACGCTGAATTTTGATGTCACCGTCTGCGATCCAAGACAACACCTGATAGATGACTTTTCTGTTGCGGGGGTTAACAAGGTGTGCGACATGCCGGATGACGCCATACGTAAAAAGGCAAACGATGCCCAATCAGCCATTGTTGCACTCACTCACGACCCGCGCATCGATGACATGGGATTAATGCAAGCACTCGAAACTGATGCGTTCTACATCGGCGCCATGGGTTCACGCGCCACGTCTGCTGCGCGCCGTGAGCGCCTGCAGATGCTAGATCTAACCGACATTATGATCGATCGGCTGCATGCCCCTATTGGATTGCCCATCGGTAGCAAGACACCACCGGAAATAGCAATCGCCGTAATTGCAGAAATTATCGCCGTACAAAAGCAGGCAGAGAAACAAAGCCGCGCGGCTGCCGACAACCTTAAAGTGGTTGCTGCCTGATCGAAACGCGCCAACAGACAGCGGCGCGCCCCTGCTTCGGTCTGCTGCTCGCCGCTGGATTTAGCCGTCGGTTTGGCAAAGATAAACGCCTGGAACCCTTGCCTAATTCGGGTCCGCCGAGGACCCCGGACAAAGCGGTAGGATTGGCTAGCGTTGAACAGTGGCTTGCCGCCTGTAGCACAGCAAACACCGCTCTAGATACCCTCGACCAACTGTACGTAGTTGCACGGCCAGATGATGAATTCGCCGACTTGCTTAGGTACTACCTTGCTAAACAAAGGGCTAACGATCAGGCAAACAACCGGGCAGAGAGCACAGGCTGCACACTACTCTCGGCAGTAGATGCCCACCTCGGCATGGGGCACACGCTGGCCTCAGCGGTGGCGCAGATTCCCCCTGGCGCGCTGGTGATTGGCCTCGCCGATATGCCCTGGATCCAGCCTGCTACGCTCAAGCTATTGGCCCAGACCCTGCGGAAATCTCCTCCCGATGCTGTGCTGCAGCCGCGCTATAATGGTAAATCAGGCAATCCACTTGGCTTTGGTCCAGGTCATCGTCCGGCGCTAGAGCAATGCAGTGGTGATCAGGGTGCACGCGCGCTGGTGCGCAGTGCCAGAGTGACCGGGTCGGTGCTTGATGTCGACGTAGACGACTCCGGCATACTGTACGATATCGACCAGCCGGATGACCTGACACGCTCTTGAACTGACAGGTTCCTAAAATGACAGGAAAGACAACCCCGCCGCAGTAAGCGAGATATGTAAATGATTGAACTCCTGCAAGAACGCCGCGAAAAAATTCTTCGCGACCAGCAACACGCAAAAGCTCGGCTACCCCAGAATATAGATCTCTGGGAGCGCATGCGTGAAGAGGCTGCTGTAAAGGCGTCTGAAGAACCCATACTCGGCAGCTACTTTCACGCAACCGTTCTGAACCACGCAAGTTTCAAAGCAGCGCTCAGTTTTCGCCTTGCGAGCAAACTCGATACACCCATGTTGCCAACTATGATGATTCGCGACGTTATCGAAGAGGCGATGGCCGAGAGCAACACTATTCTCGCGGCAGCCGAAATAGATGTACTGGCCACCTACAGCCGCGACCCAGCTTGCCCTGACCTGTCCACACCCTTCTTGTACTTCAAAGGCTTTCACGCGCTGCAAGCGCACCGCGTTGCTCATTGGCTTTGGCACAACGGCAGAACGGCTTTGGCTGCCTTCTTCCAAAATCAGATCAGCGTGACTCTGGGCGTAGATATGCATCCCGCCGCGCAAATCGGCTCCGGCATCATGCTCGATCACGCTACGGGCATTGTGGTAGGCGAAACCGCAGTTATCGAAGACGACGTTTCTATACTGCACTCGGTGACCCTAGGCGGAACGGGCAAAGACAGCGGTGATCGCCACCCCAAGATACGCCGGGGCGTGCTACTGGCCGCGGGCTCTAAGGTCATAGGAAATATAGAGGTTGGCGAAGGGGCCAAGGTGGGTGCCGGCAGCGTCGTGCTTGAGGATGTACCGCCC
>CAZFIA010000025.1:0-14085 GCA_964519335.1 uncultured Pseudomonadales bacterium
CTCAAAATTACCAAAGCGTTCTTTGGTACGCAGGTCACCACCGTAATTTTCCTGCGCGGTCCCAATCTTGTGCAGCGTATCTCCAACAATCTGCCAACTATCCGCAGGAATATCTGTACGCCCAAGACCGGTCCACTGATTGAGATCGGTGCCGTCGAACAACCATTGCCAGTTCAATTCGGAGGTTTGCGAAGACGCACAACCCAACAGCCCCGCCCAGGCCATCATACAAAGCACTCTTCCGCAACCGAATCTGCGGGACCTTCTAGTCATAAGCGTACTCTTGAACTATCAGGATCATACAGCGGGCGCAGCGATGCAGTGGCTGCAATCTTTTTGCCCGCTACCTCTACAAAGTAGTCGCCGGCCCTAATCCAGCCGGGTGTTACTTTGCTTGCACCATCGGTATGGCTCACGTAGCCCAGCCCAACTGCCGCACCCAGCGTATGGCCAAACATGCCCGAACAAATGTACCCGACAATCACATTGTCTCGGTAAATCGGTTCGTTGTGATAGAGCATAGCGTCGCGGTCGTGCAGCAGAAACTGCACTAAGCGGCTAGTTACCCCACTAGCCTTCTGGGCCACTATCGCATCGCGGCCAATAAACTCTGGCTTCGAAAGGTCTACCGCAAAACTCAGGCCCGCCTCGACCGGCGTGTCTTCTTCACTAATGTCATGGCCCCAGTGGCGGTAGCCCTTTTCTATGCGCAACGAATTCATGGCGTGCATACCGATGGGCTTAATACCCCACTCTTTACCGGACTCCATCAGTACATCAAATATCTGGGGAGCAGATTCTGTGGGTATATACAGCTCCCAACCCAGTTCACCCACGTAGGTAACTCGCGAGGCCCGTACTTTCGTAAAGCCAAGTTCGATCTCGCACGAGGTTGCAAACCCAAACGCTTCGTTCGACAGGTCTGCAGGTGTAAGACGCTGCAGCAGCGCGCGACTATCGGGGCCCATCACCCCCAACACCGCGTAGCCCGAAGTGACATCGGTGGCTATACAGTGTGAATCTTCTGGCGTGTGCTGCTTGAGCCAATCGAAGTCGCGTACCTGAGTCGCCACCCCGGTGACCACCAGAAAGTCATTTTGGCTGAGCCGGGTAACAGTAAGATCAGCTTCTATTCCGCCGCGGTCATTTAGCCACTGGGTATAAACCAGCCGACCCGGCAGCACGTCAACGTCGTTGGCGCAAATGTTGTTAAGCACCTTAAGCGCGTCAGCACCTTGCACCCGAAACTTGGCAAAGGACGACTGATCAAAAATCCCTACGCGCTCACGCACCTGCTGATGCTCCGCGGCTGAATATTCAAACCAGTTTTGCTTTTCCCAGGAATATTCGTACACCGGCTCAACACCAACTGGCGCAAACCAGTTAGGGCGTTCCCACCCTGCCGCTTCGCCAAAACAGGCGCCAAGCGACTCAAGTCGTGAGTGCAACACAGACTGCCTTACACCCCGGCCGGTTTCATATTGATAAAACGGCCAGTGCGGCGCGTAGAGCAAGCCCAGTGTTTCGCTCACTCGATCTTTCAGATAACGGGCGTTGCCCTGAAAGGGCAAATTGCGTCGCACATCGACATCCGCATAGTCGGCGGGTGGATGGCCCTGGGTAATCCAGTGGGCCAAGACCTTACCCACCCCACCGGCAGACAAGATACCAATCGAATTCATGCCTGCCGCCACAAACAGGTTGTCGCACTCAGGCGTACGCCCCAATTGATACCGATCATCAGGGGTAAAGCTCTCGGGGCCACAGAAGAAGGTTTGCACGCCTGCATGTTCAAGCGCGGGCATGCGCTTTATGGCTGATTCAAGAATAGGTGCAAAGTGATCTACATCGTAGGGCAGCTCATCAAAACAGAAGTCTTCACGAATACCGTCCATACCCCAGGGTTTAGCCACGGGCTCAAAGGCACCCAACAAGATCTTCCCGGCATCTTCTTTGTAGTAGGCACAGTTATCGAAGTCTCGCAGTACCGGCATCTCGGCAGTCACCCCTTCAAACGGCTCAGTCACTATGTAGAAGTGCTCGCAAGCGTGCAGAGGTATGTTTACTCCAACAGTTGCAGCCAGCGTTCGGGTCCACATTCCACAAGCCAGCACTACCTTCTTTGCATGTATCACACCCTGTTCCGTGCGCACGCCAACGATCTTCTGGTGCCCAGCATCAACTACAAGTTCAAGCACCGGGGTGTTCTCTGCAATATGGGCGCCACTCAGGCGCGCGCCTTTTGCGAGAGCCTGAGTGATGCCTACGGGGTCACCCTGTCCGTCGCTGGGAATAAACACACCGCCCACAAGATCATCTACTTCTATAAGCGGATAAAGATCTTTAACTCCGCCAGGCCCGAGCACATCTACTTCTAAACCAAACACTTTGGCCATGTCGGCGCGCCGAACCAGCTCTTCCATGCGTTCGGTATTAGTGGCCAACGAAACAGAGCCGTTAAACTTGCACCCAGTGGCCTGCCCGGTTTCAGCTTCGAGCGTCCGGTATAGCTCGGCTGTGTACTTTGCGAGCTCGGTCGCATTGCGATTCTCGCGGAGCTGGCCCAACAAACCCGCCGCATGCCAGGTGGTACCACTGGTGAGCTGCTTGCGCTCCAAAAGCAGCACGTCACTAACGCCGGCTTTAGTCAGGTGATAGGCAATGCTGCACCCCACCACTCCACCACCGACAACTATCACTTCGGCGGATTGAGGGATATCGGCTGGCATAGCTAACGCCTAGTCCGCGAGCAGCTTAATCTCTATCAAGCGCTGCGTAAGGTATTCATCTGCAGTGATAGATTCTGGATAGCGGTTCGGATTGTCAGGCGTGATGCAGCCCGGCAAGGTAGCAATCTCGAAGTCTGGGTTGGGATGCCAGAAGTAGGGAATGGAATAGCGTGACTGCCCGGTATAAGCACCAGGCACATTTACGACCCGGTGCGTCGTAGAGGGTAGAACGTGATTGGTTAACCGCTGCATCATGTCGCCAATGTTCACAACTATGGTACCCGGTAAGGTATCTACAGGAATCCACTGGCCTGAACGGGTAAGAATCTCAAGGCCAGGTTCTTCCGAACCCACAAGCAAAGTGATCAGGTTGATGTCTTCATGGGGAGCCGCGCGCAACGAAGGCGTGTCTCGCTCCGCGATAGGCGGATAGTGCAGCGGCCGCAAGATCGAGTTGCCCGAGTCACCACCGGCGCGAAAATACTCAGGCGGCAGTTCAAGATATTGGCCAATGGCATCGAGCACGCGATGGCCCAGCTCATCAAGTGCCTCAAACAGCGGATACACCCGCGCCTGAAAGTCCGGAATCTGGCTGGGCCAGATGTTTGGGAACAGGCTTCGGTGGTGAACCTTGCCTTCGGGCATCTCCCGGCCTACATGCCAAAACTCTTTCAGGTCTGGATGCTCGTTATCCTTCGCAGTTTCAATACCAAACTGCGTATAGCCCCTGGCGCCGCCCTCACCGGTTGCGCTCAATTGTTTTTGTTCAAGCGGCAGTGCAAAGAACTCGCGGATTGCACCATAAGCACCATCAATCACCGCATCACTGATGCCGTGCTCCTTGATGCCGCAAAACCCAAACTCTTCATAGGCCCGGCCATGCGCACGAATCAACTCGGGGTTGTCCCTCATGTTCGAGATATCAAGCGTTGGAATTTCTACATGACTCATGCTGGTTTGGCTCTAGAGAGGTTAGCTCAGATACAAAAAGAAGCTGGCAATCGCAGCGCTCATAAAGTTGGCAAGCGTGGCCGCAAACAGCGCTCTAATCCCAAGCGTAGCAATCTCAGAACGCCGGCTTGGCGCCATCACACCCAATCCCCCCAGCAAGATGGCAATAGATGAAAAATTGGCGAACCCGCAGAGCGCAAAAGTTACCACCGCTCGACTATGATCAGAAAGCCCTTCCGTCGTGTTCACCAGGTTGATGTAGGCAATAAACTCATTCAGCACCAGCTTTTGCCCAATAAAACTGCCAGCGTGAACGGCTTCGGACCAGGGCACGCCCATTAGCCAGGCGATGGGACTGAACGCATAGCCCAACATACCCTCTAGCGTCAGATTATCGATGCCGACCAACGAACCCAGCCAGCCCATGCCACCGTTAATAAGCGCGATGATTGCGACAAAGGCAATCAACATGGCGCCCACGTTAACGGCGAGCATCATGCCACTGGTGGCGCCCTGGGCTGCGGCATCAAAAATATTCGCCGGGGTTTCGTCGACAGCCGCTTCTTCTACGCTGGTTTCCTGCACAGAGGTTTCATCGATAGCTGCTTGAGCTTTCTCAGGATCTTCAGGTAACAGCAGTTTGGCCATGGCAAGGCCACCGGGCGCTGCCATAAAGCTCGCGGCAATCAGGTATTTCAGTTCAACGCCAATCGCGACATAGCCCGCCATCGTGGCACCAGCGACGGAACAGAGCCCGCCCACCATCACAGCAAACAGCTCAGAGCGAGACATGCCCGCGAGGTAAGGGCGAATCGCAATCGGCGCTTCGGTTTGGCCGATAAAAATGTTGGTAGCAGCCGCAAGCGACTCTGGCGAACTGGTCTTTAGTAACCGACTTAGCCCGCCTCCAAGCACCCGCACAATCCACTGCATGATGCCCGTGTAATAGAGCACCGATATAAGAGAGGAGAAAAAGATGATCGCCGGCAGTACCTGAAACGCGAATATGAAGCCCATTTTTTCAGAATAGGCCATATCGCCAAACATGAAGGCGATGCCGTCTTGCGCGTAGTTAAGCACCTGCGCAACGCCGGCGGTTATCGATTCGAGCAGCACTCGCCCGGCAGGTACGTACAGAACCAGCGCACCAAGAGAGGCTTGCAGTAATAAAGCAAGCCCAACGGTGCGCCAATTAATGGCCGAGCGCTGCGTAGAGCAGGCGAAGGCAATTCCAACCAGGGTGGCTATGCCCAGCAGGCAAATCAGGGCGCTCATCTAGGCGATCCAGTCCATAAATACTAACTCTCTCATACATCCAGCACTTGTGGGGGGCCTCGCAGGCCCCCTACACTGACAAATCTGCTGATGCTAAGCCTCAGAACCGGACAACCGGGAGCTCACTGATGGAGACAAGCAAACTAGTCGCCCGCAGCCTTTCAGTAATCGCCATGGTTTGGTTGCTAACGGCCTGCGGGGGCGGTTCCGACTCTATAACACCTGTCGCCAATCCCCCACCCGATCCACAGCCGCTGGAACCCACGGCGGCCGAAATTGCTTCCGCCTCTCGTTTTAGCGCTCAGGCCACCTTTGGGTTGCCCTATGAGCGAATACTCGAAGTTGCTCGGATGGGGAACGAGGCCTGGCTCGACAGCCAGCTCGCACTGCCAATAACTCGCCACACCCCCATCACTCTAGGCCTGGTTGAACGCAGGTTGGCGGGTGAATTTGAATCGATCGAAGAAAACCAAGATCTGCTGGTAAATTTTCGCCGCTACAGCTGGTGGCACAACTCAATAACTGCGCCCGATGAGGTGCGTCAGCGCGTGGCATTGGCGCTTAGCGAAATACTGGTGGTCTCTGACAAAGTAGATTTGTTGCTGCTGCGTCCGCTTGCCCTTTCAACCTACTACGACACGCTGCTCGAGGGCGCCACGGGCAACTATCGGGATCTGCTCGAAGACATCGCCTTGCACCCCTCTATGGGGTTCTACCTTAGCCACGTAAACAACGCCAAAACTGATCCGCTAAACAACACTTTTCCAGATGAAAACTTTGCACGCGAGGTGATGCAACTATTTGCTATCGGACTGTTCGAGCTAAACAACGACGGTACGCAAAAGCTACTGGCTGATGGTGGGCCCATTCCTACCTATTCGGGCGTTGATATCAGAGAGTTCGCCAAAATATTTACGGGCCTTTCCTGGGGTGGCGATAACGCCTTTTTCGGTAACACCGATCCAAACTTCGTTAACCCTATGGTGATGTTTGATGATTTCCATGAACCCGGCGAAAAGCACCTGCTCAATGGCGTTGTTGTGCCCGACGGGCAAACCGGCACCGCTGATGTGCGCTCGGCCATCGATAACCTGTTCAATCACCCCAACGTAGGTCCGTTTCTAGGCCGCCAACTTATTCAGAGACTCGTAACAAGCAATCCATCCTCTGGGTATATCGATCGAGTAGCCCAGGCGTTCAACGACAATGGCACCGGGGTTCGAGGCGACATGAAAGCGGTGATCCGCGCCATTTTGCTAGACGCGGAAGCCAAAACTCCATCAACAACCGCCACCGCAGGCAAACTGCGTGAGCCGCTGGTGCGAAACGTTGCGCTGCTGCGCCAGCTAAATCCAACTAGTGCCGACGGCTTATTTTTTAACGGCGGCTATTTCACTGAAACACTAACCCAGCAACACGTGCTATCGGCCACCAGCGTGTTCAATTTCTTCTTGCCTGATCACATACCAACAGGTCCGCTCGCTGACGCGGGTTTGTTTGCACCAGAAATGCAGATCACCAACAGCACCACAATCGTTGGTGTTACCAATTTGATAGATATTGCGGTCAACGGCGAGGTGGCAACTGATGTAAGTTCGCCATTCAGCAGGCTCGAATTAGATCTCACCGAATTTGAGGGGCTGGCTAGCAATCCAGATGATCTGATTGAGCGACTCGATGTACTGTTTACTTTCGGTGAGATGGAAGACGCCACCAAAGTCGTTATTCGCAACATTATAAGTGGCCTCGACGATATGGAACTGCGCGCCAAAACGGCAATCTACATCACGCTCATTTCACCCGACTATGCGGTGCGTATTTAGCCGTCATGCAAAAAAACATTAGAGCACCAAGCGTGACCAAAACTCATCTCAACCGCCGCAAATTCTTAAGCCATAGCTGCGCAGTTGGCCTCACCGGCACAGCAGGTGTAACTGTTGGCAGCAGCCTGCTGCAGCTGGGGCTTAGTCGCAGCGTCGCAGCCCAGGGCGCAAGCGGTCCGGACGACTATCGCGCGCTGGTATGCATTCTGCTGGCAGGCGGCAACGACTCGTTCAACATGCTCCTTCCAAACGATGCCGATCAATACTCCGAGTACGCAGCGCTAAGATCTGATCTCGCCCTACCACAGGCCAACTTGCTGCCACTCAATGGCTCAACGGTAAATGGTCGTAACTACGCGGTGCACCCAGGTATGCCAGAGGTTCAGTCGCTCTACGCAAACGGTGAGCTCGCCATGATCGCCAACGTGGGTACGCTTATCGAGCCTGTAGACGCCGCCGCCATAGAAGCGGGCGCACGCATTCCCCTCGGGCTTGCCTCGCACGCAGACCAGATTGCACAGTGGCAAACCGCGCAGCCGGATACGCGTACAGCTCAAGGTTGGGGAGGTCGAATCGCAGATCTGATCAGCAATCAAAATCTGGACAACGGTATTTCGATGAGTATTTCGCTCGCCGGGACCAACTTGTTTCAAGCAGGCCTTAACACCGTCGAATACTCGATATCGCCTGACGAAGATGGTGCGCAAGGCATCATTGGCTACAACGACGGAAGCGATTTCGAAACCTTTCGACGCGCCACTATCGATAACATGCTGGGCGTTACCCACACTAACCTGTTGCGCCGAGAGTACGCTGAGCGCATGCGACGTTCTATAGAAAGCCAACTCGTATTCACAGCGGCATTAGAGAATACACCTACCAACTTGTCCGCATTCTCGGCCAATCCATTTTCCAATGCGCTACGTCAGATCGCACGAACCATTGAGGCTCGAGGTGAATTAGGTGCCTGCCGACAAACCTTCTTTGTACTCGCCGGTGGCTGGGACCACCACGACGACGTTATTAATAATCAGGCGCGAATGCTACCGGCGATTAGCAGAGGTCTAAACGAATTTCGCACAGCACTCACAGGACTCGAAGTTTTTGACAAGGTAACCACCTTCACCTGTTCAGACTTTGGCCGCACGCTAACCTCAAATGGCAAAGGTTCAGATCACGGCTGGGGTGGACATCACATGGTGATGGGCGGCGCCGTTAACGGCGGTCAGATCTATGGTGATTATCCGTTGCTGTCATCAAGCTCACCGCTGGATATTGGCCGCGGTGTGTACATTCCAACCACGTCGATCGATAGCTACTTTGCTGAGCTTGCGCTATGGCTTGGTGTTGCGCCATCCGATTTATCTTCCGTGCTACCTAACGTGTCACGGTTCTATTCGCCCAGTTCCACCACGCCGCCACTCGGATTTTTGCTGGGCTAATTAATGTTATATTCCCTATAAGAAAGGGCGGATCAAAATGGGGAATATCGCTATGGCCGAAGCCACCAACCTCACAAACTTGGAAAATCTCGGACAGATTCAACCTGATCAACCGTTCGAACTCCTGCACCTTAGCCCGTGTATTGGCACCGAAGTGCTGGGCATCGATCTAACGCAAGACCAAAGCCAACAGAACATCGATTGGCTCTCAGCCCTTCTGGTTGAGCGCAAGGTACTGTTCTTTCGCGAACAGAACCTGAGCCGCGAACAACACATCAATTTCTCCAAGCGCTTCGGTGAGTTAGAAATTCATCCCTTCACCGACAACAACAAAGATTTTCCAGAACTCATCGAGCTACACAACGATCGGGAGCGGCCGCCAAACATTAATATTTGGCACAGCGACGTCACCTGGCGCCACGCACCCTCACTCGGTTCATTGTTACGTGCCCGCAAAGTGCCTGCCGTTGGAGGCGATACCCTGTTTGCCAACATGGAAGCAGGTTACGACGCGCTCGATGATCAAACCAAAGAACAAATCGACGGACTCACGGCCGTACATGACAATCAAACCTTTCTAGACGGCATGTTAAAAAAGGGCGCGACAGAAGAGGAAGTAGAAGCCAAGCGGAAAGAGTTTCCGCCTACTACTCACCCCGTTGTCCGCACCCATCCAGTGAGCGGCAATAAGTCGATTTACGTCAACAAGGGATTTACCCGCCGCATAGAGGGGATGTCAGAAAGTGATTCAGAAGCGCTACTGCAAAAGCTAATGCACCAGGCGTGGAAACCAGACTTTCAATGCCGTTTCCGCTGGCGCGAAAACTCAATCGCTTTTTGGGACAACCGTGGAGCGCAGCACTACGCCGCCGCCGATTACTGGCCGGAAGAACGCCACATGGAGCGGGTAACCGTTGCCGGTAGCCGACCTTTCTAATCGACAGATTCGCAAACAACCTGATACAACACTGGAGTAACTATGCCGAGCAAAGAGCCCAGCGCAGAGATGACCGCTACCGCCCAAATGATTCGCGAAGCGGCGATGTTCGAAAGCGTCTCTGGCGATGCGTTTAAAACCAGCGTTGCACAAATACGCGAGATGATGGCTGCGGGAATACTGCCATTGCCCGAGGGCGCAACGCGCAAAGACTTTGAACGTAACGGTATTACGCATTGTCATATCGGCGCGCCCGACGTTCGAAACGATCGCGGCGTGCTCTATTTGCACGGCGGCGGTTACGTACTGGGGTCGCTTGATACCCACGCAGAACTTATGGCGCGAGTTGCAGCTAGTTGCCGCGCACCCGTATTGGGTGTCGACTATCGATTGGCGCCAGAACATCCTTACCCGGCCGCAATTGATGATGCACTGGCAAGTTACGAGCACCTTATTGAGGCAGGTATCAAGCCAGAGGCTATCGTTTTGGCTGGAGACTCTGCCGGAGGAGGGCTCGCACTCGCACTGCTGCTCAAGCTAAAGGAACTCGGCAAACCAATGCCCGCCGGTGCGGTTCTATTTTCCCCCTGGTCTGATCTAACGGGCTCCGGCGATAGCGTTCAATCAAGAGGCGAGGTTGACCCTATGATCTCGCCTGGGATGCTCGATCCGATGGCAGAGCTATATTTGTCAGGCACTAGTGCAAGCGATGTCTTGGCTTCACCTCTATTTGGCGATCTAGCGGGCTTGCCGCCACTGCTTATTCAGGTAGGAGACCACGAAATATTACTCGACGACTCAACGCGTTTGGCAACGGCTGCAAAAGCCGCAGGCGTTGCGACAGAGATAGAAATCTACGCCGGCGGTTTTCACGTATTCCAAAACCAACCGCATCTGCCTGAATCGGCTGAGGCACTAGGTTCTATGGGTAAGTTCTTCGACCGAGTGACTCCTGGCTAGGCATTAGGTAAGCACGTTCTCGCCACCGTCCTCGAGTTTTTCTGGCTGCCGCCAGTAACGAAACTGCGGTGTCCAGTCGGCCTCAGTCATGCCGGCGAGTCCCAGCAAGTTCCACATCGGAGAATAAAGATCACCCGGACCAAACACGCTGGATGACCGACGCATAATTTTGTCACCGTTGCGCTCATACACAACAGCACCGGGCATGTTGGTTGAGCCCTCCATAACGGTTTGTTCCGTAATGTACTTACCACCGGCATGGGAGGCTAAACGAAACCGCCAACCGCGCGAGTTAGCAAACTCTCGCTGCAGCTGTGGCGTGTCTTTGGACACCATAACCACAGACATCGCAGACTCCAGGTGATCAACAAGGCCGTTAAAGCCATCGCCCCAGAGCGTGCAATAACGACAGCTCTGCCCCATGTTGTGAATCACCAGCAGCTTCTGTTTGTCGGAAAACAATTCAAGCAACGTACTCGGACCCGCGAGAGTTGAGAAGCTGTAGTTGGGTACTTCATGACCGCTCGCAAGCTTTTTGAGTTCATTAAGCTCTAGCGTCATTTCGTAGAGCTTTGTTTCCATTGCCGCTATTTTGTCGTTTGCAGATTCAGCCATGTCACCCCCGGGGAAAGGTTTAGATTCTTACTTCGCAACCTAAAGCTACCCCCGAGCAGCTTCTCTGTCATCTATCGCTTATTCCAGATGGCGATTAAGCCTAAAGGCTGTTAACCCAAACTCGCACGCAATAGCTCCAGCATCTCGCGAATCTCAGGGGGAGACACCCGCAAGCTGGGCATAAAACGCAACGCATCCGGGCGCGCCGGATTAATCAGCAAGCCATGGCCAAATGCGCGATCACAAACGCTGGTTGCGTTTCCCTCGGGTAACTCAAGCGCGTACAGCAAACCCTGACCGCGCACCTCGCCAAGCCCAAACTCAGCGGACACTTCCCGAAGCCCGGCGCGGAGCTGTATCTCGCTAGTGCAAACCTGAGCAAGAAACGTAGGCGCAGAAACTGTCTGCACAACGCTTAAGCCAACCGCGGTCATTAATGGATTGCCGTTATAGGTCCCGCCTTGATTGCCGTACTCAAAGCAGCAGCTCGCTTCAGTCGCCAGCACTGCCGCTAGCGGCACACCACCACCGATGCCCTTACCAAGCGTCATAATGTCCGGAACGATACTCTCGTGCTCGTGCGCATAAAGTCTGCCCGTTCGACCAATACCCGTTTGCACCTCATCAAGAATCAGCAGCACGTTGTGCGAACGAGTGAGTTCACGTAATTCGCGCAGATAGCCCTGCGGCGGCACCACAACGCCTGCTTCACCCTGAATAGGCTCAAGCATGACAGCAAGCGTTGAGTCGTCGATCGCTGCCGCAATAGCATCGATATCGCCAAACGGCACATGACTAAAGCCTTCCGGCATCGGTGGATACATCTGCCCCCAGCCGGGTTTACCGCTGGCAGACATCATCGCCAGAGTACGGCCGTGGAAAGCGCCGTTCGTGGTAATAATCGTAGTGGCGCCGGGTTTGTTTAGCTGTCCCCATTTGCGAGCCAACTTTACCGCGGCCTCGTTCGCCTCGGCACCTGAGTTAGTGAAATGCACCTGAGCAAAAGGTGTGCCTTGGGTTAGCAAACGAGCCAGTTCGAACTGCGGCCGGTTATGCAATGCAGGGCTTGGAGAAATTAGTAACTCGCTTTGCGCGGCAAGCGCTGCTGAAATTTCAGCAGGCGCATGGCCCAGGCTGTTTACCGCCCAGCCTTGAATAAAGTCGAGGTAGCGGTTGTTGCGCTCATCCCACAGGTAGCTGCCCGCACCACGCGCCATGACTGCCGCCGGACGCGCCGTGATCTTCATCAGCGCTGATGCACCTGCCGCTGCAGATGCACCTGCAGCCGCCGAAGCACTTGCCGCCGCCGAAGCTTGGGCAACTATCTTGGAAGACTGGGTAGACGCTGTAGGTTGGTTGGCGATCATGGTATTTACCTCTTGTTCGTTAACCGTTTTGTTTAGTTCGGTTAACGAGGGTGGGCAACACCACGGAGCCAATGGGGCCGCCCGACTAAGTTGGGCGGCTCCTGGTTGATAGCTGTTAGGTCAGCCGCAACCAATAACCACCGCCTCTTGCCGCGGTACGGCGTGTTGCCGCGCGTGCAAGCAGTGCTGCCGCGCGGAGAAGCGCGGAAGTAGCTGAGGTTATGGTTAGGTTGGTTATCAACATGATCAAAAGTCTAGCAGACGACTCGCTCTGGTTGCACCCCTAGCTCTGAGCACCAGGCAGAATCTGCCCACGCCGTGACTCGGTATACCCATCGACTGAGGTGTAAGCCACCTCTCCGCCGATAACCACCGTGTCTATACCGGTGGCATCGCGTACATAGCGGCTGCCATCACCGGGCACATCTTGCACAAAATACTCGGGGCCCCGATCAATAGTGTCTGGATCAAACACCGTGACGTCGGCCGCAAAGCCTTCCCGTAGCTGGCCACGGTCTGACAGACCCCAGATGTTGGCGGTATCGAGCGTGATTTTCTTAACGGCGGCCTCAAGGCCCAGCGCTTTGCGTTCGCGCACAAAGTTACTGAACAAATAGCTGGTGTCGCCATAGGTTGAGAACGACAGAATATGCGCCCCACCGTCACTCGCACCTATATGCACAAAGGGATCAGACAGCAGCTCGCCTACTTTGGCATCGTCGCAGTGGCCTAAGTCCGACGACAAAAAGTGAGCCTGTAAATCTTCTTCAATCGACAGATCGATCATGGCTTCAACCAAGCCCTGACCACGCGCTTGCGCGATTTCAGCCAGAGTTTTTCCCACCATCGGTTTATTCGCATCCGTCTGAACCTGGCGCAGCACAAGTCCCGCCCAGAGCGGAGTCATTTCTGCGGTATCTGCTTCTGCGATAAGCGCAGGGCGACGCTTAGGATCAGAGAACGCATCTATGATGCCCTGATGACTTTCGAAGCGCATGATGCCGTACCAGCTAGGCAAGCGTATAAACAGAAGGCTTGGCACCTCAAAACAAAAACTCAGATCGATCGGCCGCGTTTGCACCTGCGGCCAAACCCGCGCGCCCGCGTCCATTTGCAAACGAATTCGCTCCATCACTTTATCAACCGCACCGTTGTCTTCGGCGTTAACAAACAGCGGCGAGAGCGTGGTGGTAATGCCGTGCTTAAGAGACAGGTTGGCAAGCTGGTCGACGCGCGCTACCGTTAGGTCAGCGTCATAAAATTCGTGAACAATCTGCAGCAACCGGCCATGCTCACCCAGCACTTCGCACAGTGCGTCCAGTTCACCTTCGTCGGCGTAACGGCAAGGGACTGGCTGCAGCTTCTCGTCCATATCGACAAAGCTGGTAGACAATCCAACCGCACCTGACGCAAGGCACTCACCCAGAAGCTTCTGCATTGATGCAATTTCGTCCGGCGTTGCGCAGCGATGCATAGAGTCGTCACCCATCACCCAAAGCCTAAGCACGCTATGACCCACAAGCGGTGCAACGTTAATGGTTAGGTCACGCGTTATGCGCGCAATAAACTCATCGAAGCTCTCCCAATCCCAGACGACTCCTTCTTCAAAGGCCTTAAGCGGCATCTCTTCGATTTGATTGAACATACCCACCAGCTTCATGCGGTGCTCGGCTTTAAGCGGCGCAAGCGACAAAGAACAGTTGCCAGGAACAATAGTAGTAATGCCATGTTCGATCGAAGGCTTAGACGCGCCGTCCCACAGCAGTTGTGCATCGAAGTGGGTATGCGGATCTATAAACCCCGGCGCAATAACCTTGTTGGTTGCATCAATGGTAGAGGTAGCCTCTTCATTCACCCGGCCTACTCGAACAATACGGCCGTCTTTGATACCCACGTCACCCAGGTAGGCGGGTAATCCGCTGCCGTCGACAACTTTTCCATTCTTGATAATCAAATCCAACATCATGAACTCCTTCCTAATTCTTG
>CAZFIA010000025.1:14185-35752 GCA_964519335.1 uncultured Pseudomonadales bacterium
ACTTTTCCATTCTTGATAATCAAATCCAACATCATGAACTCCTTCCTAATTCTTGACTCTCTTAACTCTAGCGATAGCGGTTGTAACTCTTCGTTAGCGCATCTCGTACTTTTTCCCAGCTATGACCCGTCACTTCTTCTATGTCTTGAGCGTTGCAGCTACGCATCAAAGCATCGGTTGCGAGGCTATCAAGGGTTACGTCGGTGGTGCCCCCGTTTTCGTAGGTAATGGTCACCAGCAGTTCGGCAACACCATCGTGAGCTGCGATAACCCGCGCCCCACTAATGGTTGCCATCAGGGTGCTGCGGCCGGCGGCTCCAGGAAAATAATGTCGCTCGGCAAAATGGGGTTAGAGTTGCCCGCCGAATCACTCTGAAGCGTTACCCGCATAAACACGTGAAAGTTCCAACTTTGCAGAGCGCTTGCAGCTTCTTCTACGGGTTGATCCACCAGTTCGCGAGCGGCGATGGTCTCCCAACTATCACCGGGCGATGGCCTTACAAATCGCCGCGCCTGTTTGGCGACAGATACCGAGTTGCTCATACAAAACCTCCCACAAAAGCTCCCAAACTTCTCGAAACGCCCAATTTTCAGTATAACGCTAAGTCTACTAATGCAGGCGGTAGTTTAAACTGTGCCTGAACGGTGTTTTTGTCACCCAACTAGCCCTGATCTGTGAGAACCAACCATCATGTCTGCACCGGGAAATACACCGGCAAATGTCCAGCTGTTTGCCACCGAAACGTTGATTGACCCCTATGAGGCGTACACGACGCTGCGCGACCAGGAGCCGGTGCACTTTGTCCCCGAGTTCGGCGTGCACGTGATCACCCGCTATGACCTGCTGCGCCAGGCCACCATGGATACCAAAACCTACTCCAGCAAATTTGATGGCTTTCTGCAGGAATCCCAGCGCATTGCCTTTGCATCCGCTACCCCGGAAGTGCAGGCGCAGTTGGTGAGCGTTGCAGAGGCCATGCTGGATGTACCGCCCACTATGCTCACTCTGGATGAACCCGAACACACCCAGTATCGCTCGCTGGTTAATCAGCTGTTTACCGCGGCACAGATTCGTAAGGCCGAGCCCGCGGTTCAATCTGTGATCGATGAAGCCATCGACCAGTTTGGCAGCACCGGGCAAATCGACTTCGTAGAATCTTTTGCGACAGCCGTGCCGCTCGAAATCATCGCGGACCGGCTAGGTGTACCTAAGGAAGATCGCCGGTTCTTCGAAGATGCAGCTACCGCTGCTGCCGGCGCCTTGCGTCTAACGCCATTGCCTGGCGAAGAGATGGTTCGGCGCGCGCAACTAGCACTTGATCTACAAAAGCTCTGCGTGCGGTTGGTTGAAGAAAGACGTGCAGAGCCCCAGGACGACATGATCACTATTCTGGCCAACAGCGAGTTAGGTGATGACAAACGTCCGCTCACACACGGCGAGTGCATAAGCGTTCTCAATCAGTTCTTGGTGGCCGGCCACGAAACTACCGCCAGCGCGTTTTCCTGGGGCATGCTGCTGCTGTGTAAAAACCCCAAGCTACAGGATGAGTTGCGCGACAACCCAGCACTCACCAAAACATTTGTCGAAGAAACATTGCGGATGGAAGCGCCCGTACAAGGGTTGCCCAGAGTAGTTACTACCGACACCGAGTTAGGCGGCGTAGAACTCAAGGCTGGCAGCATGGTTATGCTGCGCTACGGCGCTGCAAATAGAGACGGACGTCAATTCGAAGGCCCCGACAACGTAGATCTTCATCGCAAACGTGCAGGCGCACAGCTTGCGTTTGGTTCCGGTGTGCACTTTTGCATTGGCGCACCACTTGCGCGTCAAGAACTCAATCTCGGCTTCCCCGCTTTGCTAAAACACGGCAAGAATTTTCGGCTAAACCCAAACAAACCGGCGCCTGAGGCAGAGGCGAGCTTTGTTTTGCGCAACTTGCCGCACCTGCACATTGAGTTCGATCCGGCTTAGTCAAGAATATCCAGAAGGTCAGCCAGCGCGCTGATCTTGTAGTCAGCTGCTACTTGCTCCCTACCCGTCTGCAGCGGCGGCTGCACACCGGGCTCGGCAATCAATGCGGTTTGCATGCCGGCAGAGTAACCGCCTTGAATATCGTGCTCGGGCGAATCGCCCACAAACAGAATGTCGCCCACGTCCAGCCCTGACTTGTCTTGAGTACAATCGAAAAACATAGGACTGGGTTTACAGGACTGGGCTTCCTCGGAGCTGGTCCAGTCGTCAAACAGCGTATGCAACTGCTCTCGCTCAACCAACGCATCGAGCATCTGCTGATCTATATTCGATGCAATAGCTGTGTAATAGCCACGTTCTCTGAGTTCAGTGAGCGTCGAACGACAGTCGTCGCGAAGCACTAGCCCCGACATCACCGCAGCATCGTAGCCCGGTTGATAGGTTTGCCATAGTTCAAAATCGAATTCACCGCCGGCCTCGGAACAGAACTGTATGAAAATATCGCGGAACAGCTCTGCGTGTAGATAGTAGTCTCTGTCTGCGTAAGCGTGCGCAACCTTTTGGCTTGCGCGATCGTGGGCCTCGTTGATTTGGTCGACGGTCAATTGTAGACCCATCTGGCTAACCGCCTGATCGAGCAGTCGTTGATGCTCGGCAGATTTGCCCTTATAAGAATAAAGGGTACCGCCAAGATCAAAAAACACGCCCTGAATGCCCGTTCCATCCCTCGACGCCTGCTTATCAGAGGATGACCCGGTAGTAGATCCAGGTAGAGCGCGTGTAGCCATGCGGTAAGTGTCGCTAAACTAAAGGCTCAGCCTAACCAAAAGTAACCTTCATGCACATCGTTCAACTCGCCTATAAGGTTTCGGATGCCAAAGCGGCTGCACAGAATTGGGTCAGTCATCATGGTGCTGGACCGTTCTTTATCTCCGAGAACATTCCACTGGAAGGCGTGTACTACAACGGCGAGCTTTCATCTTTGGATCACACCTCAGCCTATGGTTGGTGCGGTGGTCATATGATCGAGCTGGTGCAACAAAACTGCGAGACCGAATCGGTATTCACCAACCGCGCGAATGGCCTTCATCATTGCGCCTACTTTTCAGCAGACCTTGATGCTGAGCTCGTGCGGCTGGAGGCCATTGGCTATAACACCGCGATGCGCGCAAATACCGCGAGCGGCGTGCGATTTGCATTCTCCGAGGTGGCAGGAGAGGCCTCCCTCGGGCATTACTTTGAAATCTATCAGGAACATCCGACGCTGCGCGCGTTCTACTCCATGATAGAAGAAGCGGCACAGAGCTGGGACGGTGCAGAGCCGCTGCGCAAACTGGGTTGAATGGAAGTCACTTCTACTCGCCCTGGAGAAAAGAGAAACCACTTGTTAAACGCACTAACAAAGCTATCTATTGGACTGCTGGTTGCCTTGGGGATGGCGCTCAATATTTTCGCTCAGGAGTCAACGGATAACCCAACCGCAGAGCTACCAAAGGGTCTGAGTGATTCGCCCCTGTTAAACTCGCGCTTCCTGCTGTTTGGCTCGCGTTCGCTCCGCCGACAGACACTCAAGTGGATAACGGAGCGACAGAACACCGACATGGTGGCGCCACTCATCTATACGCTGCGCTATCTAGAGCCACAACAACGCCCCGCAGTAGTAAAGACGTTACGTAAACTCACCGGACAACGCCTCGGTGATCACTGGTTCAAATGGGTGGTTTGGCAACAACAACAAGACGACCTGGTACCGTTCGAAGGCTTTGAGCTGTATCTATCTGCTCTGTTTTCCAACATCGACAAGAAATTTTTGGACTATATTTACCCCGGCGTTGAACACCGCATTCGGCTGGAAGAAATCGTCTGGGGAGGTGCTGCTGCTGGCACGGGTATCCCCACGCTCACCAACCCAAAACTTGTGAGCGCGGCACAAGCTACTTATCTGGTAGGCAATGAAAAAGTCTTTGGCGTGGTGATCAACGGCGACGCTCGCGCATATCCCTACCGCATCATGGATTGGCACGAACTGCTAAATGACGTGGTGGGCGGCGAGCCGGTCACGCTCGCCTACTGCACGCTCTGCAGCTCCGGCATTCTGTTCGATTCAATACCTGTAGGTACACATTCTCTCGCGGGAAAGCCGTTGAGTTTTGGCTCTTCTGGCTTGTTGTATCGCTCCAACAAACTCATGTACGACCAATCTACCAATTCACTGTGGAATCAGTTCACCGGCAAACCCGCTGTAGGTACGCTCGCAAGAGCGGACCTCAAACTAAACGCACGGCCAATAGTGACCACCACCTGGAAACAGTGGCTGGCAACTCATCCCGATACTCGCGTGCTCGATATCAATACCGGCCACGATCGAGACTATCAGCCAGGGAAACCCTACGGCGACTATTTCGCCTCACCCGATCTGCGGTTTCCGGCAGCAACCGATAAACAGCAAGGCAAGCCCAAGTCAGAACTCTATGTGTTGCGCATCTCTGGTGCCGAAAAAGCGTGGCCACTCGAGCTGTTCAAGCGCGGAGCCGTAATCAACGATCAGGCGGGCGCGCTTAAGTTGGTATTGATTGGTAATGCCAAAACAAAGACGGTCCGCGCTTATCGACGAGAGAACTATGTATTTGCGGCTGATTCTTTTTCTGACTCTTCTTCTGACTCTTCTTCTGATAGCGGAGCGTGGAAGATAACAGAAGATGCACTGGTGGGTCCTAACAACGAACAGCTCACCCGACTACCCGGGCATCTGGCCTATAACTTCGCTTTCAACACCTACTTTAACGAAAAAGACCCCGCTACCGGGAGATAGCGGGGCAAAGGGCGCCTGGAGTGGCGGCTATAACTAACGGTTACCCGTTAGCTAACTCGTAAGTAAGGCGGTGATGAACGTTGTGCACCGGTTCGGCCTTACCATCAACAACTTTAGGTTTGTACTTGAAACGCTCTACTGCTTTTAGCGCAGATCTGTTGAATACATTTGCAGGCACCGCTTCGATCACCTCGGCGTGCGCGGTAGCACCTGAGGGTAATATGGTGAACGACACAACGACATAGCCCTCGATGCCTCTACTGGAAGCACTGCTTGGATAGTTCGGTTGCACTTTAACAATGGGAATGTGTTCACCATCGATTAGCGCTGTAGGGCCAATGCTGATCGACTTAGAGGCTGTTGGAGCCACAAAAGCGATGTCGATCGCACCAGTTTCCGAAGTAATCGACATAATGGGAGGTGGGGTAGGCTCTGGATCTACCTTGGGTGGTTTCTCAACTTCTGGTTCCTTTTTTACCACTTCTCGCTCATCTCGAACTATCCAGTGATCGATCACAATGGGCTCCGCAGCATCAACAAAATCACCATCATTAACTGCTACCAGCTGCACCATCAAAAGCACAAGGCCAGTGGTAACAAACGCGCTGCCTGCTGCGGCAGTAAAGAATCTTGGGTACTTGGGTAAGTGCAAATACATATTGGGCTCCTTCGGAACATTTTGGGTTTAGTAGGCCGCGTTCAAACGGAACAGAAACAGTTTCTGCGCCTTGTTTGTTCGATTGCCATGTACCGCCAACAGCTCGCCTGCTCTTAAGTTCTCGCGTGCTGTAGTCACTCCAGAAATGCCACGATTGTGATCGGTGTAATACACCGTCTGTTCGACCGCTCTTACGGCGGCTCGATTCAAATAGTCGGGATGGGTGCTTTCGAGCACTCTCGGTCGCACCGTGCTTCCATCTGCTGCGATGCTGTACTCAACCAGTACGTCGCCCTCAATCCCGTCGATCAGCGCATGGCCGGGATAGATAACACTGGGCGAGTAGCGTTCTTTTTGTTGATTGGCTCGAGCGGGAAACCGGGCGACACTGCGCACAGCAGGCCTTGCGATTTCAGGCTGCGCACCCTCAACTGCCCTGCTGCTCGCTACATTAATAGTGGTAAACAGGTAGCGCTGTTGCGCGGGCACAAACTCAAAGGTGGTGAACGCAGCAAGCGCCAAAAGCCCAATAGCCATGCCGGCAACTAGCGCGCCAGACTGCACCTCAAAGAATCGTTGTCGCCCAATCAGTCGGGCCAGACGCTGCATAAAACTGTGTTTTTTGCCGGCATCGATAAGGCTCGCCACTGGTTCGTTTGCAATGGCATCGAGCGACTGCGCTTTGTGCAAGTCAGTTCTATCGTAATCTGTTCCGCCCTCCCGCAAGGCCGCTTCGGCCAAGCCCTCGAGATAGCCCTGTCGGCTGCCGACAAGTTCTGCCGCGCGTTCGTCGCAGGCTTCTTCCAGCGCAACCATAAATCTTGAGTACAACGTGTAAAGCCAGGGGCAAAACAGATAACAACGGGCAAGGAATTGCAGGCCGACAATAAATCGATCGTCGCGGCGCTTAAGGTGCACAAGCTCGTGGGCGATAACAGATTGTCGAGCGGAGAGCGGCCAGGTGGCAAAGTCTGCAGGTACAACCAAAGTGGCTCGACCAATGGAGCTCGCACAGCAACGCTCGCCAACAACCATTCTAGGGGGTCTGATCTCGAGGCGTTCACACAGACGCTGATTTATGGAATCGCAAGCAGAATCAGAAAACGACCGAAGCCCTGCTAACTGTATGGAGGATTGAATAACACGTACCAACAACCCAATGCAGCCAATGGTTGCCACAAGCAACCACGCGATAACAAATAGGCTCGGTATTCCCGAGAGCTCTGGTAAGGCCGGCGGGTTAACCACACCGATCTGATAGCGCGGCTGCCACACAAGCAAAACAATGGGCACAGAAAGAAGTAACCACATTGCCGCTACACCCAGGCTACGCAGGCTTTGAGAATCACCCCTGAACGCCAGTCGGCTGGCAAGCGTCAGCCCGAGACTCAGTAGCACAATCTGCACAAGCCAGCGAAGACTCACCGCTTCAACGGGTGTGAGCAGTAACTCAGTCACTTGAAGCTGCCTCTTCGGCCCGGCGCTCTTCCTTGAGCGTGGCAACTAGCCGTTCAAGCTCATCAAGGTCATCATCAGAAAGCGCACGCTGTTGGTCACCCAAAAGATTTGCAACTGCGGCCACCGGATTGCCGTTAAAGAAAATACTCAACAAGCGCCGAATGGCGCCCCGCCCCGCATCGGCCTTGGCAACCACGGCGCTGTAGACATAGCGCGGCCCGTCTTCTCGAAATTGCACATGACCTTTGTCGAGAAGTTTTTTAAGCAACGCACGCACCGTGGAATAGCTGGGGTCTCCAGGCAGTGCTTTCTGCACCTGGGCAGCGGTCGCTTCCTGCTCGGCATAGAGCACATCGATGATCTGACGTTCTCGGCGACTTAGGTTGTTGTGGCTGTCGGTCATTGTTTGCCTATGAGATAGAGCACAATTAGGGTCTCTGCTATTTTTTTAGCACTATGCTATATTTTTAGCAGCAAGATGTTGCATTGACAACAGTCCATTTAGAGTATTTCGCTCTAAAGGGAGAGATTTTTATGCTTTTCGGTGGTTTGCCGGCGCTTTATAGCCGGTTGGGGATACCGCTTGGGCCTATTTGAAGCCAAAGCCCTGGGGATCAACCGCATCATAGGTTTGGATCCCGGCCGGGCTCTCAAAGGCAACCGTAAGGCCCGGTTCCGCCCTGACCTCTATCAGATCAGCGACTAACTCAGCCAGAAACCCAGATGCGCTCAAGTCTTGTGGCAAGCCCAGCCGTAGCGCTTTTAGCAACCCAACCACCGGTGCGCCAATCGACGGATGCGGGGTGTCCTGCCAATCAATAAAGAACGGCATCAGCCCGCCTAACTTGTGGCCGGTAATGCCCATCAATTGCCACTGCAGCCGTTCGCCACCGGGGGCAACACGCGCCATATCGCGAATCGCGCCGGGAGTGAGTCCCCCTGCCGTGAACCGGGCTGACAGCCCAGCCAGATCATCGCTGCGAACAGCCCAGTGCAGAAGTTCAGGTTTTGGCAGGCCAGCAAAACGCTGGCCGTTGGTTCCCGCGATGGTTTGCTGTGGATCCGGCGCAATTATTTCGAGGTAACAACCGTCTCCAAACGACACCAACGCATTGCAGGTTCCACCGCCGGGATGTGGACCGCCATCAACAGGCGTAACACCGGTGGCATCGGCAAACTCTTGCTTAGCCTTTTCGAGATCAGGCGCTGCTACAACAATGTGGTCAATTTCTATTTATCCGGTCTCCGTTAGCAAAGATGTTCGGCAACGGTCTAAGCGTCGAGCTTACGCAGATCGGGGGATGCCCCTGTACTGCCCTTTGTGACTCCGGAGTAACGCGAGTTACGACCCGACGTAGACGCAAATTTCTTCGATAACTCTGGCCCAGCAGCGGTTAAACCGCCGTCGACAATAATAGCTTCGCCGGTAACAAACTCAGCGTCGTCACAAGCCAGAAACAATGCGGTGCCCGCAATGTGATCACCCTGACCATAGTCCGGCCAGGGTTGAGACTGACTGAAGGCGATTTGAGTTTTCTCCATGCTCTTGCCGCTCGCAAGCGGCGTTGCAATAAACCCCGGACAGATCGCATTTACCCGCACATGATCAACCGCCAGCTCAACGGCCGAGGCTTTACTCATGCTGATCACCGCCGCCTTGGCGGCAGAATACACAAGCGGACCCGCGTCACCCGAAAGCCCGGCTATGCTCGCGGTATTGATTATCGAGCCACCGCGCCCCTGACTGCGCATCGCCCTGGCGGCGTGCTTAATTCCAAAGAACACGCCCTTGGCCAGCACATCAAAAGTGTAGTCAAAGTCCGCTTCGGTCGTTTCAGTAAGCGGGCCAATCGCCCCGCCGACGCCTGCGTTATTAAACACAATATCCACGCCGCCATATTCTGCCTGGGCTCGGCCAATCATCGCTTCAATGTCAGCCTCTAAAGCAACGTCGACGCGCTGAAAACAAACGCTGTCTGCAAAGCCAGCATCAACGGCTTCCTGCAATGTCTCAGCACCTGTGGTTTCGTTAAAATCGGCAACCACCACTTTTGCGCCCTCGCGCAAAAACCGCATCACGGTCGAACGGCCCATACCGCTCGCGCCACCGGTAATAATCGCGCTCTTGCCCGCCAGCCGGCCTGTTGAACTCATGTGTTTAGCTCCTGATATTGAGCCTCACACTGTAACCCAAACGCTAGAACTCTACCCCAACGCTTAGGCCTACCCGCCGCGGCTCTCCGAGCTGGGTGAACTCCCGGGTGGTGTAGAAATCGCGGGGATCGTTACCAAACTGAAAGCCCCGCACAAAGGTGTCCTGATCGGTAAGATTGCGCGCCCACAGTTTTGCGTGCCAAAGATCAGTCTCATAGCCAATCGATGCGTGCAGCAGTTCATAAGCTTCAGAGCGCTCGTTATGTGAATCAGAAAAGAAGAAGGCGTCACGGCCTTCAAGCTCTACGCGAGCAAACCATCTTTCAACGGGCGAATATTCGAATCCAACAAAGAACTGATAGTTCGGCGCCTGTGCCTGGTCTCGGTCACTCAGGTCGTTGCCCGCCGCATTAACAAAATCATCAAATTCAGTTTCAAGCAGGCCAATTGATGCAAACAAAGACAGTTTTTCGTTAACAGCATACTGAGTCTCAACTTCCAAGCCGTAGTTTCTGCCTTCAGGTACGTTGCTAATAAAGTCGATGAACTCGGAAGAGCCGTCATCGCGCATCAACACTAGCGATGCACTCGATTGCACATCGTCGCGCAGCATCAGAAATGCTGAGGCCCGAACAATACCGTTGCCATCTGCAAAGCTGCCCTTAAAGCCGACTTCAATGTTCCAAAGTTCTTCTAAATCAAATTCGCGCAACTCTTCTGGCAATGTACCGCTAGTATTGGCGCCGCCGCTCTTGTAGCCCCGAGAAACCGTGCCGTAAATCAGATTGTTAGCAGGCGTTGTATATTCGATAACAGCACGCCCACCCAGAGTGGTATCCGAGGTATCAAAATCAGCGCCAAACGAATCCGCGTAATCAACTTCCAGCCGCTCAAGCCGCAACCCGCCCGCTACTCGTAGCGAGTCATTGAGCTGCAAGCCAAATTCTCCGTACGCTGCATATCTATCCAGGCCCACATCGCTAAAGAAATCATCGTCAAGGAACGTGTAAGTACGCTGCAGATCTACGTCTTGCGTCAGTCCAAACACGCCCACTACCCAATCCGCATTGCGGCCAAACAACCGCAGCGAATTGTCGCTTAGCAAACGAACATCGAGCGAAGTGGTTTGGCGATCACGCTGGTAGCGATCGGTTGAGGTGTAGCCAATTGGATCAAATCCGGTAAAGGTCCAGTCTTCGTCAAAGCTATAGTCAATGTCGCTGTCTGCATGGGCTATGTAGCCATCAATTCTGCGCCCGCTATCAAGCTCTTGTTTCACCTGCAGGCTCGCATAAATCGTTTCTTGCCGATCAAAACCCGGCTCATCTGAAAGCGTCGTGCGATCGTTATCGAGCGAGAACGCATCATAGCCATTATCGATATCGACAATACCTGCCGTTAGCAGAAGCTCCGTGGCTTCGGTGGGCTCAAAGAGAAGCTTGCCTCTAACGGTGAGTTCATCGCGTTCATTGGTGTCTTCAACCCCCAGAAAATCGTTATCCAGAAATCCATCACTGCTGAAATGGCGCGCTGCAAGTCGACCAGAAACACGCTCGTTGAAGGCGCCAGAGATAACGCCACCTACACCCAACGCATCAAAGTTACCGACGTCCAGATCAACCCGCGAATAGAGCTCGTCCGTCGGGTTATTGGTTACCACGTTCACGATGCCGGCCAAGGCGTTGGCACCGTAGAGCGTGCCCTGAGGGCCGCGAAACACCTCTATCTGACCCACATCGTAGGTGCTCGCCACCGTGCCAATGCCACTCAGATCAACGCCGTCGAGTAACAGGCCAACGGATGAGTTTAGTGGCTCTGCAAACTGTCCGCGCTCACCAATACCGCGAATCTGCAGAAACCGGGCTCTCGATCCACCGCTTGAGGAGTTTACGTTGGGGATCCAGCCGAGTACTTCTTCGAGATGATTAACCACCGTGAGGCGCGTTGCCTCCGGATCAATCACTGTCACACTCAGGCTGGTGGTATCAATAGACTGCTCGCGCAGTTCACCATAAACGATGACTTCCTCCATACCGGAGTTACCCGGGCCGGAACGATCAGAGTCTGCGGCAATTGCAGCAGGCGCCAACAGGCAGCCGGCAAACAACAACAAATATGAAGGGGTTGAGCAGTTAGAAAACATCGAAATCTCCCGGTTTCGCCGCGCGACTAAAGTTAGCCGCACTGATTTGAGCCCAGGAGATGGATCGCTGTGATCCGGCAGTAAAGCCCGACACAAACAGCGCCGAGCTTTAGATACCTATCCCTTCGCCGGTACTAACCGGATCAGGTTCAAAGGGTCCGCGTGCATAAGCAATCGCGTCTCAGGAAAGACCACCCCTTAGGCTTGGCCTTATTGTCCAGAGTGGGCCCCTCTTAATCAAGAGCATCAAGAGAGATCAAGACAATAATCAGGAGCCTCGGTATTTTAGCCGGACAATCCAGCGGGAGAGTTTTACCAGGGTTACCTAGTTAGCGGTGTTCAAATCCCAGTCGTAGGCATACTTCACTTTGCCGCCATAGGCCTTGATCTTGTCACCCAGTGTTGGGTGGTGTTCCGCGATGTAGGCAACAACACCTTTCTCGTCGTCAGCAAAATCGCTGCCGTACCACTCAAAGATCTGCGACAGCTTCAAACGGCCTTTGTCTGTGAAGGTTACCCCGCGATCATGGCTTAGATAATCTTGTTCCCCGGCATCGAGCTGAGCATCAAGCGTCGCACCGGTAAACACCTTGGCGTCGAGGTTTGGGCAACCGATGCTTGCACAGTTAACCGCGTAGTGAACCCGCTGATCCTTATAGATGGGCCGCAAGATTCGATGCTCAATATCGTTAAGGGTTAGATCTTCGCCAGCAACCTGATAGATCTTGTCGTCCCAGGGGCCAATCGCAAAAAACTTGGCACCCATGCGCAAAATGCTCTTTTTCTTCGGGTACTTAAGCACTTCCTTAATGGTGAGCGCGTTGTAAACATTGATCCAGTACGCCTGCTGCTCGGCCAGGTTGTAGTCGCGCGGGTCGAGTTCGGCCATCTGCGCCAGATAGTCGTCGAGCTGTGACGAATCAGCCGCACCAAGATCTTTGTAGGCAAATCGGTTGATTCCATCGGGGCTGGGCTTCAGGTATCCATCCAGCACTGCCTGCCACAAAGAGTGGTCAATCACCTCTTCGGATTCTGCGTTAACTTTCTGCCAAAACGCCCAGGGCTCGGGCGCTGGAGCCGCCATCGCGGACGGCGCAAACGCCGCAGCAACCACCGAAAGTGCCAAAGAAAGTCCCAAAATTAGTCTCGTCACTGTGCTTCTCCACATGCCGCTTATGCTCTGAATTATTCTCTGACCGAAGATTGTCGGATAAGTTGCAAGCCGATTTCGGCCGCTGTGCGCCTTGTCCGGTCGCCAGAACTACTCTTTCAGCTCTATGTGCAGCTTGCCGTCCGCTATTTCGATCACCTCGACGCCCTCGGCAAAGTTCTGCCAAAACCCTTCGCTACCGCCAAATTCATTGACAAGATCGACGTTCTTGAGGCCACCCAGCCATGCATTGGGGATCGGCACGCCCATCACGCTCACCCCCCGGAGAATCACCACGGGCTGCTCATTGCGGTAGTCGATCTCCAACCCCGCATTGAGCCGTAACGTCTTACCGCCCAACACCGGAAAATCCGGATCAAAGGGCATCAGCACTTTGGCGCTGGCAAGGTTGTCTGACAGATCGACGGCAAACCGGCGGGACAGATCGCTGTTATTCGCAAGCATAGCGTTCAGCTCCCGCTCCGACAGATCGATCACCCGACTGGCACCCACCTCTGAGTAGGCTTCAGGAATGACATTACCGTCTCGATCGCGCTGGATCTGATCTTCGATTCGACCGCCTGCGTCTGGACCCCGGTTTGCGCCGGGTAACAAGGCTTCAGGGTCAACGCCCAGGTTCCGCAGCTTGGTATCGAGCTCTACCTGTTCCTCTTGCGATAGCTCCACCGGATCAAAATCGCTGGCAAAGAAGTAGGTGCGAATCAGCCAGTAAGTGATACCCGCAGTCACTAAAATGGCCAGCAACACAAACAGCATGACCTGTTTGCCGGAAAATCCCTGTTTAGCAGCTGTAGGTACTGTTTCGGCGTTCAAGAGCGACTCCCTGTACAGATGTTCTGGACCTGAGGATCAAAAGGTCAGACTATTGTACCAATACCGACAACAGTCGATTTGTCACTTATTCAGGCCTACCAAATAGAGGTGCAGGGCATGCGGGGAAGGGATGACCGGCAGATGTCTCACGAACTTTTGCAGCGATCAGCACAGCAGACAGCTGACCTCGATTCACGCGCCGGCCGCACAGAACTCGTTACTTACGCCAAGTTTTTTCCGTGGATCTGCCTAGCAGTCGCATTCTCCACCGCGCTGCCTTTTCTGATACTAGATACAAACGATAGTTTCTTTACCCCTACAATCGCTCTCTGGATGAGCGCTACTGCTGGGCTCTTGCTCATATCAAGCATTATTGCTTTCCGCTTTCTTTCAACAGACCCAAAGCACGAAGCAAGATCACAAATTATATTCGGTGGCTTGCTACTTGCAGTTATCGCTGCTTGCAACGCAACCCTTATATTAGATTCCCATGACGTAAGGCATTCCGGATCCGCCATCATCCCCATGATCTGCGCCGCACTGCTCTATCCTCGACTCTTCGGCGTGCTAGTGCTCGGATTGCCGCAAATAGGCGTGCTCGCGTGGTTTGCTTCCGAGGCTAACTGGGAATCGAGCTGGGCCTTTGGCTTTTTTTCAACCCTGGGTGGCACTATGACCGCCCTTCTTACCTTCTATTTGCGCCAGGCGTACTTTCGTCGTCATCATGCACTACTTGCGGAACGCGATAGCTATATAGAAGCATTGCAGCGCGAATCGGCCGAACGCGCCCTACTGCAAGAGCAAGTACTCACAGAACGGCACCTGACAACGCTCGGCAGACTTGCCGGCGGCATCGCCCACGACCTGAATAATATTCTTGTACCCATCATGGGCAACGCCGCCATGCTCGAAGAATCGGTGCACACCAGCACCCACAAACATCAGGCCAGAGAAGTCTTGAGCGCCGCCACTCGCGCCCGCAACCTCACTCAACAACTGGATTTTTTCTATGTCCGTGGCAAGGGAAAATTCGAAACGCTGGATCTTAATCAGCTACTGGCAGATTTGTGCCCTATCGTTTGGCGCACCTTTCCTCAGGGAATCGACATCGATCTGAATGTGCAGGATAAGCCACTCTACTTGCGAGCCAATCGTGTGGTGCTACAAGATCTCCTCACTAACCTGTTACTAAACGCAGGTAATGCGGCTATGCCGGAAAATTCTGTAAACATAAAGGTCGCGCCAAGCGCGGTACCGCCCGATCATTTCACACCACCGCCAGAACGCACATTTTGCGCCGTTACAATAAGCGATGGCGGCGAACCCATTACTGCAGAGCAACGCGAGGCTTTGCTCAAACACGACAAATTGGGTGATCGAGGTATAGGGCTACTGGGTGCACGCGACAAAGCGGAAGCCTTCGGTGCATACCTTGATTTCGACGCAGCAGACGGTAGCAATCATTTTCGCCTGTTCTTGCCGGTTCAAAAACCGGAGACAACTCAACCCGACAACAACGACCCACACGTGAGCGCGGCGGTAGCGCCGGAAGTGCTTGTGGTAGACGACGAACCGTCTGTGCGCCGGGTAACAAGTGAGCTGCTAAGCCGAGCGGGTTTTGTGGTCCGCGAATGCGACAGCGGTGAGGCTGCCCTGGTCGAGATTGGTAATCATCTACCGGATGCAATCGTCATGGATTTGCGAATGCCTGGAATAGGCGGGCGAGCAGCAGCAGAGAATATTCGAAAGCAAAACCTGAATATACCCATAGTTATCTGCACGGGATTTGCGGGCGATGCGCAAGGCTGGCTATCGAAGCTGCCCAACTGCGCACTACTACAAAAACCCTACGATACGAAAGATCTCATCGGGGCGGTTAACTCACTGTTGAGTCTTGAGTTTGCGGCGGGCTGAAGCGTAGTGACCACCCAAGCAGACCTAGCATTAACAGCAAAAACGGCAGCGCGGAATACAAGACGGCTTGCCAGCCCATTTGAAACATCAGCGTACCTGCTAACAGACTCGCAATAGCCGATGCCCCAAACACACTAAAGTCATTAAACGCCTGAGCCTTAAAGCGCTCGGACGGTGCATAGTTTTGTACCAACAACGTGGTGCCACCAATAAACAAAAAGTTCCAACCTACGCCCAGCAGCACCAGCGCCCACCAGTAGTGCATAACGGCCTGGCCCGATAACCCAAACACCAACGTGATCAGCATGGCTAACACCCCGACAGACATCAGCTGTCGAATGCCAAACATTGCAATCAAGGGCGCAGTTACTAGCGACGGCAGGTACATCGCCACCACATGCGCACGAATCACCGCTCCGGTATCACCCATGCTGTGGCCATCAACAACGTGCATAGACAGCGGTGTTGCGGTCATCAGGTAAGTCATTATGCCCTGCCCCATCACGCCACCCAGTACGGCAATAATAAACAAAGGTTGTTGCACGACGCGCAGCAAGGGCCGTTCCGCTGTGTCTGACGAAACATCGTCTACCGCAGCAGTGTTGCGATAGGCCAGAAGCACAGCGCAAGCCAGCACATAAAGACCCGCCGCCCATTGAAAAGCTGGTTTAAAGGCCGCTGCATCACCCGCATCTCGAGCTAAGCCCGCAAGCGCTGGCCCCATAAATGCGCCACCAATGGACCCCAGCAACACAAACGCAACGGCATAAGCGGTGCCCGAAGGAATAACACTCTCAGTCGCAGCAAAGCGAAACTGCTGCGCAAAGGCCATGGTCATACCGATAAGCGTGGCGGCCGCACAAAACAGCACAAAATTCCCCTGACCCACGGCAGCCGAGGCGATCAGGGCACCAGAACAGCCAATCAGCGCACTCATGGCAAATCCTGCTCGCCGACCGATGCGCTTCATGAGCAAGGCGGCTGGAATAGTGGTTAACGCAGTGCCAACCACAAAGAAGGACATGGGCAGGGTAGCGAGGGAACGGTCGGTCGCTATTAATGACCCTACTATTCCGCCAACAGTTACCAACAGAACGGTGCCGGTGCCAAAAATCAATTGCGCAGCAAAGAGAACCAGCAAATTTCTGTTTAGATAACCCATAATCTCGCCATGTTCATCCAGATTGTCTCCGTAGTCACGCCCATATTCCTTATTACCGCGCTTGGGTTTCTCTGGGCCCGTAAGGAACAGCCGTTCGACAACGCAACCATAAGCTCTCTGGTTATGTATATCGGCACACCCTGCCTGGTGTTTCACTCCCTTACGTCACTAAAGCCGGAACTGAGCGAGCTGAGGACACTGGGATTTGCCAGTGTGGGTGTCATAAGTCTCTGCCTGATTCTGGGTTACCTGGGTCTGAAAATCGCGCGCCTGGATCGAAACGCATTTCTTCCTGCTCTAACGCTCGCGAACACGGGGAACATGGGCCTGCCTTTGGTCATGCTTACCTTCGGCGATGCAGGTCTGGCCATGGGGGTTGTGGTGTTTTTTGTTCACTCGCTTACCCAGAACTCGTTGGGACTTACGATCTCTTCCGGCTCTTTCCAACCCAGGACTCTACTAAGACAGCCCATTCTATGGGCGGTGATTCTGGCCTGTGTCACCTTGATTAGCGGCGTAACCGTTCCGGAGTGGCTTACCAACACAACTCGACTGCTCGGCGGCTTACTCATACCCGCAATGCTCTTAATGCTTGGCACCTCGCTTGCGCGTCTTACACTCAAAGATCTGCCCCAGGCACTGGCTCTGGCTGTCTCACGCATGCTGTTAGGAGTAGGTGCTGCGCTGCTTTTGATTTGGCTACTTAAGCTCGAAGGGGTGGCGGCGGGCGTGCTGTTTCTGCAGGCAACCATGCCCATCGCCGTATTTAACTACGTGTTCGCTGACAAATATGATCGGCAGCCGGAGCAGGTCGCCGCAACGGTTCTAGTGTCTACACTGATCACCATGGCAGCCCTGCCTTTTTTGGTGGCGATCAGCATTGGTATAGCGGCCGGTTAAAGAAACCTACTTCTTCTTGCTGAGGCTGGTGTAGGCGCGATCGACGAAGCCCGTTGGATCTCCGTATATTTTGTCGTAAGCCGCCGTTGGTTTAGCAGCGGCAACCTCTTCAAGGGACATGCCTTCGGCGATCATGCCGCTAATCTTCAGGCTAACGGTCTTTAGCATGCTGATGTAGGCCGCCAGATCATTGTAGTCACCCACCTCGCCATGGCCTGGAATCACCATCGTGTCTTTTTCGATCACTTCCAGTACCGACTCACAGAACGCCGCCATGCCATCGATATCGCCACCGTTGTCTGCATCTATAAACGGATAGCCCCGGTTAAACACATCACCAAAATGAACCGCGTTAGTGCCTCGGAAATAGACAGCGGTGTCACCGGTGGTATGCGCCGGGCCAAAGTGCAACAGATCTATCTGTTGACCATTAAAGTGAAACTGCATGCGATCGTTGTAGGTGATGACAGGCTGTGCAGACTCTGGGTAGGCTTTCTGCAGATACTTAACTACCGCAAGATTAATCACGTGATCGTCTTGCATCATGGCTCGTGAATTTTCCTGCGCCACAATCCAGGTTCCGGCCGGGCCTAAAGTCAGATTGCCTTCGGCATGGTCAAAATGCCAATGGGTGTTAATCGCAAAATCAACCCCCTTGCCTTGACTGCCCGGCAGGCCTTCAAGCGCAGCCTCTATCTTGGGCATCATCTGCGGAAACTGATCATCAACGATCATGGTGCCGTTTTCGCCAATAGAAACCCCGATATTGCCGCCAATGCCAAACAGTACGTAAAAATCGTCGGTGAGTTTCTCTACCTTTATCTCAGCCTTGTTGAAGTCCCAGCCGAACACTTCGAGCAACCCATCGAGATCTAACGGCTCGTGATTGTGCGCACGAACGGGACTACTTGCGACGGCCAACACTAGTGCAATTGCAAGGGCACCCAGCAAGGCCTTAATGTTGCCAATGTGAGATACATAACTTGCTGTGAGATATTTTGATTCTGCCTGCATGGGAAGATTCCTGCTGTGCGAAACTGAAGTGCGTGAAAATGCTAAAAAACCGATACCCCAGATACTAACAGCCCTATGAAATCCAACCAAAGCGCCGTATTTCATTTATCCGTCCACGTGAGCGACCTCGAGGCAAGTCGCGCCTTCTACGCCGGCGTACTTGGGTGTAGGGAAGGACGAAGCACCGAGAGCTGGATCGACTTCGATTTTTTTGGTCATCAGCTCTCCGTGCACTTAGGTACACCACTCACCAGCACACTGACCGGCGAAGTAGACGGGGTAGCCGTGCCCATGCCGCACTTCGGCGCAGTGCTGCCGCTCGAGACCTGGCAAACCGTCGCCGATCGTCTTCAAAATGCGGGGACAGAGTACTTATTAGATCCGCAGGAGCGATACTCAGACGAAACAGGTGCACAGCACACTCTGTTTGTACTGGATCCCAGTGGCAACGCTATAGAACTTAAATGTATGCAAAATCGCGCCGAGCTCTTCGAATCTAGTGCTCCCTGATCAAAAACCAGGCCATAAGCATCCGGTCCTGCCATTGCTTACCCAGGAGAGTGAATCGGCGCAGCGCAAAATGCTCGCAGATCTGAGCACAGCCTTACCCAACGAACACATCGACCTGATCGAAAACTTCAACACGCAACAGCTCGCACAGGTTGATGTGGCGATCACCGCAAACCCCCGATCTGCAACGTTCAAGCAGCTGCCAAAACTCAAGTGGGTTCAGAGCATGTGGGCGGGTGTCGATAGCATGCTGAAGGACGCAGAGATTAACCAATTCAAGCTTGTGCGCCTCACGGACCCAAGACTCGCAGACGCAATGGCCGAAGCCGTTCTAACCTGGACGCTGTATCTACACCGTCGAATACCCGAGTATGCGCATTTGCAACGCAACCGACGCTGGCAACTACTGAGCTATAAGGAAGCGAAAGAACGCCGGGTATCGATACTGGGCCTGGGTGAACTGGGCGAGCTTAGCGCGACACGGTTGGCAAACAACGGCTTTAAGGTAAGCGGCTGGAGTCGAACCGCGAAGACTCTCGCCGGCATCGACTGTTATGCGGGCCCAGACGGACTGGCTCAGATGCTAAAAACCACCGACATATTGATCGTGCTGCTTCCGCTCACAGCAGCTACCCGCGCACTGGTAAATCAACAAACGCTCGCGTTACTGCCAAAACAGAGCTCCCTGGTGAACTTTGCAAGAGGCGCTATTGTAGACACCAATGATTTACTGCACGCGCTGGACAACGGCCAGCTCGATCACGCAGTGCTTGATGTGTTCGACACCGAACCCCTGCCTTATGCAAGTCCTCTATGGCATCACGAGCGCATTACCGTACTGCCGCATGCTTCCGCTTTAACTGATTCTGAGTCTGCTGCAAGAATTGCGGCGAGTCATATCAGCACTTATAGAGCTACGGGAGAGTTACCCGCCACCGTAGATTTGCTCCGAGGTTATTAAGTGAGGGTAGTGAATACGGGCGCCTGAACTACCAGCCACTAAACTCGCTAGCCCGCCAACTGCGAATCATTGAGTTCGCGCGCTCTAAGCTCCGCCCTAATTTCCGCGTGCTTCGCGCTGGTTAGCGGGTATTTAATCATGGGTAGATAAGCAAGGAACAATCCAACGCCGGTACCAACACAGTAGGTGATCAGCACGCCCTGAATAGCCTCTGGGGTATTGCCCGCCCGATCAACAAAGCCAAATACTTCGTCGAGCACCAAGAAGCAGGCACCCACCGCAAGGGCAGCCCCGAGTTTGTTTGTAGTGGTTAGCAACGCAAAGAACAGTCCGGCACGCTGCTCGCCACTCTGCAGCTGGTCGGCGTCGGTAAGGTCTGCCATCATAGACCGCAGTAGCGCGGGTGCGGCGCCATAGGCAACACCATAGGTGATAGTGAACATCCATAACCCCAGAACACTGCCGGGTGTTGCAAAGAAATACAGGCCGACCATTATCACGCCGCCGTACACCAGCGCCCAGCGCATCGCACGAGCTTTGCCTACCCACAAGGCGATGCGCAACCAAAGCGGCATCGCACAAAAAGCAGCAATAAAGTAGAACAGTAGCGCAATGCTCGCCTGTTCCGGAACCTCAAATACGTAGCGCGCTATAAATATGTAAAGCGCACCCGCAACACCCGTACCCAGCCCGGAAAGCAAATCTGACGCAAGGATGCGCCATAGCAAAGGATTGTTCAAAAGCAGGGCCATTGCGTCGCGAAACACAATCGGCGCTGTGCTCTTGCGTGCACTGTCGGGTACTTTCAAAAGAGTAGCAAACGACGTTAAGGGGAACATGATCAAGCAGAACATGCCCATGCTAAACACCTTGGCTTGCAGCGACGCGTCTGGACTAACGATGGCAATTACAGCGGGTACAGCAAGTACCGTCGTCATGCCTCCAATCACAAAAACTTCGCGCCAGCCGAATAGGCGGCTTCTGTCATCATAGGTTTCGGATAGTTCAGAACCCCATGACAAATGAGCAATCATCATCATGGTGTAGCCGATATAAAGCACAATCATCCAGAACCCGAGATACAGCGCGCTCACGTCTTCTGCGTCTGGCATAAACACCATATAGACGGCAAGCATCTGAATAGGCGCAGAGATCGCTATCCAGTGTTTGCGGCGTCCCCAGCGCGTTTCGAATCTATCTATAACCATCCCCATGATCGGGTCGGTTACCACGTCAAAAATCCGTACCAGCGTAAACACAGTGCCTACCGTGGCAAGACTAAGACCCAGGCTTGAATAAAGCGGCGGCAGATACACCGCGATCGGCATAGCCATTGCTGCCATGGGAATGGCAACAGCAGAGTAGGCCGCCAAACTTGCGGCTGACAATCGGGTGGGAGTTGTAGTGCTCATCGATTAGTTCGGTGGCGCTCCGATAGACGCTAGAAATTCGGCACCGGTTTGGCGCGGATGATCGCCTTGAAAATTGTAGGCATCCGGTTTCTCATCGATGTAAATCTCGCCGGTGAGTTTTAGGGCGGATTCATCATCAAAGGCTCCCGCCCAGACAACGGTCATACCGGTTTCCGGCATGCGATAAAGCAGGTTTGTTCCACACTGTTTGCAGAAACAGCGCTCAGCCCAATCGCTTGACTTATAAACCCCGAGTTCACCTTCACCAGAGAGTTCGATTGATCCTACTCCGACACCAAACCCAGGACCGCCCGACCACTTGCGACACATAGTGCAATGACAGGCATGAAAGTGTGCTTCGACATCTTTTGCCGTAAAGCTCACGGCACCGCAAAGACATCTTCCTGTATCGGACCCCTTATCAGTCATAGCCCTCTTCCTTACTTGTTATCGTTATCTGTTATCTGTTATCTGTTTTCAGTATGCCAAACACCGGCGCAAGCTGTCGCTCTT
>CAZFIA010000026.1:0-1554 GCA_964519335.1 uncultured Pseudomonadales bacterium
TCCCATTCGGTAATCACATGACTGCGCTGTTGTTCTAGTGCGTGCTGTTCAGAAACAGGCAGCGGCTGACCTTCACAGTACGCAGGTTCATCAATGCCTGCGATCGCACAGAAGGTACTGGCTAAATCCAGATGACCCACCGGCGCCTCGACGATGGCAGCTGGTACTTTTGCGGTCTTTGCAGGCTTCCAAATCATAGGTACCTGCATCAAGGCGTTCACATGATATGGCCCCTTAAAGAGCAGCCCAAAATCACCTTGCAACTCGCCATGGTCGGTGGTGAAGAAAATATCTGTGTTATCGAGCTGCCCTGTGCTTTCGAGATAACTAAAAACGCGCTGACAGGCCTCATCGATCAGCTCGTTTTCTATGTGGGTCATGGCGTTGATTTCGCGCAGCTGATCTGGCGTCATGTCTGCAGGCACAAATTCTCTTGGCGACTCAAGGTTTGTCCACAGAGTTCCTTCGTAGTAGCCACGCCAGTGCTTCGGCTTTCTATCGAGCAGCGCTATTAGTTCTGCCCGATCTTCGCGGTAGAGTTTCGGTAAGGGAACATCGCGCCAGTTAACTCTATGTAACTCTGAGGTTGGCACGTCCCAGGGATGATGCGGATCGGGAAAACTCATCCAGCAAAAAAAGGGGCTTGGCTCTGCACTCGCCGACTCGTCGTTGGTTGATGCGGCGTTCGACAACCAGTCGATGGTTCGGTCGGCTACCCAATCGGTGTGATACAGCTCCCGTTTTACATCGATGGGCCAAACCTGCACCGCTCCCGTCTCACCGTTACTCACGGTGTTTTGACCCTTGTCCGTTATCATCGGGTAGAACTTGTCTTTGTCGGCTTTGTGATCGTTCATTGCGAGGTCGTAGTGGCTGTGACCTTCAAAAAAGTGGTTAGCAAGCTCCATATGATCGAACCCACGGTGTGGCCCGGTGTTGTTCTGTGCAGCCATGCGATTTTCGAAAAATTCCTCCGGGGCACCCAGCCAGGGTTCGAAGTGCGCCTTGCCAAGCAACGCGGTGCGATAGCCATTGTTCTGCAAGTGATGGGCAATTGTCGGCTGGTCTTCGGGCAGGCTCACGCCGTTCATCCACACGCCATGCGAGGCGACGTGTTGGCCGGTCATCATCGTTGCGCGTGCTGGCATGCAACCGACGTTCTGATTGTGCGCCCGCCGGTAGTTTATTCCGTTCATTGCAAGCTGATCGATGGCTGGCGTGCGCGCTATCTCTCCGCCATTGCACCCGAGCGCGTCATAGCGCATCTGATCGGTGGTAATAAACAGAATGTTTCGTTTCATCTTTGTGTTGCTGCTTGTCAGTAAGGGTTCCGCGTGCAATCTCAACGACGCACGACAAAAGACACACCGTCACCGATGGTGGTCAGTGTCATGTCCACCCGTTCATCCTCATGAATAAGCTGGGCAAGACCACGAAGAGCCTTTGTCTCTTCCGTCTGATCGGTGGGATCTGCTACCTGACCCTTCCACAGCATGTTGTCGACCAGCATCAAGCCGCCTGGTCGCAGCAGCGTGAGCCCCAGTTCATAGTAAG
>CAZFIA010000026.1:1654-35442 GCA_964519335.1 uncultured Pseudomonadales bacterium
AAGCGCAACTGCCAGAGCGGAGTAACCGGTAAAGACACCGACTTCGATCGCCCGCTGAGGTCTGATTGCACAGGCAAGCGTGTGCATAAGTGCCCCCTGATCAGCATCGATCTGCATTACGCGCCGTGAGTCTGTGGCAGTTTCTTCACGACAGCGGGTCAGTGCAGGTTGTTCACGCACACCCCACTGGTCAACGTAGTCTGAAATTGGCTGAGTGATACCTAGTCCTTTGCCTGACATTGATGTGTCCTCGGTGTTTCTTGGTCTAAATGTAAATCCTGGAAAGACGACAACCGCCATAGAGCGTGTAGCGATCCATTAACTCTTCCTTCTCAGCAGATAATCAAACAGTAACCCCAGAGCCAATAAGAGAACCAGCACCAATAGGCGCGGCGTGGCCAGGCTGATCGTCGCGGTAGTTGGCGAGACTGCAGCCTGAGCGATACCTGATGTCCTGTCCCGGGCAATCTCCTGATAGGCATCAGACGTCACCATGGCCAGGAAATCGCGCCGCGAGCGGTATCGCACAAGTATTACTTCGTCCCAATAAACCCCGTCGGATTCTTCTATGAGTGGAGGTATGAAGAACCCACCAGAGTAGATTGGATGTCCACCATTCTTGACTAACATCCCAATCACAGAGGCACCATAAGCTTGGTAAGCGGCCGGCACTCCAACCTTGGGTTCATCGTCAGCATACTGGTAGCGATTCAGGTTCAGCATAAAGAATTCTTCGCCGTCGTCGTCGGCACCCAACTTCCGCATCCTGTCCTTGAAATCACCCCCCTCAAAACCCTGTGGAACATTTGCGAGATACTGTTCAACTTCGGCAGTCGTCATCGGGCTCTTTCCCCAGCCGTCATACCAGGCGAGAAAGATCAGATACAGGGCGATAAGCAGGCCCGCGTTGATGAGTCGTGTTGTCATGCTTGAGTCGTTGAGCGCCGCCGGAAAGCACTATAGTAACGGGTTCATCAATTGGTCGCGCAAAGTAGCAGCGTCGCCGGCCAATTGAGATACCCTGAAACCTGGCAAACATACTCTGGAGCACAGATCCCAATGGCGACCAACCAGCAAATACTCATTAACAATCTCCCCACGGGCAAGCTGCAGGCAAGCGACTACAAACTGGCAGATGCGCCGATCGCTGAGCCTGGCGACGACGAGGTGTTGATCGAAACCACGGCATTTGCCATCACAGCCGGTACCCGCGCCGGGCTGCAAGGCAGCGCAAGTTACGCGGGTGCTCCGAAGACTGGCGTGGTGATGAATGGCACCGGTGTCGGTCGCGTTATCGAAAGCAATGCGGCGGGATTTAACGTGGGTGACTCCGTACAGGCCCCGACCGGCTGGCAGACACACAGTGTTCATGCCTCGAAGGCGGTGAGCAAAATCGCCCCCGGAGATGATCCGGTTGCCTACCTGGGGCCACTGGGGGTCAATGGCCTGACCGCCTATTTTGGCTTGCTTGAAGTGGGCCAACCGAAATCGGGCGATACCGTTATGGTGTCAGCGGCCGCCGGATCTGTGGGACACATGGTTGGCCAAATAGCGGCGATCAAAGGCGCGCGCGCTGTGGGCATCGCAAGTTCCGATAGCAAACTGGCAACGCTCACCAATGAACTTGGCTTTGCGGCAGGCGTGAACTATCGCGAAGACAACTACCGCGAGGCATTAAAGGCCGCCACTCCAGACGGGGTAGACGTTTATTTTGACAACACAGGCGGTCCCATCCTGGGCTCGGCCCTGTTCCGAATGAATGTTGGCGGCCGTATCGCCTGCTGCGGTGTGGTGTCGCAATACGACACCGATCGACCCGAACCCGGCCCCAAAGGCGTACCGGGCCTGCTCGTCAACAAGCGCATCACGATGCGCGGTTTTCTGGTGTTCGACTTTGCTAAAGACTACGAAAAAGCCAGGGCAGACATTCGCGGGTGGTTGGCAGATGGCCAAATGAAGATGCTGGTTGACGAAGTACAAGGGCTTGAAGCAGCACCCGATGCCTTTGTCGATCTGCTGGCGGGCGGCAACGTGGGCACGCGAGTCGTGCGCCTGGGATAACTAAGTCAGGCCAGTGACAAACTGCGGATTAGTTTCGAACGCGGCAACAACATCGTAGGCCTGTTCCGACTGATCGTCGTTGCCCGCTTCCCAGCCATGCCAGGGGTAGATGACCGCGCCGTTGTCGCGTAACGATGGCCGCCCGGTTACTGTGTCGTACTCGAAGAACGGCCCATGCTCTTCGCCGCGCTTCAGCGCATAGGTTTGAGTTTTGGGGCCATCCTGTGCGTCAGCACTGTACATACCGCCGCGTTGGGTAGCATTATTAAATACCCAATGCACCTCTGCGAACGCTGGAGCAAAGGCGTTAGGCGGACTTCCGTGGTTGTGCGTGGTGAGGTTGACCCCTTTGCCTGCTGTCCAGAGGTTAACGTAAGAGATTTCAGTACCGGTTTCGTTAAGCAAGTGAAATCCACCTGACATGTACGCATCCAGACCAACAAAATGTTCGATGAAAGCCCCGTATCGGTCACCAAAACTGCGCCATTCAAATGCGCTCTCACAGGGCCCAGTGATTACTAGTTGCGCCATAGTGTGTACGTTCGCAGGCACCGCGGGCGTTTCGGTAAACACGGCGATCATCGCACCCGCTGAACTGGACTGTATCCGTTGCTCAGTCACTTGGGTTGAGCGCACTCCACGGGGACTCGTAAATGGCGTCAAAGCTGGCGTCTGGAGCTCACCGATGACCACTTTAATGAACACACGGCCTTGCGTGTGATCGATATCAAGCATTGTGCGCGCAGGCAACCGCGCGAACTGCAATCGCCACCCATCCATTTGCCAGCACGGCGAAACACTAAGCTCAGCCGCTGAAAACCGGATATCAACACCTTCACGTTCTTTGCTCGGCGTGGTTAGGGTGTTTGGTACAACGTTCAGTAACATCGACGGCTGCTCCCAAGGGGTTCCGGCTGATTTGCTGGATCTATTTGCTGGATAAGGGTCTCTACTGGATACTGGCAAGAAACACGGGGGAATTCCATGAACATCATCGATAGCTTCAAATTGGACGGACAGGTAGCCGTTGTCACCGGCGGCGGACGCGGGATTGGCGAGGGTATTGCACTAGGGCTGGCAGAGGCCGGCGCAGATGTGGTGCTAGCCGCACGCAGAACTAACGAGATAGAAGCTGTCGCCGACAAAGTTCGCGCCCTGGGTCGCCGCGCACTCGCCGTCACGACAGACATGATGGAAATCGAGCAAGTGCAAGCCCTGGCCGACAAAACCTTCGCAGACATGGGCAAACTCACCTGCTGGGTTAGCAATGCGGGCGGCGCCGATGATCGAGTACCACGCACCTTCCTGGAGATGCCCGAACGACAGTGGGATTTTCAAATGAACCTGAACCTCAAAGCCGTTTGGACCGGTGCTCAAGCCGCCGGCAATATCATGAAAGACAACGGCGGCGGCACCATCGTTAACATCTCATCACAGGCCGCTAACCGCGCGTCCCCCCACAACGGCCCCTACGCTGTTGCTAAAAGCGGGGTGAATAACCTCACCCAAACGCTGGCCACCGAAATGGCGCCATTAGGCATCAGAGTCAACTCGATTTCGCCTGGCCCGATACCGACTGAAGTCTTCCTGGAATTCACCAAAATGACCGAAGCCGACATTCCCAACATGGGCAAGCAGTTCGGCGTTCCCCTGGGCCGGGTCGGTACACCAGAAGACATAGCCCCAGCCGTGGTCTATCTGGCATCCAAAGCGTCAAGTTGGATGACCGGGCAAGACATAGTGATTAATGGCGGCTTGTAAACACCGGGACACACGACTAAGGAGGGCGGATGAGACTACTTAAGGGAATACAGAAGAAAATTTTAGAGCGCTGGCAGGCGGCTTCTTATACGAAGTCAGCTTGTGGAATCATGATGTTCAGCTGTGGATTGCTGTCGACCCTGGCTATGGCAGATGCACCACCCGTTGAACACTTCACGAGGTCGCCGGCATACCAGAACGTCACTATTTCCCCGAGCGGGAAATATTTGGCGGCGACAATACGGCGCGGAGAGCTCGAGGGCGTTGCAATACTTGAACGCGAGAACCTCAAGCCCGTATTTGCTCATCACTATGGTCGCGATTTTGAAATCTTCGCTTTGGACTGGGCCACCGATGAAACCTTGCTGATTTCGCCTGGAATCAGGCTGCCGAGTCGCACCGATTTTGTTTTCCCTACCGGCGAAATTCTAGCGTTAAACATCAAGAGCCAGCGCAGCAAAATGCTTTACGGCTACAGGGCTGGTGAGCAACAAACAGGTTCTCACCTAGAGAAGCGGAAAACTAAATACGCATCTGCTCGTTTGGTACATGTGTTGCCGGATAAACCAAATCACGTGCTCATTCAAACGCGACCGTTCGGCCTGAGAGGGGGTGTTACCCAGTTACACCGGCTTGATGTACGTAATGGGAGACTACGTGATCGGGCGAAGGCTGAAGATCCAAGAAGCTATTTCGTCACTGATTTGGCCGGAGAGGTTGCCCTGCGGGTGAGATATGACGCTGAGAATGACCTGCATCTCGAGCGCAAGAAGAAGAATGGTTTCGAGGCGCTAGCCTCTACCGCCGCGCAAAAAGGATCACTGGTACCCTGGTTTGCTGCAGCAGGGGGCGGTTTCTACGCATTTGATGATCGCAAAACAGATACCGCCAGTATTGCCTTATTGCAACTCGACGGCTCATCTGAGGTGCTCCACCACAATCCGAAGTTGCAGCCTGAACGGTTTCTCTACAACCGTGCTCAGGATGTTTGGGGAGTGCGATTTGCCGGCGTATTTCCAGAGTACTTCTACCCAGACCCAAAACACCCTCTTGCTCATATGCACAAGCGGCTTAGAAAATCTTTTCCAAAAGGCGATGTAGAATTCACGAGTTATTCTGACGACGGCCGATTTGTCACAGCGTTTGTACATAGCGATACGAATCCGGGCCGCTACTACTTGGTAGATCTTAGTGAAGGAGGTGTCGTCGAGCTTCTTGAGACTCGTGATTGGCTAAAGACAGAGAGTTTGCGTGAGATGCAACCCGTCGAGATTAAGGCTCGTGATGGCCAACGAATTATTGCGATGCTCACTTTGCCGGAGCAAGCGAAAGCGCCCGCGGTAGTTCTGGTGCACGGTGGTCCGCACGGCGTGTACGACCGCTGGGGTTTTGATGCAACGGTTCAGCTTCTTGCTTCGCGTGGGTATGCCGTTTTGCAGGTGAACTACCGTGGCTCTGGTGGCTATGGGCACACGTTTGAACGAGCCGGCTATGGAGAATGGGGTGGACTAATGCAGCAGGACGTGACTGATGCTACTCATTGGTTGACCGAGAGCGGGTCGGTTGATCCAAAGCGAATCTGTATCATGGGGGGCAGCTTTGGCGCCTATTCGGCACTCACAGGCGCTTTTCAAGAACCCGATATGTATCGATGCGCGATTGGCTATGCGGGAGTGTACGATCTGCCGTTGATGTTCGAGAAAGGCGACATTCCGATGCGAAATTCTGGAACAAACTTCTTGCTGGATACGCTCGGCGACGATCAGGAGGAGCTGCGCAAGCGATCACCCGTGTTTAACGCTGAAAAAATCAAAGCAAAAGTGTTTCTCGCTCACGGTGGGCTAGATCTCCGAGCACCGCCAAACCATGCCAAGCGGATGCGCAAGCAGCTGGTTAAGGCGGGTAACGATCCGCGCTGGCTTTTTTTGGATCGAGAAGGACATGGCTTCGGCGGGGCAGAGAATCGGGCCAAGTTTTACTCTGAGGTTCTAGACTTTCTAGGCGCGAATCTTAAGTAACTTCCCGTAGCATAATCTGACGAGAGACCTCGGCTGTCCGAGAGTTAAGAATCGACTTACCTTCGAATGCCGGTGAGCTTGCGGAAGGAACCCGGTTGTCGCCTTCGCAGCTGGCAAACATAAGGCTCAGCGATGCCCTCGCAGCACCCGATGGCTATGAGTTTCAAAACCAGTCAGCGCGCTCCGATTTAATCACCGGAATCTTCGGGGGTAGGCGCCATCACTCCAACGTCACTATAGCCAAAGATGGCAGAGTAATTCGGGTGCGGCTGCCCTCGCCTAGCTCGTCTTACTACAACGTTGAATTTCTTGGCTGGGTAATGAATTAGTCCGAGATAACCATGGCAACAAAAAACGAGGCATTGGATCAAATCTCAATGATCGCCCGAAGTTACGGGCTAACCATTGGTGACATCACAGTCGCTCTCAGCGAATCCGATCAGGCACCCACAAGACTCATCAGCCGAATCCTAGGTCTATTGGGCGGTACGTTTTTGTTCGCAGGACTTAGTGTGTTCATAGGCCTGAACTGGGACATTATGAACACTGCTGCTCGTATCATCATCACTCTAGGTTCAGGGATAGCTGCGTTTGCACTCGCGCTTATTGCTTCTTCGACGGACCAACACCTGCAGGCTCGAACCCCGCTCTACCTCATCGCTGCGTTGCTTCAACCTACAGGTATCTTGATAGCAATCGACGAGTTCTTCAGTGGGGGAGACTGGCGTCACGCGGCCCTAATTACCTCTAGCACAATGGCGCTCCAGCAAGCCGTAGTATTTTGGAAAAATCGCGACACCACGTTGTTGTTCACAACCCTAGTTTTCGTGCTCTGGCTCTTGAGCGTTGTATTCAGGCTGCTGGAAGTAGATAACGATGTAGTGGCTATGGTTTTGGGGTGTTCGATCATCATATTGTGCATAGGACTTGAGCAGACACCGCACCGAACGCTCACACCTTTTTGGTTCCTGGCCGGATCTAGTCTATTTTACGGTGGGCTGGGCTCATTGGTGTTAGACACTTCAATCGAGATTCTCTTCCTGGTAGCCGCTTGTGGCGGCGTACTTCTCAGTGCTATCGCCCGCAGCCGATCACTGTTAGTGGTTAGCACCCTGGCGATTCTTGGCTATGTTAGCTACTTCACCAGTCAATACTTCTTAGACTCTATGGGTTGGCCGTTTATGCTCATGCTCCTTGGTTTACTATTGATAGCGCTTGGTTCGATCGCCGTGAGGATAAATCGCCGCTATATAGCGAGCGATTGAGATCGACACTCGGCAGTGTTTTATAGCACCGTGGTTTCGGCAAGGGTAATATCGTGCGCAAAACTTCAGTAGTTCGCTGACCGCACCTCGCATGTCATGATCTACACAATCAAAGAAAAATTCTGGAGCTTCGGCGACCACTTCACTATCCGCGACGAGGCGGGCAACGAGTGCTTCTACGTCAAAGGCAAAGCGTTCTCTTGGGGAGGCAACCTCACTCTCACATCCATCTCCGGAAAGCCACTCGCGGACATCTCCCGAAAGAGGTTCTCCTTCCGTACCAAATACGAGATCTACCGCGAGGGAAACCTATTCGCTGAAGTCCGCAAAGAATTCGCCTGGTTCAAAAGTAAATTCACTCTCGATGTCTCGGGACCAAACGACTACAGCATCCAAGGCTCATTCTGGGATCACGAGTTCACCTTCAACCGCGAAGGCCGCACCGTAGCCAAAATCAGCAAATCCAGTTGGGGTTGGAGCGACCAATACGGCATAGACATCAACGACGAGGAAGACCACATCTCCATCCTGGCAACCTGCATCATCATCGACCAAGTTCTCGATGATCAAAATAGAACGAATAGTGACTGATTTATCCTACCGTGAACCAGGAATTCACGTTCCAAAATCCTCACGATGCTTCCAGCCTGCCGAAACCACCTCTGAGTTACTTTCTCACCGTCACCAAAAACCACGTTATCCTTCTTATCCTCAAGAGGAAGACCAAGATGCCCGATTCAACGACTAACACTGCTCGCGATGGCAGCATCCTGAAAGAGATTCCCACCGTTGACTGGCTGGATCTGAAAAACAACCGTAACAAGTTCATGGAGGATCTTCGCTACGCGCTTGCAGAATGCGGATTTCTCGTCCTGACCAATGCTCCTGGCCTTGACGACGAGTTCCAGCAGAGAGCTTTCAGCGAAGTAAGAGGCTTTTTCGATGCACCGGTTGAGGTTAAGAAATCAGCGTCAATCAATGCCAGCCCCTATATTCGGGGATACACATTGCCAACCCCGGCCGAGGCCAGCTCTGGCCAGATGATTGAGGGCTTTCAATACGGTTTTGATGAAGAGCCGCTATGCGCACACGACGACGAGTCCTATCCCATCCACGAGCGATTCTTTCGCGGGCCCAACACCTGGCCGGAACCAAAGACCTTCCCTGGTTTTCGTTCTGCGCTCGAAGCGCTCAACCAGTCCTATCACCGCCTGACACTGCAACTGGGAGAGTTGATCGTTGAGTCACTGGGCGAGGATCCCGAGGAGTTTCGCGAATATTTTAATCTCGAAGAGCCCTACCTCTTTGCCAGCCTGAACCACAACTTCAGCATGGAAGCGTTCACTAAGGACAAGCAGGATCGAATCAGGGAAGAGTATAAGAAGTTCACTAGTCCTGTGACGGGTGCCCACATAGACGGTCCACCTTTTGTGGCGTTGCTAATTAACGACCGTCCCGGACTGCAGGTTGTGGCAGGTGAAGGTCGATGGGTGAATGCGCCCGTAACCTGTCGGACCGCAGAAGGAGACTACGCTGTACCCGTCATACCCGGATCGGTAATCGTGAATACCGGTGGATCCCTTATGCATCTGAGCGAGGCACGCTACTCGGCCACCCTTCACCGGGTGAATACCACCATGATTCCAGCGGGAGAAACTCGCGTCTCGATGCCCTACTTCTTACTACCAAAGATGGAAGGCGATCTCGTACCCTTCGGCAAGTCGGCGGCATTGAACACTGGTATAGGCGGTTATAAAGCGGGGCGTAATCGAGGAGCCAATGCTGCGGCGGATCTCATGCGGACGTTCTCAGGCGTAACGCGTCGTTGGTGGGCAAAAGAGTTCGAACAACTTGAGGACACGCTGCACAAAGAAGAGCAAGCCGAAACTGATGCAGCTTTTAAACTGGCCGCCCAACGAGCCGAACGCTTTAAGGAAGCTACCGATAGATAACAGGAGCTAACAGTGGCAGCTGGGTGGCCGCTACTCGATTGGGGCTCAATATCATTCATCGCAGCCGAGAAACTTCGATAACTATCAATGAGCTATGTCAGATAGTTAGATCTTTTTTTACGATCCTCTGTTCGACAAAGATCGGACCTACAACCAGGCGGCATTGTGTTTCCCTAGAACGAATTTATAGTGGCGCTGCTTCTGTGCGCTAAATTGACAAGATGGATAGACAAGATGGATAGACAAGATGGAAAAGTGAGGATGTCCCCTCACGGAGTATCGATCCAGCAGGTTTATTTGGGTTTTTTACCCTGGAGGCGGGGCAAAAATGAACCTTTGGCCCGCAACCGCGCTCATACAAAGAATAAATCATAAGGAGGTTTCTATGCGGTCATTTGCCCAGTTATCTGGCGCGCTCGCTGCAACACTGTTGCTGACTACGGGTGCTCAAGCCGGAATCATTACCACTGAATTCAATACCAGCGATGGTTTTGTAACCGGCGATACCGGCGATATTACGTTGACCGATGGCGCTGGTTTTGAGGTGACTTTCTCTGGTGGCCAACAACAACAAATGTTCGACGGCCCAAGCTACAACAATGGCCCAGCGGGGTTCTTGTTCATCAATGATGGCCCAGGGACTGCAGGCTTTGATGGTGGCAATCCGACCACCGGGCCAGCTACCGGTGATGGGATCAATGATGACATCGGGAGCATCCTGTTCAATGTTGGCGCGTCTTCGGTGAGCTTTTTCGCCGCCAATCGCGCGAATGGCGCGAGCTCGACGGTCAATGTGTTCAGTCTGGACGGGAGTCTATTGACCTCTGCTCCTATCCCCAATGGCGCGACAGCAGATAATCTGTTCACCTTCACCGCAGATGTCCTGGGAGCCGAGATCGGTCGAATCGAAATCGACCTGGCCGGACCGGCTGCCAATCCGCCCTATGTCGTGGCGATTGATAGCTTCTCCGCTACGGCTGCGGTGCCGGAACCAGGCATGCTGTCGCTGTTTGGTCTGCTCGCTCTAATGGGTTTAGCAGGCCGTCGGCGCTTAATCCAGGCCCAGGCCGCGTAGGCGCCACTCTATTCGCCCATCTCGCTCGGCGTCGAACGGCCGGTTAGACACAACCTGATACTCACGACGCTTCCAGACGGGCGAATGGATGCGTATTGGCACCTGGGATTAAAACCCTGAAATGCAGCAGCCGGAGTTGCACCGGTACATGAGGTTGGGTGGGGTTTGTTGGGGACTTTTACATATACCCCATACCCCTATAGAGTATCCGCCATGGAATCCGCAACCAAAACCGCCGCACTGAAACGCCTCGCCCGAATCGAAGGCCAGGTACGGGGGGTTGGGCGCATGGTCGAAGGCGATCGCTACTGCATTGACGTGGTGCAGCAGGTCCAGGCGATCAAGGCCGCTCTGGGCGGATTGGAAAACATCATTCTCGATGACCATCTAGGCACCTGCGTAGAAGATGCGCTCTCCGGGCCGAGCCTTGAGTTACGCCGCGAGAAAGTCGATGAGCTGGTCGCGGTGCTTGGGGGGCGTAAGAGATGAGGAAGCTGGTCTGCCTTGCATTGGTTAGCACGCTCATTACTAACGTACCTAGCCTCTGTGCCCATACGATGTTTGTTGAATCTCCCGTTGAACCAACAGCCCACACCACTGAACTAGCGTCACATGCACCTTGCCATCACGCGAGCCAGTCCAAACTCAGTCGCGACCAAGCACACCATAAGACATCAGACGAACAAGCCGATCATTGTCCTGATGGCTGCAAAGGCGGTGCAAACTGCAAGAGTTGCAGCACTGCCCCAGCTGCCATAGTGGCCGATGCAGATCTCAGTTTCGATTCCTCGCCAGGCACCTCGCAGGTCGTCGCAATTCAACCCGCGCTGCGACTCCCATTCATTGTCGATCCACCGCCTCCCAAACGCCGCTCCTGAGCTCAATCTAAATCGCTCAATCTCTTTATAAAGGAGTTCGCCATGATGCGTTGCTGCATCGGCCTGGCGGCGCTTGGGCTTGTTTTCGCACAGCCCTGCTTCGCCCGACCTGTCTCTTATCCTGGCGGCTGGACGGTCATTGAAGAAACGGATCGTCAGGTCACGTCGCTATGGGTCCACTACACATTGACACCAAAGTGGTCGCTGGGGTTGCGTTCTGAATGGGATCGACAGCAAGACTATCTGTTCAGTGGCGCCCAGGTTACCTACCTTGCCAGGCGGTGGTTTGGTGAGAATTACCAGGCCAATGTCTATGGCATTGGCGGTATCGGTTTCGCCAATGCCGTTGGCGAGGGTGCCAGTCAAAGCAACGCCGCGGGATTTGTTGGCGTGCTTGCCGACTGGGAGACACGGCGTTGGTTTGCATCCTATCGAACCCGCTATCTAGAAGCGGGCCGCGTGGGAGACAACATTCTACAAAGCCTGCGGCTGGGTTTTGCGCCCTATGAAGGAGATACCGGTGATCTGCACACCTGGCTAATGATTGAGCTAGACCACCGGCCCCGCAACGACGACAAACTGGGCATCACACCATTGGTGCGCCTTTTAAAGGGCGCTGCATTACTTGAGCTGGGTTGGTCGCTCACTGATAACGAACCCCTCCTCAACTTCACCTATAGATTTTGAAATCAGGAAACTCTCTGATGATACGATCACTTGTATATTGCATAGTCTTCGCGACTGGCAACGTTTCCTTCGCCTCCCTCGCAGAGGAACACACCAATCATGAAGTTCGCGCGAACCACGCTCATGCTAGTCATCGCCAATCAAGCTCTGCACCCCCCGACCTAGACCAACGTGAAGCGTTAGAAACCCCGGTGTACCTTTCACGCACACCAAAGATCGATACCGCTCTCGAGAGCGGTGGCGAGCCCGTGGTTGTAAAAGTTCTGGGTGTGGTGTGCGAGTTCTGCGCGAAGGCGATGAATCGCACCTTCGGACGTCGAGAAGAGATCGCAGCAGTTCACGTCGACCTGGATTCCAAGACCCTGAATTTGGTGCTTAAGTGGAAGGGTGCGATGGACGACGCAGAAATTGATCGGTTGGTGGCGCGCTCGGGCTACAAGACCAGATCAATTCATAGAGGGTCTGTTGTGCTGGAGGGTCGCCATGCGCCTGATCCTGCGTGAAACCGGCGCACCCGCGCTTGCACTTTTTGCGAGTCTATCAACACTGTTGTGCTGCGCCCTACCGGCCCTGCTGGTTACCCTCGGCGCCGGTGCAGTCATGGCTGGGCTGGCCACCAATGTGCCAGGCTATATCTGGCTAACAGAACAGAAAGTGCCTCTGTTTATTATTGCGGGTGTCTTATTGGTGGGCGCCGTGGGAGCACGATGGGTAACACGTAACGCGCCCTGTCCCGCCGATCCACAGCAAGCCCAGGCGTGCATGCGTATGCGACGAATCGGCGGCTTTGTGTTGTGGATTGCGCTGGGTGCTTATCTGGTCGGCGGGTTCTTCGCGTTTTATGCGGCCGATCTGTTGTTATAAGAATTCATTCTTCTGCCAATAGCGAACCGCGTATAATTAACCTCTTCGGCCATTACTCACAGTACTCAATGCGCTTCCATCTCCATTTCCTGATTATCGCGCTGTGTTGTTACCTCAACCCAGCTAATGCCGCACCTTCAGCTTTTGAACTGGCGGGTACCCGGGTTCCCATCGGCGAGCAGCGTTCTTTTAACGCCGATGTACCCGGAACGGAAATGGTGTTGCCGATCACGATCTTCCATGGGAACAATTCGGGTCCGGTACTCACCCTGTCGGCCGGCACGCATGGGGATGAGTTTCCAGCCATTATCGCTCTGCAGCGTTTGCGACTAGAAATTGATCCGGCCACTCTCAATGGCACCCTGGTGCTTGTTCATGCGGCGAACTTACCGGCTTTGCATCAGCGCGGTCTTAGCCCACTGCACCCGGTTGACGGCAAGAACCTGAATCGGGAATTCCCGGGTAACGCCAAGGGCTCACCGACCGAACGTCTTGCTGCCTTTATGACAAAAGAAATCGTGGGCCCAAGCGACTATCTAGCAGACCTGCACTCGGGCAGTGCCGATCAGCGTTTATGGCCTCATATATATGCGCCGTTTGTGGGTAATCAGGAACTGGACGCACGTACGTTAGAATGGGCCAAGGCATCTGGGATGCGTCACATTGTTCTATATGGTGATCGGCCCCGCGATCCTGCTAACTCCGTTAGCTACCCCAACACTGCGATGACGCGCGGAAAACCCGGGCTTACGCTTGAGATCGGCGATCGGGGTCTGGCTAAAGAGCGCGACGTGGTTGCGTACCTCAAGGCCTTACGCGGCCTGTTGGTCGGCATCAATATGATTGCGGGTCAAAGCCCGAGCAGTAGTGGGCGCCTTATATATCAAGGGCTGGAAGAAGTAGCCTCCCCCGCCATGGGGTTGTTTGAGTCGTACTGCAAAATCGGTGAGCTGGTGGAAAAGGATGCGTTGCTGGGTATTGTGCACGACTACTTTGGTGAGCCGTTAGCTGAGCTGCGTGCGCCCCGTCGCGGTGTGGTGTTGATTCTGCAGAACGCACCAACGGTGAGTAAGGGAACAGGTTTAATCACCCTTGGCGTTGAGTAGCGGACTGCCATGACCAACCCACTTATACTAACCTTTTAAGATCGACGGAAAAATCATGGCAATCCAAGCTTTCGACACAAAACTACAAGAGCAAGACGGCGTTCTCAATGGGCCGTTTCGTTTTCCTGTGCAGATGCTGGCCGAACAAGAATACGGCGGCCATTTATCGATTCATGATGACGATCAAGCTGAAAAACTGGGCTTTAGCGGTGCACCGATAGAAGGCCCCACCCATTTCTCACAATTCGATCCCCTCTTGCACAAGATTTGGGGAGACCGTTGGTTTGAACAGGGCTGCATAAGCTCACACTTCAAAACCATGGTTGTTGAGGGTGAAGAAGTGCAGGCCTTTGCCGAGATTCCTGAGGCCAACAAAAACATCACTAAAATCTGGGCCACCAAAAAAACCGGCGAACCTGTCTTAGAAGGCACCGCCTCGGTTGGCCCTGATCACCCCGAATCTCGCCTGGACGCGCTCATGGCCTCTCGCCCCACACCTAAGCAACTCGTCTTGCTGGAAGGTATCAACATTGGCGACAAGTCATCTGAAGTCGACATCGTCACTATGGCGTTTGATCAACATCTGGGTAGTAGCTACCCGTTTACCCTGGCGGGTAAGCTCTCAAAGATCACAGAAAACTGTCGTTGGTATCAAGCCGAGGAAGCCAGTAACTCTCCCTGGAGCAAAGCCATCATTCCAACCGAAATGGTCAGCCCGCTGGTGGGCTACACGAAGTCAGGCCTTAAAGGCCCGAAGGGTCCTTCGATCGGCTTGTTTGCAGATCTCGAAGTTAGAATGATTAAAGGACCGCTATTCGTCGGCCAACAGTACGCACTAGAACGCGAAGTTGTCGGATTAGGTGAGAGCAAGCGCACCGAATCTATGTGGATCAAAACCTCTATTCGAGACCCTGAAAGTAACGAGCTGCTAGCCACCACCCTTTTGAATTCTGCGACGATGAAGCAGTCTTACGAAAAATATGACGAGGAAGCTGCCCGCATAGGCAAAGCGCTATAGGGCAGGCTGCTCAACAGATAGCAGGGTTATCAACGCCTACGACGACGTCTTTGTCTTGCTAGATTCACTGGCTGAATAAATTCCCCGGTATTGACTGGGTGTCATGCCTCGCCAGCGCCGAAAAGTGCGACTGAAGTTACTTTCATCTGCGAATCCAAGGCTGAATGCCAGATTGCCAATGGGTACGCTGGTGTTCTCCAGTTGCCAGCACGCAAGGTTGCCTTTGATCTCATCAGCAAGCGCTTGAAAGCTTGTACCTTCTGCTTCTAGCTTACGTATGAGCGTTCGCCGGGACATCGCAAGGTAGTCTGCCACAACACTCAGAATCGGCCAGTCCGAACACGCCATACTCTGTAAGTACGATTTCACTTCCGCTGCACAACTTCCTTGGAGTTGCGCAAGCTCCGATGCGCAAGATTCGCACGCCTGTCTGAATTGCATCGCATCTCTAGTCGCATTGCGATGCGATAGCACCTGCACAGGAACTACAATAGCTGCACGTTGCTGGCGGCTTAGGTGGCGAAACTCAACCCCCGAAACTGGGCCTATTCTCGAAAGCTGCTGATGTTGAACTGGCCACGGTAGTTCGACAGCCAGCCCCTTGATGCGCTTCGATCCAACTTTCGATCCGATAAGGAACGCTATCATCTGCACAAAGGTCGCAATAGTCGCCGCAAGTATCATCTCAGAATACTCGCCCATATCAAATCGTGGCTCTATAGAAAGCGTGCCAGTCTCATCGCTTGCAACCCAATCGTATCGAACAAGGTTGTTTCGCATTGGGGTGTACTTTGCAATCGTTGCGAGCGCTTCGCCCACATTAGGACTCGTCACTGCCGCCTGCCCCATCGCGCCGTGTGCAGCAGGCGGAACCGATAGCCCAAATGCAAACCCGGTTATGGGTTCCGTTGGGAAATGCAATTCCTTGAGCAGGTTGTGGGTCTGAAGGTAATTGTGCAGACCGGGCCGGAAGTCGCTGTTGCGATTGCTGTTGAGAGCGCCATCAACCTCGGCCTCTGCGAAATTGATCATGGCATGCAAATAGACCGAGTGCAGCGCCGGAGCGAGCCAACTGGCGGGTAACTTCTGATGCTCTGCTGGCCTGATTTGCGCTTCGGACATCGCCGCCCCTCCGTTAAATATACTTCGCTGCTACCAGTTGTGGATGACACTATATGACGAACTGTTGGCCCTTTTTAGCATACTTTGTGTACCTAAGCCTTCGTATATTGGCCCACAATCAAGAAGGGGAGTAACGACAGATGTCGATCAACGCAACCGCCGTAAACCCGGTAGTTATCCCGGCAGAAAAACAGGCACGCATGAAAGAACTGACCAAGGTGCCGCTGCTTCCATGGCCCAGCGTGGTTCTTTTTCTGGTGATTGTAGTGGGCGTCACCGTTACCGACTACACGGCTATTCAGGGGCAGATCTCTTACACCACAGCGATGCTTCTGAATATCGTCTGGATGTACCCGATATTTCACATCCTGCACGAAGGCACCCATGGTGCATTGTCTTCGAATAAAACGCTGAACAACTTCATTGGCCAAACGGCATTGTTTTTTGTCTGGCCGGAAGTGACTCTGAAAATATTCCGCCTTGGCCACATGCAACATCACCGGCATACCAATGCCCCGGAAGATCCTGATCACTACATGTTCGGCAGCAATTGGCCATCGACGATTTTTCGATGGATGACATTCGAATTCAATTACCTTGTCTACACGCTTAAGCTAAAAACCAACACTAGTAAAAAAATACTGTCGACTGCTATTCCCGTTGCGTTACTTGCGTTAGTCGTTGCATTAGGACTCTGTTTTCTAGGTTATTGGAAAGAAGTGCTGATGCTGTGGTTTATTCCCTCTCGAATCGCGATGTTTCTTATCGGCTTTGCCTTTCTGTGGTTGCCTCATCTTGGTGAAAACAAAGAGGGCAAATTGTTGCATATGACGCTGGCTGATTCGTCTCTCGATAACTTAACCGCAGGGAGCACGATGCGTCTAGGACACAACCGGCTGATGTCGGTGTTGCTGCAATGGCATCATCTTCATTTAATCCACCATATGTGGCCCACCACACCCTCCTACAACCACGAAAAGATTTGGGCGCTGTTGAAGACAGAGCTTACGCAGCGCGATCTTCATGTGCAGCATGGATTCAACCTCAGACCGACGTTTTATCCGGGTGGAACGCTTATGCCCCAGGCCGACTAAATATGAAGAAATTCGCCTGTACCCTGTGTTCGCACGTCTATGACGAAGCCAAAGGGGACCCAAAAAACGGCATTCCGCCAGGGACCAAGTGGCAAGACGTACCTGCGGACTGGCTGTGTCCCGAGTGCGGCGCCGAAAAAAGCGACTACCTGGAAATCGCTTGATGGTGCGTTGGCAAACCTGACAAGAAGCAATACCCCTACCCCATTTACCAGCTGCTGCGCGACCAAGCACCCGTATTCAAAGACTCTATGACGGGCATGTAGCTGGTTTCCCGACATGCGTATCAATGAAAATGCGCCAATTTCTCGGACAGTTTGTGTGCTGTGTCGAATGAATTCGCCGCGCACAGGTTCTGGGAGCAAAACAGCGAGTTGTGCGACAAAGATCAATTAATTTACTAAATCCAATTGTAATACTTGCGTTACAAGTGTGGATAGTCACGGACCGTCCATTGACAGCAGTAAGAGGACGAACCGGAAGTGACGCATACAACTATTCTGAATCCACGTGGATTCCAACGGCTACAACCTGGATCTCTCCTCGTCGCAACCCTATTGATACTGTCGGCGTGCTCCGACGTCAGCAATCAAGTCATTCCAACTCCGGTAGCTCAAGAAGAAGAACCGACGGTCAGCGTAATGCCAGCCACGGTTCCGGAACGCGAGGTTTCATCTCTAAGTCTTGATTCTGCTGCCGCCGTTTATCAACCTGGGCAGCCGGTTACGCTGTCTTTAGAGATCGACCTGGGTGAACAATCCGCTGCAACCGGCAGCGACGATGCAGAAGACACCCTGCTAGATACCGACTTCGCGAAACTGCACTTCGAATTGATCTCAAAAGCAGAAGACGAAATTACCCCAGACGATATCGAAATTGGCACCTCTTATGACGTTGCCGATATTGCCCTGGAAAATGGCGCGGACAACAATGGCGTGATCGAGGTGTCTTTCCAGATACCAGACACCATCGAAGAGTCCGGCACTTACATCCTCCTGTCGTACGCCGAAACCCCCGGCAAGCCGCTAGAAGATGCAACGGTTGTGTCTGATGACCTGTCCTCTCAGGACGACGTCATTACAACTCAGACGCTGGAGATCGAAATCGACGCCAGCCAGCCTTACCATGATTTCGAGCTGGCAGGCGTAGAGATTGACGAGTCTGAGTCTGCTCTGGTCGTTGATCCTGCTAATCCGCAAGCTCTGGATTTGTCCATCATCCTGCAATCAACCTACTTTGGCATTGCTGGAGAGGAATTTGTAGATCCTGAGGAAGGCGTAAAAACCGGTGAACCGCGTCTCGCTCAGGTACAGGCTGAAATGCTAATTAATGGTGTATGGGAACCGCTGCGGTTTATCAGCGAAAGCGAAGACCCAATAACCGTCGAACCCGGTGGAACACTGGCTGAGGTGACTTACAACGCAGCAGGCGAAGCCCACGAGCTTACGGTTGTAGGGACACTCAGCGATACTGATGTGGCGCGCATGACAGCGCTTGCTTTGGCGGCGCAGCCCCCGGGCCCGCATGATCCAACGCAACCCATAGCCGACATTCCGCTGCAAGTGACCATTATCGATGCCGATGTGGAGGGCGATAGTCCACCAGAGAACGATGCAGACAACAATCTAATTGAAACAAGCCTGCCGTTGTTTGCGTTACCAGCGGAACCTGCTACAGCAGCCACGCTACAGAACTTTGCAAAAACCAAATCGAAACCAGGCCTCGCAGAAAATCAATTTTCTGTTGCCGCAGAGCCCGCCGTGGACGGTTCCTGCCTACCCCTTGGTGAATCAGATAGTGAATCGTTTAATAGATCAATGGGTAGCCATAAGAATTTCAATGCTCGAGGTAACCTGGGTTTCAGGCGCCTGGACAACAACTCAGAACGCTCCGTCGAGACATTTGCGAATGCCGGTCTGTCAATCCGGGGTAAAAGGTTCAGTGTACTGGACTACTCTACTTATATTGGCCAAACCACTGCGGGACGTAGAGCAACCAACACTTTGTCTCTATTTGGTCAAACGGTTACGGTAGATCCGATAAACAGCGGTCTCAACGAAAGCCTCACCGTTGAGCCAGATTTCCCCTTGATCAGTAGAGAGTTCGAATTCTTTAAGGGCCGGTTCACCATTGGACCAATCCCAATAAGTGTTAGCGCGGGCGCAGTTGCAAGAATCTCTGCCGATGTTTCAGCGACTATTAGTGACACAATCGATATTACGATCAACGCACCTCGAGCCAACTTTGGCGTCTATTTACAAGGTGGTGTAGATACTTTTCTTGCAGAGGCCGGAGTCAGGGCGGAAGGCACACTTCTGGAGCACAGTCTAACTACCAGAGCCATTGTCGAATTATTCGATGCAGACAACAATGGCGCTTGTGATCAATCGTTGGATGTGAGCGTTAAGTCGAAATATTTAGGCATTAAGGCGGGATTGTTCGCCAAGGTATCCGCTCCGAAGGTCAGATGGTGCAGCAAGAGAGTATGGATCGCTAAAGTCTGGTATCCCTGTGGCATCAGAAGGGGTAGATCCAAAACCTGGAATCATTGGTTCCTCAAATCTGGATTTAAGTACGACAAATCCGTTGAGTTGTTCAGACTTTCAACATCAATACCGTTCACACCCGTAATCGAGGATGTTACCCCAAGCTTGCGAGGCGGTTTTGGCACTCAAGTAATCGCTGTTGAAGGCGATTATCTCACCAGCAATATGCAACTTGAAAGTAGTGCCTGCGCGAACGTAGTACAGCGTGATTGGCGCGGTGGCCCTGGTCAACGGGAGTTTAGCTGCATCGATCCAGTACCTGGAACCCATACGTTGTCTATTACTGACGGTGATGCAAGCCAGAATCAAACACTTACCGTTGGGGACGCCCCCGACATAACGTCTATTACGCCCTTGCAGGCAATCCAGGGCACGCCGACAGAGTTTGTCGTCAGCGGATCGAATCTCACCGACGACATAAGACTAAGGATGTCCAGATGTTCCAGGCCAAGGCTCCTATCCGGCGGTACTGCTTCAACCCGAACATTTAGCTGCGAATTCCGTTCCTCTGGCACGCTGAGAGGCCAGGCACGCAATGGTATAGACGTGCTCAACTTTGAAGTCGATGTTCTACCAGACAGCACAATTACCAACGTTTCTCCCAATACCGCCATGCTGGGAGTAGAGCAGGAATTCACAGTATCGGGCACAAAGCTCACCCGAGAACTGGCATTCGATCTGCCGGGATGTGACGACATCCGAATTGGCGACGGTGGAACCAGCACGCTTAGAGTATTTGTCTGCACGCCAGCTATCAGCGGCACTCTGGATGGCACGGTTCAACAACTACCCGCCGATTTCGAATTTTCGGTCACCATCGCGCAGCCAACAATCACTGCCGTCACTCCGGCAAACGCTGTTGCTGGTGTACGCCAGAACTTTGTGGTGCGCGGCACAAATCTCAACAGCGGTCTAAGCGTTAACCTGCCTGGTTGCTCGAACGTCGCCTTCGACCTGAGTGACAGCAGCACCGAGCGCGGCTTTAGCTGCGTACCTGATAGCGCCGGCGAGCTTACGGGAAGTGTTGATCTCGGCGATGTCAGCCAGACGTTTAGTGTTGCTGTAGTGGCCAATTCGCAAATAAATTCAGTTGTACCAACAACTGCTTCTGTGGGTGTAGAGACAGAATTTACCGTCACAGGCTCTGATCTATCGGACGCGCTGCAGTTTACCCTTGATGATTGCTCCGCCATCACCGGCACGGGTGGTAACGATACTGAGCGCACATTTACTTGCACGCCTGGCCGTGCTGGGACCGTCACTGGTAGCGCCAACGAAGGCCCCGCTTCACTTGATTTTTCCGTGCTTTTCGAAGCGGTCAGTATTGGTAGCGTCAATGCCAATACGGGTGCTGTCGGACAGCCCTTGGAAATCGAAGTTCGAGGGCGTGACCTGACAGGACAACTACAACTGACGCTACCCGGATGCAGTGGCATTACCTTGCAGCCCAATGGTGATGCGCTCAGTCGCGTTTTCGTTTGCACACCTACCCAAACTGGCACGCTCACTGGTTCGGTAAGTTTTGGCATTGCGTCTGTCGGCTTTAGCGTTGAGGTAGTGGCTGACTCCGTAATCACTTCGGTTACGCCCAGCCAGGCAATCGCGGGCGTGCCAGTCACCCTGGTGGTAACCGGCTCAGATCTAACCGAGGCGCTAAGCGTAGAACTCGCCGGTTGTAGTAATTTGCAACCTGTCGCCGCCGGTACCGCTCAATCGCGAAGCTTCCAGTGTACGCCTGACGCTCCCGGCCTGTTAAATGGCACCCTGAGCGAAAATCTGGCTTCCCTTAACTTTACACTCGATGTACTCGAGCCTGTAATCACGGCAGTTTCGCCTACCAACGCTGTTGCCGGTGTGAACCAATTGTTCACCGTGAGCGGCAGCAACCTAAGCTCAGATCTGGCCTTCGAGTTAGATGGATGCTCTGACGTAACTGCAGGTTCAGGTAGTGCTAATGCACGAACCTACAGCTGCACGCCTTCGAACCCCGGAACTGAGCAAGGCATCGCGAGCCTCGGTACTGTAAGTTACGATTTCAGCGTTGCCGTGGTTCCCAACTCAAGTATTACTGCAGTCAACGTCTCCACTGCCTTCGTTAACCTGCCAGTCAGTCTGACGGTCACGGGTGTTGACCTTACCGACAGCATTAGCTTGAGCCTACCGGGCTGTAGCAACATCGAATTAGCAGCCAATGGTAGCGCTACCGAACGCACATTCAGCTGCACACCCGATGCCGCCGGCGCCTTAACCGGCACCGTCAGCAATGGGCCGGCTCAGTTCGAAATCAGCAAAGTTGTGAACCCGCAGCCGGTACTTGGCGAGGTATCGCCAACAACATTGGTTGCTGGTGTAGAAGCAGAGTTTGTGGTTACCGGAGCGCATTTGATTGCGGGCACTTCCCTCACCCTGCAGTCTTGCGACACAGTAAGTCTGGTACCTGGCGGCGACGCCAATACCCGGCGCTTTCGTTGTACACCAACAGAGGCAGGACAACTTGCTGGCGAAGTCATGAGCGGCCCTACGGCACTGAGTTTTAGTGTCACCGCACAATTGAACAGTCAGATCAGCTCCATTGCGCCGCTAGTGGGTATCGTTAATCAGCCCATTGCCATAACAGTAACCGGAACTGATCTCGCTGACGATATCTCGATGACGCTACCAGGATGTGAACAAATATCGCTGCTTGGCAACGGCAGTGATACGTCACGCGTATTCGAATGCGTACCCTCAAACATTGGTACGCTCAACGGCACCGTGACAACCGGCGCAGGCACGGTTGAGTTCACCTTTGAAGCCTTCGCAGATACGGTGATTAGCAACGTAACGTTCAATCGCGGCGTTGCTCAAACGAATGAACCCGTTGAATTAGTTGTTGCTGGTGCTGCGCTAACAGACTCGGTCGCCCTAAGCTGGGATGGCTGCGTCGCAGAACCCCAATTAGTAGCTGGCGGCACGTCTAGTGAGCGCCGGTTTAGCTGTGTTGCGCAAACTGTCTCTGAGCTCACGAGCTTTGACGGTAATGTTACAGATGGCCTGGCCCAATTTGATTTCAGCGCCGACGTTTGGCCCGCCGCTGTTGTAGCTTCGGTAACACCTGAACAGGTGACCGAAGGGGTTAGCCACACCTTTACTATCTCGGGCGAATGGCTGCGTGATGGCATCAGTGTGACGTTGGAAAATTGCGACAATCTGGCACTCGAGCCTTATACGGTGGCAACCCAGCGGCTGTTTAGTTGCGTGCCCACGGCGACTGGCACTCTGGCCGGTGCCGTCAGCGACGGGTCGTTCTTTGCTGGCTTTGACGTGAGCGTTAGCGGAAGCTTCGAGGTGATCCGAATATCCGGCGAGTTCGCGCAGTTTAGCCAGCCGCAGGCGTTAGCTCCCATAGGCGACATGAACGGGGATGGCTACCCAGAGTTACTGATTGGCTCTCCGCTCGGTGATGTTGCCTACTTGCTGTGGGGCTCTGAGCTCTTGCACGACAACGACTTCGAGCTAGACCTTGCGCAGTTGAATGCTGAAGGTGTGCGAATCAGCGGAGCCGCGGGTGGCGTCGGCTGGTCCGGGGCTAGCGCCGGCGACGTGGATGGCGACGGTATACCTGATTTGCTTTTGGGAGCTCCTGAAGATATCGCCGGCCACTTTGACTTCGATCCCTTCAATCCTTTCCCAGAACTGACCCTAGGCGAAGCCTATGTCGTTTGGGGTAGCGCGCTGTTGGCAGCTAACAACAACGGTATCGATCTCGACAACCTCGGCGCGAACGGTGTGCGCTTTACTGGTGTAGAAGAGCACGGCAGAACGGGCTATGCAGTGTCCTCTATGGGTGATCTAAACGGTGATGGAAAAGCAGAAGTGGTGATTAGCACACCATTCACGAATTCGACCTTCCCCGGCACACCTGAGATACAAGGTCGTGGGCTTAGCTCAGTGATCTGGGGCAGCGCTATCACTGCCGCCAGCGGTGGCAGCATAGATTTGGCCAACCTTGGAAGTGCGGGTATCAACGTAATCGGTGGCAGCCTGTTTGAGTATGCTGGAGAAGATCTCATCGCACTCGATGATATCGATGGTGACGGGTTGCGCGAGCTCGCCATCGGCGCCAGAAATACCCGGGACAATGACGTATTTGGCGTTGGTTCGGTTACCGTTGTGTGGGGTTCTACCCTCGCCGAGAACACCACAGGTACCGTCGACATTGCGAATTTAGGTGCTGGCGGTGTTCGTATGGAAGGCCTACTCCGGACCGAAGGTCTCGGCCAGACAGTTGCCAACGCCGGTGATATCGACGGTGACGGTCGCGGTGAGTTACTCGTGAAAGCTCGCCTCCGCGAAGAAGTGTACCTGGTGTGGGGGGACGCTTTGGTTAACACGCAGGGAGTTCTGCACCTCAGCCAGGCACCTGCCTCCGTTGCCTTACAACTAGTCGGTTCTGCCAGTACGTCTTTTGAGGTAGTTAATGGCGGTGGTGATATAGACGCAGACGGCTATGACGATTTGCTCATTGGCCTTCCTTTCAATGAGGCTGCGGGTGTTTTTCAAGCTGGAGAAACCATGGTGATCTGGGGCTCTGCACTCAAAAATCGCAATTCCACACAATTTGATTACTCCACCCTCACGCCAACACAGGGCGTGAGAATTCAAGGTGGGTCGTTGGACGCCAACCTGGGTAGCAGTGTGAGCGCTGTCACAGATTTCAATCGAGATGGTTGGGACGATATTGCCATTACGGGAGATAGCGCGGAATCGAATATTGGTGGCGTATACCTGGTGAGCGGAGAGCTTATTAGCGCAGAAAAAACTGACGACGGCGTTGTTTCGCTACCTGCAATACATTCGCTAACTGAACTACAATAGATAGGGATCGCTATGAAAACAGGATTTTTTCATTTGAAACCACTGCTACTCACTCTAGCAGGTGTTGCTTCTCTTGCAGCAGCACCCGCCTACAGCGCGGATCGCTGCGACAAAGTGAATGAGTATTCCAGCAACACCCAAACCCGGACGGTGTGGAACAACCTGCCCTCAGAATCAAATATAGTGATTCGCGGTCAACTTTATTCGCGCTTGCTTAAAAGCTCCCAGTACGGCGAGACCTGGGGTTTTCAACTCCAGGAGGCTCAGCTATTTAATGGCGAGGAGACGATCACGACACCACCCCACTACAGCGATCCTTTTGCCGTGCAGTACGATTCCCAGGGCCTAATCGTACAAACATGGCACCGATATCGATTGCCCCCCGAGCATGAGGCGACACTGGTGGGTCTTGTGCGCGGACTGCAATATGACCCTCTGATTGCACCCGGTGAAAACAGGCAGCGCACCGAACGTGATGGCCTGGGCGACGCCATGGTTGAATATGGCTTGCAGGCAGATGGCTGGTTTGCCAAAAAGCGGGTTACGTACGAAGAACTGACCGACATGACCGGCAGCAAAGACACGGATGCCCAGGTAGAAATTGTCCATGACGATACACGCATCCAGCTCAACGACTGTTGGATAGAAAGCGCTGACGCAAAATTCGCCTTCAATCTGAGAGTGTCGAGTCTTGCCGATTATCGGCAGAACTCTGAGCAATACACCACCATCAACATTGCTAAGGCAGTGGCTGATGACAAACGAAACACTGTCGACTTATACGCGTTACCCGAAAACCCTGATGCCTGGGGTGAGCATGAAGGGGGCTCCAAGGCGAGAAAAAGTGTTGCGATCACCCCGCAGTTGCTGGAAGAGCTGCAGGCAGAGCTCACCACCATCGCGCTCAACGGTACCGAATCTATTGGCCTCATCAGGACCAAATTGAAGCAATATCCAGAGGCGATCTCACAGGTTGTCCCAGGTTTACTAAGCAACGAACAGGTTTCCGAATCCTTTCGTGCCGAGCTATTCGGCGCACTTGGAAGCATGGACGCAGAGCAAGTTCCACGGCTACTGCTAGATGTCGCGGAAAATGAGCAAATGCAATACGGCGATCAACTCCGGGCAATGATTGCGCTCGGTAGTGCACCCGGACACATCGACTCTGATTCGATCGACCGCCTGTGGCAACAGTGGAACAACAAACCATCCGCCAGAAGTACCCAAAGGTCACTGGGCCAAACCTCAGTGTTGACCATGGGGAGCATTGCTGCCACGCACACAGATACCGCGTTGGCCAACACAATTACAAAAAGCTTAACTCTAGCTCTGGAGGCTGAAGCAGATCCGCAAAACCAGGCTCAACTCATTACTGCGCTCGGCAATACCGGCAACGAACAGGCTGCCGAATCTGTACGCTACGCACTAGACAGTAACGACGGGGAATTGATTAGCAGTGCGATCACCGCGCTGGGTCGAATCGGCCTGGCCGAAGACGCCAATCGACTAGCGGCTGAGATTGATAGTTTTGAAACCCACCAACAGTATCGACTGCTGGATGCGGTCCGACCGGAGCTGGTCAATGAATCAGAGGTAGAGCATCTGGTATCTGTTGGCAGCCAATCCAGCGATCGTGAGCTAAGAGTCAAAGTGGCAAACTTTGCAAAAGAGGCTCAGCTTTCAGAAGACGCGACTCAAACTCTTCGCGAAATGGGACAGAGCCCAGCCAGCCGGGATGAATTGCAGCTCATTATTCAGGCGATTGCAGCGTCTAACGTGACAAACGAAAGGTAGTTCGGAGCCATCTATGAAACCGCTCCTATAGTGAGGAGCTCGCTGTCTTGCGGACGCCCTCTTATTGACGAAAGGGGCCAATTGAGCGACAAAGGTCTCTACTCCGACGGAAGCAATCAAGAGTAGCGGCATGGCGGAAACACCCGACCTAAAACCAGATATCAATCGCATGGCAGACCCGGTCTGTCCGGCGTCCCCGTCCGAAGCGACCCTGGCCGACCCGGAAGTGCTGGAATGCCCCTACCCCACGTACCAGGTACTCCGCGAGCAAGCACCTGTGTTCAAAGACCCGATGACGGGCATGTACGTGATTTCGCGCTACGCAGATCAACGCAAGATCGCCTTAGACTACGAGAACTTCAGCAACGCCCGGCCGAGCAACGACCACGCCAATCTCACGGGCATAGCGCGTGTTGCCTACGAACGCTTTGTCGACAAAGGGTGGGTTCCCGGTGAGTCTCTCGCCGCGCGAGATGACCCGGAACACAAACAGATGCGCTCCATCTTCGACCAGGCATTTCGGCCGAAGCGCATTAATGCCATCGACCCAGATGTAGAAGCGCTCGCCTACCAACTCATCGACACCTTCATCGACGATGGCGCTTGCGATGTGGTTGCGCAATACGCCGTGCCGCTCCCCCTTATTATCATCTGCCGGCAAATGGGCGCAGATGAAAAAGACATCTGGCGCATAAAGAAATGGACAGACGGCTGGATCAAAGGCTTGAGCCTTGGCTTAAGCGAGGAAGAGAAGCTCTACTACACAGACCTTGAGATCGAAGCACAGCACTACTTTCAACCGCTGTTTGAGCGTCTGCGCAAACATCCAGATGAATCTTTGCTCTCGGATCTGGTTAATCTAGAAATCCCCGGTTGGGGCCGCACCCTAACCGATAACGAACTGCACGCGGAGATGATGCAGGACACTTTTGTTGGCGGTTCGGAAACAACCACCAACGCGATGTCTGCCGGAATCATGTTGCTGGCGGAAGATCGAGCGGCCTGGCAGAAGTTGCGCTCTGACCCAGACCGCTACCTTAAAACCTTTTGCGATGAGGTGGTGCGATTAGAAACCCCAACTCAAGGCATGTCGCGCCTGGCAAAGAATGACTACCAGCTCCACGGCGTGACCATACCGAAAGGCGCGATGGTGGATTTACGCTACGCGTCGGGTAATCGTGATCCGGAGGTGTTTGCAGATCCTGAACGCATAAATCTGGAACGCAAGAACGCAGGTGCACACCTGGGTTTTTCAACCGGCACCCACTATTGCCTGGGCGCACCGTTGGCGCGCCGAGAATTGTACTGGGGCTTCAAGGCCTTCATCGACAACGTAGCAGATTTTCAGCTGACGCCTGGTAAGAACAACCTGCGGCATTTGCCGAACTACAGCTTGCGCATACTCAAAGAGTTGCACATTACTTTCGAAAAGAAATGAATTTGGTTAGAAGAGCGGGCACACATTATGAAATACAGACCACTTGGCCGAACCGGCATAAAGGTCAGCCAACTTTGCCTTGGCACTATGATGTTCGGGGGCAAAAGCGACGAAACAGAGTCTTTCCGTATGATCGATCACGCCATTGATGAAGGCGTAAATTTCATTGATACGGCTGATGTATACGCAGGCAATGAAAGCGAACGCATTGTCGGCAAAGCACTTGCAAACGACAACAGACGAGAAAACACCATACTCGCCACAAAGTTCAACTTCGCCAACCCTGCAGACAGAAACGCCAAAGGTCTGAGTCGCAGACACGTGATCAATGCGTGTGACGCATCATTGAAAAGGCTAAAGACTGACTGGATTGACCTCTATCAAATGCATCGGTGCAGCTCAGTTATACCCATCGACGAAACTCTGCGAGCACTTGATGACCTGGTTAGAGCCGGAAAGATACGCTATATCGGTGGCAGCATGTTCCCAGCCTGGCGAATCGTTGAATCGCTGTGGGTGGCAAAAGAATTGGGACTCAATCGTTTGATTTGTGAACAGCCCGCCTACCATTTGCTCGATAGAACAGCAGAACGCGAGGTTATCCCTGCGGCGCAGTCCTTCGGACTGGCAGTAATACCATGGGGGCCGCTGTGCGGCGGCCTGCTATCAGGCAAGTACACCCGCGACCAGCAAGTAGAAGGCGCTCGGTGGCAAGACGGCAAGGATAACGCCAATAGACGCACCACAGAACAAACCTGGGACGTTCTCGATGCCCTACAGGAAATGGCTAACAATAAGGGTTGCTCAATGTCACAGTTGGCGCTTGCGTGGAACATGGCTCAGCCCGGCGTGACCGCGCCCATTATTGGGCCGCGAACCTTCGAACAAATAGAAGATAACCTGCGCGCGGTGGATGTAGAAATAAGCGAAGAGGACGCTTCCAGAATTGACGAACTGGTGCCACCGAAGGGTTACATTGTGCGCTATTACGACGAAGCAAATGCCATCGATTTCCGCCCCCACTCGCATAGGAGCTTCGTATAACCACGACATCTACATGCGAATCAAAACAAAGGGAAACCAGGCATGCAACACAATCTTAAAACTGATCTGAGATTCGACAATCGGGTAGCGCTGGTAACAGGCGCAGGCAGAGGGCTCGGCCGCGAACACGCCCTGTTGTTGGCGAACCGCGGATGCAAAGTGGTAGTGAACGATTTAGGTGGGGCTTACGATGGCCTAGGGTCAGGTGAACGCAGAGTTGCAGATGAGGTTGTCGAAGAAATTCGAGCGGCTGGTGGCGAAGCTTACGCAAACCATGATTCAGTTGAAGATGGCGACAAGATTGTTAGCGATTGCATCAGTGCGTTTGGACGCCTTGATATTGTTATCAACAACGCCGGTATTTTAACGCCAGAAGTCTGGTCTGAGCTGACGCTTGAATCGTGGCAAAGAACCATCAACGTAAATTTGACCGGCGTCTTTTCGGTTATGAAGGCAGCATGGCCGCACTTCGTTGAAGCAAAATACGGTCGCTGCATAGTCACAGCATCGCCTGCGATGCACGGTGCTGGCGTTGCAGCATATGCTGCAAGCAAGGCCGGTGTGATCGGGCTATCAAACTCACTGCAGTTCGAAGCCAAGAAACTCAAACTCGATATTAAATGCAACGCCATTGTGCCGCACGCTGATACCCGAATGACCCGAGACTTTTCTACGGCAGTCAATGTTCGCCGCGAAAAAATGGGTAAAAAGGCAGCTCCGTCAGCACCAGAGAAAGTCATGCGACAGCTTGCTCCGGCCTACGTTTCTCCACTGGTGGTGTGGCTCGCGCATGAACACTGCACCGACGAAGCCACTGTGCATGAAGCGGGCGCCGGGTATTTTGCACGATTCAACTGGGCAAGATCTAAACACCTCTATGCCACAGAAAAGGAAGGCGTTGAGGGTGTGCCATCGCCCGAACATGTACGTGACGGCGCTGAGACGTTTGCCGATTTTGCCAATGGTGATATCCCCGCAGCTGGTGATGGCACCATGGCGGGGTCTGCATTGACGAGAGTGTTTGATCATTTGAAGGCATGAGCGAATAGGGAGCCACATGGCGGGTAATCGCCGCTAATTGTTGAGCGCAGTCGCGTACCTAGCTGCAGTCTCTCCGGCAAGCTTGCCGAACACCAGGCAGGGACCAAAGGAGCCGCCTCCCCCGATGTACCGATCACCATGCAAATTGCCGATGGTTTCACCTGCGGCATAGAGACCGGGTATGGCTTTGTCGCGTTTCGTAATGACGCTTGTCTGTGCATTGATTCTGATGCCGGTGCCCGTCCAACAAACAATAGCGGGTCGCAGTTCTACGCCGTAAAAGGGTGCTTGCTGAACCGCACACAACTCTTGTTCTTTGAAGAACGCCGTGTCGATGCCGGTCCTTACATCGGCGTTGTAGCGATCGATCGTACCTCGTAGGCCGTCGGCGTCGACGCTCATCGAATTCGCAAGCTCCTCGAGGCTGTCAGCCCGATGAATTCGCCCATCGTTAGCTTTTTGCTCCAAGCCGTCGCTTACCCAGTTTGCCTGAGACGTTGGGCTGGGTTTCGCATTTGCCCTGGCATTCTCATCAAACACCGCAAAGGCGCTGCCACCTTCTTTCTGCATGAGACCACCCAGTACCGCGTAGGGTGCCGATTCATTCGCAAATCGTCGACCCTGTGCGTTGACCATAATGAGCCAACCGGGTAACAAAACTTCAAGGTCGCGACCAAATCCAGGAGTAACCAGTAACAGGCCTCGATTGTGCCCATCGACTACTGCGCCAACGGATTCGCCCAGCGTAATGCCATCGCCTTGTGCGCCATCAGTACCGATATACCAGCGCCAGTCACCGCTTGCCGCTGCTTCCGGATAGTACTTCTCAATCATGGCGTCGTTCGCGCCGAAGCCGCCGGTTGCCAGGATGACGGCGCCACAGGTTGCTTCATCATCGCCGATTTCGATTCCAACAACACATCCATCTGTATCGGTTTTAAGTCCCGTCACGCGAGAACCTAAAACAACCTCGACACCTTTGTGGTTGCGATGCCCCTCTAACACCTGAACCACGGCTTCACCTGAACCTTCGGGAGCGTGGCCGCGAGGTGTTGAACCGACGCCCGAGGCATAGACGCCTTCTTTTGGGAACCTAACACCCAGGTCTTTAACCCATTCGAAGGTTGGCGCGCTGAGTTCGCAATAGCGTTGCACAACTGCGGGATCTACCATCCATTGGTTCAATGTCATGTAGTGCTCAAACATGGCAGCGGCGGAGTCACCCACCACACCCGCCTCTTCCTGCACAGATGTGCCGGCCGCATAAAAATGCCCACCACTAAGGCGCGAAGAGCCACCAACCTGAGTGTCTGCTTCTACAATGAGCACGCTGGCGCCAGCATCGGCAGCAGCCACCGCAGCGGAGAGCCCGGCGGCACCTGAACCAATTACAACAACGTCAAAATCTCTACTCATCACATGAGTATGCCATAGGGCAATATCAGATCTGGCTAGAGTGTATTGCTCGCTTTCGCTTCGATTTCTGCTCGAATCTCTCTCTGACGCTCCGGGGTAATCGGGAAGTTCCAGATGATCAATGCACCACCCAGGAAAAATATCGACGGAAACGCAGAGAACAGAAATCTAAGGCCGAATAGTTCATCGGGGCCATTCACCGCACCCGGTTCGGCGTTAAAACCCATCAACGAAAGGCCGAACAGCGCGATCGCCGCACCCAGAGACGCGGTAGATTTCTGCGCGAAGGACCAGGCCGAGAAGAACAACGCGGCCCGATTTTCACCGGTTCGCAGGGTGTCATAGTCAATGACATCTGCCTTCATCGCATTGGGCAGCATTTGACTAAAGCCGCCTGAAGCAAACCCGGTAACCATCGTTACGGGAATCATCCACCAAATATCACCCTCACCCAACAATAAGTAGAATGGATGGGCAAAGGCAATCAAGGCGTAGGCCGTCACATAAGCCCGGTGCTTGGAGATTTTCGTAGATAGCCAGACCCAGAACGGCACCGAAGCAAAGCCCGTTATCATGTATATGCAAAGAATGTAGGGCGTTTTGTCTTCTGCGCCCAGCACATCAGCGACAAAGAACAAGTACAGTGGCGTCGTGATGTTCAATCCGATGTAGCCAATCATGAACGCAATCACCAGACGCAGAAATGGCCCGTTGGTGAACATAAGCTTCAATCCATCAAGAATCCGCACGCGCTCTTGAGGTGGTCGTACCGGTTCTGGCACCTTGGTTACCGTGGTCAAAATGCAGATGGGCATAAGCAAGATGATGGTAACGCCTACTAACTTTAGAACCGGTTCCGCTTCTGTGGAGTACGCAAAGAACGTAGCCGCAATGATCGGAATAAATTGAGTCGCAAAATTACCCACAATACCGGCTTGTGCTCGCCAACCAGTCACTCTTGAACGCTCGTTGTAGTCGGTGGTTAGCTCAGCACCCCAGGACCAGTACGTGATAATCACCATGGTCTGACCCAACCCCAGGACCAACATCCAAAACAACATGTGACCGCCACCCGCACCTTCGGGTGGGATAAAGAGCATATAGATGGAGAGCATCATGACCGGGGCAGATAGCAACACCCAGGGTTTGCGCTTACCCCAGGGGGTTTGCACGCGATCACTGATGAACCCCATCAATGGATCGGTGAATACGTCGACGATGCGCGCTACCAGAATATAGGTGCCCACTAGAGCAAGTGGCACGCCCACGTCACTGGCGTAAAAACGGGGAATAAATACCAGTGCCGGAAAGAAGCCCATCATCAGGGGCATCTCGGTCAGACTGTAGTAGAAGAGCGTCGAGTTCTTGAGACGCGTACCCTCTTCGCTCATTGTTCTTCTCTACTTTTTCGCTACCGGTGTAAGGGGCGGTTGACCCAACGCTTCGCGATAATTCTGGTGGAAGTGATGCAGTGCCGGTTCGTTACGGCCAAACTGAATCTCTTTGAGCTGGCCATTTTGGGCCGCGCGCTGTTGATACTCGCCCATAACATAGTCTTCGAGCTCGATGGTGCTGTGAAATACCTCAAGCGACGCCTTGAGACTTGGCGCGCCACCCTCGCCAGCGCGGGCATCAAAGTCATAGACGTTGTCTTTTTCGAAGGTGTTCGCATCATGCTCGGCGGCCGCAGCGGCGACTTCCGGTACATAGTAGAAGCTGATACGGGTAATCGAGCGACCTGTATCGGTTGGATGTGGATAGATTCGAATCAGGGTGACCGAACTCGGATCACAGATAAGCTGAATATTCGGAAACAAATAGTAGAGCACAAAAGTGCCGCGAGATATTTTCCATTCCGACTCCGGCAGCCCGCGCAACGCATCAATTCCGCGGTTGGCGGTTACAAAGCGGTGGTGCCGACCAAACTCCTGCAAATGCAGATTGTTGCCGTAGTAAAGCTGCCCAAGGGTATCTTTGTGCAACTTGCCAAAGTGGTAAGTCTCGCCAAAGGTGTCGTTGGCAAACTTCCAGTTGAGTTTCATGTCGATCGACTTCTCGCCCACCAGGGTATGGTTCGACATGCCAAACGAAGCGAGCTCCTGGGCAAGCGGACCCAGCAAGTCATCGACATCCAGCTCTCCATCTGCCTGGGGGTGTACCCATAGCAGTCCGTCACGCTCAACGGCCGGTAGTTCGATCAGCCCGTTACACGACTTATCGATGGGGCCGAAGTGATCCTCATTAGGAACGTTGATCAGGTCACCTGTATTGCCATAACTCCAGTGGTGGAATGGGCACATGAAGACTGAACGCTTGCCACGATCCTCACTCGCCACACGCACCGAGCGGTGTCGACAGGCGTTCAGAAACGCGTGAAAGTTACCCTCTTTGTCGCGCGTGGCGAGCACCGGCGTTCCAAAGTCATCTGTTGTTAGAAACGAGCCCGGTTCGGGTAGGTCGTGAGAGAGGCCAATGAGTTGCGGGTGGTTCTGGAAGAACGTGCTCCGCTCTTGCGCCGCTGTATCTGGACAGGTGTAAGCGGTAGTGGGCATACGGTACTGCACGCCGGCATCGATGTTCTTACCGTCATCCAGTTGCTGCATGAGTTCTTTCAAGATCTTAACTTGTAACGCGTGTTCCATCTCTAACTCCCTCTTAACTCCCTCTTAACTCTCTCGTATGGCCGCCGGCCCGTCGCTGCACTTCTTCAGAGCATAGCCCATAACAGGAGCCGAGACATCAGTACTAGAT
>CAZFIA010000027.1:0-24363 GCA_964519335.1 uncultured Pseudomonadales bacterium
CGGGTCAAGTTTCCGTTGCATCGATTGGTTAGGCGGCGTGTAGTTCCGCCTCGCAAAGTAGACCTTCCAACGGAGTTAGTCGTTAGATCTCTAGCAACCCCAAACAGCCAGTCAGAATTACTGCTACTCTAGCGAAAAATCACCATTCAAAGAATATGCCGAACATTAGACTTTTTGAACTCGGACCGACACGATCAAGCCGGGTTAGATGGGCTCTACTAGAAGCAGGTTTGGAATTCGAATCGCTGGGAAACGACCTTGAAGTATTTAGAAGCGCAGAACTTCGCAAAGTGCATCCTCTTGGAAAGCTACCCGCGGCAATAATCGACGAACAACCTCTGTTTGAATCAGCCGCTATCGTTACTGCTATCGCCGACCTTGTTCCAGAGAAGGAGTTAATCGCCATGCCCGGCACGTGGTCTCGAAATCTTCACTATCAATGGGTAAGTTTCGCGTTAACGGAGATGGAGGCTTTCGTTCAGAGTAGTGAAATCAACAGTATCGATTTTGTTTTGCCGAAGGAGCAACACGTTGAGGAGATAATTGCGCAAAATTCCGAGTTCTATCGAAAAGGAGCAACAGTGCTTGAGGGCGAATTGGGCGAGAAAGAATACCTTGTTGATGATCGCTTCACAGTGACCGATATTTTCGTGAGTTACACCGTGAATTGGGGATATGACGAAGGCCTTATCAGTGACTTCCCAAACCTAATTGCATATCTTGAACGTCTTCATGAGAGAGAAAGCTGCACTTTAGTGAAACACTAGAGTTCGTCAGTAACCAAAATCGGCTGTTCGATCGGAGAGACTGAGTGTCTGCTTTCCTGGGCTGGAAAGCCCCATGGCTCGAGACCGGCTATCGACGCCGCCTAACGTCCATTATACGAACGGCAGTCGCAATCCACGAACCGACTGCACCTCCACTCAAACCACCGTCCCAAAGCCGACTGGCAGTCGCCATCTCTGTCCTTCTCGCTGCAGTCGCTTCACACCCGCAACGAGAATCAATCTTCTGCAGATAGATTGGACAGAAGTGGCGGTCGCTTTCCGTCAGGCGACTGCCTCTCCGCTGTATAGCTACTTACCCACTCACACGCCATCCCTTGCCTCTATTTCAGCCCGCGACAATCCCATTATTCTCAACAAATGCCCAACACCCCCGAGCCGCCGCCGAAACTCCTCGAACAACTACGCGAGGCCATCCGTGTCCGGCACTATTCGATTCGAACCGAAACCGCCTATGTTGCCTGGGTGCGTCGATTTATAATTTTTCACAACAAACAACATCCATCCGATCTCACCTCCAGGCATCTCTCCAACTTCCTAAACCATCTCGCTATAAAACAGCGCGTTTCGGCTTCAACTCAAGACCAGGCGCTCTCTGCCCTCCTCTTCCTGTACCGAGAAGTGTTAAGACACCCCGTTCAACTCGGCCCCGTCCAACGCGCAAAAAAGCCACACACTTTACCTTCGGTCCTTACACCACCAGAAGTCGCCGAACTCTTAAAGAATTTGCGCGGCGAACACTGGTTAATGGCGTCTCTCATGTATGGCTCGGGCTTGCGGGTTCTTGAATGCGTGCGTCTACGGGTTAAAGATCTCGATTTTCAACACCGATGTGTACAAGTAAAGGGCGGTAAAGGCGCCAAAGACAGAGTAGTCACCCTATCCGACTCCCTCATTCCCTTCCTAAAACGCCACCTAAAATCTGTGAGAGCCCTCTATCTCCGCGACTTAAAGGCAGGTCAGGCAAACGTCTGGCTTCCCCAGGCACTCTCTCGTAAATACCCCAACGCGCCCCGCGATTGGATCTGGCAGTTTGTATTTCCCAGCGACAGAATTAGCATCGATCCAAGAAACGACGACAGCGAAACCAATCGAAGACGTCACCATCTTCACGAGCGCACTATTCAAAAAGCAGTTCGAGTCGCGGGGCAAATAGCAGGAATCGACAAACGGGTCAGCTGCCACACACTGCGGCACTCCTTTGCGACGCACCTGCTAATGAGCGGGTCTGACATAAGAACAATTCAAGAGCAGCTAGGCCACAGCGACCTGAAAACTACCCAAATCTACACTCATCTCATCGACCACGGCGCATCTGGCGTAAGAAGCCCGCTAGAACAGATCTTCTCCGAATCAAATGGAATCGCTCTTGATTAAGAGGTGCACCCTGCCTCAAAACCTAAGACCAAATTAGCCCACCTTAAAACCTTTAAGCTTCTTCTCAACCAAAAGATTTTTCATCCGTACGTACTTGGGCATTCCTGCCTTATACGCCGGGTAATCCTCGCCTTGAATCAACGGCGCTAGATACCGTCGGCCTGCCGCCGTAATGCCATAACCATCTTTCGAGATGTATCGCTTCGGCATAGCTTTCTCAATATTGGCAACCTTTGACAGCGCTACTTCACCTATCTTCCATTTATAGGGCGAATCAGAGGTCCGCACTATGGTTGGCATTACCGCGTTCTTGCCTGCAATTGCAAACTTAACCGCAGCTTCACCCACCGCGTAAGCCTGCTTAACATCGGTGCCACTGGCAATATGCCGACCGGCGCGTTGCAGATAGTCTGCAACCGCCCAATGATACTTATACCCGTGCTTGTTCTTGACCATGTTGGCAATCACTGGTGCCACACCACCTAGTTGCGTATGTCCAAACGCATCCTTGCCGCCGGCGTCGGCGACAAACTTGCCGTTGGCGTAAGCCGCGCCCTCACTAACTACAACTACGCAATAGCCATTACTTTCAACACTCTTCTTTACTTGCGCTAAAAAGTTGGCTTGCTTGAAAGGAACTTCAGGTAACAAAATGAGATGTGGTGCATCGCCTGCTTCTTCTTGCGCCAAACAACTCGCCGCTGCAATCCAACCCGCGTGGCGGCCCATGACCTCCAGAATAAATACCTTGGTAGAGGTCTCATACATAGACGCAACATCTAGCGCCGCCTCGCGCGTCGCTATCGCGACATACTTGGCTACCGAGCCAAAGCCAGGGCAGGTGTCCGTGTGCGGCAGATCGTTATCAACGGTCTTGGGTATCCCAATACAAGTTATGGGGAACCCCATGCTTGTACTAATCTGCGACACCTTGTGTGCAGTGTCTTGTGAGTCCCCGCCTCCGTTATAAAAGAAGTAGCCAATATCATGAGCACGAAATACTTCAATTAGTCGCTCGTACTCACGCCGGTTTTCTTCAAGCGAGCGCATTTTGTAGCGGCAAGAGCCAAAGGCTCCGCTGGGTGTAGAGCGTAGCCCGGCGATGGTGCTCGCCGATTCTTTTGAGGTATCAATAAGTTCTTCGGCAAGCGCACCCAGAATACCGTTTCGTCCTGCGTACACTTTGCCTATCTTCTTCGGATACTTGCGAGCTGTTTCTATAACCCCGCACGCACTGGCGTTAATCACCGCTGTAACGCCACCCGACTGGGCGTAGAAGGCGTTTTGCGGCTTTTTCTTCGATGAAATAGAAGAACGAGAAGAACGAGAGGCCATGGTTCGAGATCCTTAGCGGGAAAATCAGTTCAGAACAGTTCCAAACCCGCATTCTGTGCGACAATTTTGGCGCAATAAACTACAGATTACCCGTACAAATTATGCTGTTCCTTGTCTCTCTGTTCTGGAACATTTGTCTCACGCGCAAGGGGCCAGAAGACGTTCCCGCTCAGCACGCGCTGATCGGTCTGCTCGTAATAGGCAAGATTGTTCTTGTTCTGGTCGTCACCAGTGTGCTGCAAACCGAATTCAGCACCCTCTCCCTTATCACTCAGATTGTGACCTGGGCCGCAATTGCCGGGCTGCTCTCGGCGCTTGCGCTTCAACTCAAAGGCAATTTTGAGCGTTTTGTCCCCACGTTCGGCGCCATCCTGGGCACCGACCTGGTCGTCACGGCACTCTACGGCCTGATCATCATGGCGGTTCGCCTCTCTGGAATTGAGCTCGATGCCAATATCGGCACCATCTTCAATACGCTGGTCCAGCTCTGGACGATATTTATTGTCGGCTTCATCATGCATCGGGCCCTCGACGTCAATATTGGCCTCGGCATAACCGCGAGCCTGGTTATCAAAATATTTAGCGAAACTATCAGCATCCAGATAGCAGGTCTCTCTTGAGCAGATCCCTCTATTTTATGGGTATCGGCGGTACCCTCATGGGTAGCCTCGCAATACTCGCAAAAGAGGCGGGCTACTCCGTCACCGGCAGCGACACATCACTCTACCCACCCATGAGCGATCTGTTGCGCAATGCAGAAATTGAAGTATTCGAAGGGTTCGATCCCGCCCAGCTCAACCCGGCACCTGATCTGGTTATACTTGGCAATGCCGGGTTACCGCGCGGTAACGCTGGCGTCGAGTACGTTCTCGAGAAGGCTTTACCCTACAGTTCCGGCGCGGAATGGCTGGGTCGAGAGATGCTTGCAAATCGCTGGGTTATAGCTGCCTCTGGCACCCACGGCAAAACAACCACCGCAAGTATGGTTGCGTGGATTCTGGAATATGCCGGCATGAAACCAGGCTTTCTGATCGGTGGGGCACCCAACAATTTCGACGTGTCGGCAAGGCTAGGTGGTTCGCCGTTCTTCGTAGTCGAGGCAGATGAGTACGACACCAGCTACTTCGATCGCCGGTCAAAGTTTGTGCACTATCATCCGCGCACGCTAATCATCAACAACCTCGAGTACGACCACGCAGATATCTTCGACGATCTCGGCGCCATTCAAGACCAGTTCCATCTACTCATGCGTACGATTCCCAGCAACGGCCTGGTGATCGCACCAGAGCTTGATGACAACGTCAATCAAGTATTAAAGCAGGGGTGCTGGACGCCGGTAAGCCGCATTAATCCCAATCTGCGCGACGCAACCGCCCGCAATCGAATCGATGCTGAAACCGAAGAAAGCTGGCACGCGCTAAACGCCAAGAGCGATGGCAGCGAGTTCGACGTTTGCATGAACGACGAAAACTTTGGAACGTTAAGCTGGAGCGCACTTGGCAATCACAACATTAGTAACGCCCTGGCTGCGATAGCCGCGGCTCGCCACGCAGGTGTGCAGCCCACGGCGGCGGTAGAGGCCCTCTGCAAGTTCGAGGGTGTAAAGCGGCGCATGGAGCTCATAGCTACCGTTGGAAAAACCCGTATATACGACGATTTTGCGCACCATCCCACGGCTATCCGAACCACGCTGCAAGGGCTGCGCAACGCGGTTGGTGGGGAAGAGATTGTGGCTATTATCGAGCCCCGTACTCACACCATGTCGCTGGGTGCGCTGCAAGAAGAGTTAAAAACTTGCGGAGCTCCTGCCGACCAGGTCATGTGGTTTCGTGGGCCCAAAATCAAGTGGGACATTTCTGACGTCGCAAGCAACTGCGTGGTTGAAGCGAGCGTCGATGACAACCTCGAGGCACTCATGGACAGGGTGGCCAAACTTGCAGACAAACCCCGTCATATCGTCATAATGAGCAATGGCGCCTTTGATGGCATATACGAACGTCTGCCAAAGCGCCTGCGCGAAAATCCAACCGGCTAGTCGCGCAAAACAAAGGAGATCCTTATGCGCACCAAACCAACAACCGCTAGGACCGCACTGCATAACGCGCTGTTATCGGCGCTGTTAGCTGCACCCGTGCTCTGCATAAGCACTGCGATCAACGCAGAAGAGCCCGCCTGGTATCCCTCCAAATATGGGGCAGACGATGAGTTGGGTTCACTAAACTTGCTGTCGCCCGAAAAAGTAAAACAAGCCGCAAGCCTGATAAAAACCGGCAAAACCTACTCTCTGGGTGTTGTCACTGGGCCTACCTCACCCGCTTATCCACCACGCCAATACTCCATGACCATCCTTCAGCTAGACGACGGCATGGGCACACCACTGGGTTCCAATCGCGCCACGGGCAATGATGATCTTATGAACATCTGGATGGGCATCGGTAGCCAAATCGACGGTCTCGGCCACATGGGCGTAGATCACGTCTACTACAACGGCAACAAGGCCGCCGACTTTGTGCACCCCACGGGGCTCAAGAAAATGGGCACCCACAAATTGCCGCCCATGGTCACCCGGGGAATATTGCTCGATATGACCGCTCACTTCGGAAAAGCCATGTTGCCGGCCGGAACAGCGTTCAACAGCAGCGATATCAAAGCCGCGGCCAGGGCCCAGGGTATAAAAATAGAAAAAGGCGATGTGGTTCTATTTCACACCGGCTGGCTCACCAAGTCAGAATCGGCGCCGGAAGAGTTCATGGCCGGAGAACCGGGTCTGGGCGTGGATGGGGCCAAATACCTGGCCAGCCTCGACGTGATGGCTGTTGGCGCTGACAGCTGGGCCGTTGAGGTACTGCCAGGCGAAGTAGAAGGGGAACTTTTTCCCGTTCACCCCGAACTACTGGCTAAAAATGGCATCTATATCCTTGAGAATATGAATACGCACGAGCTGCAGGCCGATAAAGCCTGGGAGTTCATGTTTGTTCTGGGGCAACCCAAATTCGAAGGCGCGGTGCAGGCGGTCATCAATCCCGTCGCTATCCGCTAAACACGGCCAACATTCCGGATACCACTCCATGCTCAAACTGCTGCCCGACAACCTCGAGGCTATAAACGCTCGCGTCAGAGAGCTCGGCTGGATCCCACCCACAGGCACGCTCACTAACCCCCGCTCGGCCGGACCGGGCAACATGAACCGCACGTTGCGCTTCGATTGTAGCGCCTGCGGCGAGATAAAAAGTGGCGGCGAAATAGAGAGTGGCGGCGAGATGGCCAGTATTGTGCTTAAGCAGGCGGTGCCCTTTGTCGCCAAGTACCCAGACATCGCAGCACCCATAGAACGCGGTGCTGCAGAGGCTGCGTTCTATCACGCCATCCAAAATCAAACTCTTGTAGAGGCCCGCCTGCCGCGCATGTTGGGCAACGACAAGGCCAATCACCTGCTTGCGTTCGAAGATCTGGGGCAAGCCTCTGACCTGACGGCCGCTTACGGCGACGAACAGCTCCAACATCGACTGGGAGAATTTGTGCAACCGCTTATGCAGTGGCTCGGCGAGTTGCACGCCATAACCCCGCCGATACTGCACAACCACAGCATGCGCGAACTCAACCACACCCATATCTTCGACCTACCGCTACAAAGCGACAATGGTTTAGAGCTGGGCGAGCTCGCAGATGTTGCCGAACGCTGCGCGAACCATAACCAACTTAAAGAAGCGGCCCGGCATCTGGGCCAAATCTACATTGGCAAGTCTGCCCACTCCTCTACTCCGGTTTTACTGCACGGCGACTTCTACCCCGGTTCGTGGCTGGGCACGCTCACGCAACCCAGTGACGTTAAAATCATCGACCCAGAGTTCGCCTTCGTAGGTCCTGCAGAATTTGACGTTGGAGTTTGCCTTGCCCATCTGCAATTCGCCGGCATGACACTCGAGCAAGCAAGCACTGCACTCGATCACTACACGAAGCCGCAAGGTTTCGATCACACGCTCGCGCGCGGCTTTGCAGGTATCGAGCTCATTCGTCGCTTGCTGGGCGTCGCTCAACTCCCTCTACCCGAAAACACCAGCACCCAAACCAAAATCGACTGGCTCGAAACAGGCTGCAATCTGGTGTTGGCGAGCGGTGCAATTGATGAACAAGCTACCGCTCATAATAGACACTGACGTTGCCTTAGGGGCGTGGCACGAAGGGCGTCCTCGAGATATAGACGACGGCTTCGCCATTGTTGAGGCCATAAATGTCGATGCCATAGAACTACTGGGTGTAACCACCGTGTACGGTAACGCACCTCACAAAGACGTTGCGCGCATCGCTCGCGAGATCGTCGAGCTCAAACAATCAAGCGCGCCCGTTGTCGAGGGCGCCACCAACAACACACCCGGCGACACCATCCTGCCGGCCGTGCAATTTATGGCCGACTGCCTGAAAAAGCAGCGCCTAAGCATCGCCGCCATCGGGCCACTCACCAACATAGCTCAACTTATAGAGCACTTTCCCGAGGTGCTGCCCAACATAGAATCGCTGGTCATAGTGGCTGGACGCACCCCCGACAATCGCTTCTTTATTGGCGACACCGGTCCCGTTCGCGACTTCAATTTCGAAAACGATGTGCCGGCGATGGAGCAACTTCTTTCAAGCGGCGTGCCACTGGTGCTCGCAGGCTTCGAGCTAACGAGCCAGGTAGAGATCACAGAGCTCGACCTGCAGAACATTCGCAATCGTTCCAATCCGACAGCCGAGTACTTCTATAAAAACTCCCTCGACTGGGTACAACACTGGACCACCACTTTCCCCCAGGACAATGGCTTTCACCCCTGGGACTCAGCCGCCATTAGCTACCTGCTGCATCCAGAGTACTACATCGCCGAAACGCGGTTCGCTCGTATCGACGAGCTGGATTCCAAACCGGCGCTGTCTTGCTCGGCAACGGCTGACAAAAACTGGGGCACACCCGTTACCTACCTTTCGGGTTTTGCGGAAGGCTGTAAATCAAAGTTCGTGCACGATGTGGTAACCACGGTATATTAGGGCAGCCGCGGAGGATCACCATTAGCTACTCAACCACCTTGCACTCAATTGCCGGGCGAAAGCTCTACGCACCTGGCTTCCAAATTTTCCGTCTCGCAGCTTGCGCGGCTATCTGTACTCTAGGTATAACGGCCTGCAGCCCCTCAAACGAAAGCTCTAAAGACAATATAGACGCCAGTACTAGCATAGAAAACGCTGCCGCCCCGAGAGCGATGGAAGAAACCCTGCTTCTGCAAACCCCACCCGCGTGGCTACAGGTTACCGCCCAACAAACTGACACATTTCGCCTGGCGGAGTTTATTCCCGCCGGTCAAGACGAAGTCCAGTGGTTCGATAAGATCTTCGTCGAATCAAATAACCTCGAGCCTCTGCCCGACCCCATCGTGTTTCTCGAAGCGATGGGCAAAGAGCAAAAAACTGAGTGCGAAGGCACTAATGATACAAATGTCTACAGCGGCATCGAAAATGGCTATCAAACCTCGGTCCGCTTGCTGGTGTGCAATAAGAATCTAGTGTCCGCACGCGGCGAAGTAACGCTAATTAAAGCAATTCGCGGCAACGACAATTTCTACGTGATATCGCGGGCGCGGCGATCAGAGTCGCTACAAACCGAAACCTCACCACTTAGCGATCAAGAGATGGGCGAATGGTCGCTCTACATGCGCTCTATAAAATTATGCGATCCCAGGAACGACGCGCATCCCTGCCCTTCTTCTTAGTAAAGAGGCCTTCTTCTTAGTAAAGAGGCCTTCTTCTTAGTAAGGAGCAGCTAACTAGAACGCACTCGCGGGTAGTGCCATCACGGCTGAGGCTTCAGCCTCAATCGATGCACCTAGCGCAAGATGCTTCGGAAGCAGGCGCGCAAAGAAAAATCGCGCGGTGTGCCGCTTGTTCTCTCCCCACTCATCGTCGGGTGCAGAGTCTGCCATTCGCGCCCACAGCCAGGCGTAAAGCGTCAGTCCAAACAGCTCCAGATAATCGGTAGACACAGCGCCGGGCAACGCCGGATCTTGTCCGCTTCGCGCCAGCACCGATGTAGTGGCAGTCTCAAGCGAAGCAATGGCTGACTGTAGTTCCGACGCAAACTCTTTAGACACTTCAGTCCCGCGCATTTCATCAATCATGCTCGAGGCCATCTTGCCGCCATCGCGCAGCATCTTGCGGCCCACTAGGTCCAGCGCCTGCACGCCATTGGCACCTTCGTATATCTGTGCAATGCGCGCATCACGAACAATCTGCTCAAGCCCCCACTCACCTATATAGCCGTGCCCACCCAAAACCTGCTGAGCAAGCACCGCACACTCAAAGCCGCGATCCGACAGATACGCCTTCGCTATGGGCGTGAGCAGCTCAACACGCGCGGCAGCCTTTGCATCACCTGCATACTTGGCCGAGTCGAGTTGCTGACCTACATACAGAGCAAACGCTCGCCCCGCTTCGTTATAGGCTCGAACGGTCAGTAACATGCGGCGCACATCAGGATGCACCAACAGAGAATCGGCCGGGGCTTCTGGGCTTTCTGCTCCGGTTGGCGATCGGCCCTGCAACCGGTCACGCGCGTAAAGTGCGGCATTCTGATACGCAAGCTCGGACAAACCGAGACCCTGAATGCCAATCGACAGTCGCTCGTAGTTCATCATAGTGAACATGCCGGCCAGGCCTTTGTTCTCTTCGCCCAACAAAAAGCCAGTGGCCCCGTCGTAGTTGATTACGCAGGTAGCGCTGCCTCTTATACCCATCTTGTGTTCAATAGAGGCAGGCGCAAACGAGTTTCGCTCGCCAGGCGTGTTGTCATCTGTCGGCAAATACTTCGGCACGATAAACAGCGAGATGCCTTTGGTCCCAGCAGGTGCATCCGGTAAGCGCGCCAGCACCAGGTGAACAATGTTGTCCGCCATGTCGTGATCGCCGCTGGTTATAAATATCTTGGTGCCCGTTATTGAGTAGGCGCCGTTACTCTTGGGTTCTGCACGGCTGCGCATAATGCCTAAATCGGTTCCAGAATGGGCTTCGGTGAGCGCCATCGCACCCGTCCACTCACCAGAGTAAAGCTTGGGCAAATAGCTGCGCTTCTGCGCTTCAGTACCGTGGGTATCAATACACATGGCGGCACCCACGGTGAGCGTGCCGTACAGATACAGCGATGAGTTGCTGCCGTAGAACATTTCTTCCAGCACACATGAGAGTGCTTTTGGCATGCCCTGGCCACCAAACTCAGGATTACCCGCAAGACCAAGCCAGCCGCCCTCCGCGAGCGCCTTGTATCCAGCATCAAATCCGGTAGGCACGCTAACCTCACCATCCTTAATACTGCAGCCTTCTTCGTCGCCTATTTGATTGAGCGGCGCAAGCACTTCGCTGGCAATACGCCCTCCTTCATTCACTACCGCCTTCGCAAGATCTCCATTCACATCTTGCAAAGCTGGCATGTCCGCCCACACAGACTCCATGTCAAAGAGATCAAACAGCAAGAACTCTATATCGCGTTGTGGGGCAGCAAAGCTAACCATTAGTAGGGGCTCCAGAAAGTCACAAATCCCGGCCAGAGATTGGGAAAGACGCACAGGCTAAACAGCAGGTGTAAGACTGTCAAAACCATCTTTGTAATACGCCGATGAATTTGGCGTGAGCTAACGACTTTGACGCCAGTTAAACGCCTGTTCTTCTCCCAAAATGCGCTCAACCTAACGATTAATACAGTGTCAACGCTTGGTTCAAGCAGACAACGTCAAATCAATGAGTAATCAAAAACTACACCAGAACAACACAACAGCACGCGCAAAAACCACTTCTGTAACGCGTTACTCTTTCCAGAGAAGGCTGGTTTTATCAATAAAAAAGCTGGAATTTTGGGTACTGCCCGGCCACTGTGTGCTCTGTCGACTGGCCACCAACAGAAATAAGGACCTGTGCGAATACTGTGAAAGCGATCTACCCTGGCTCACCAACCAGTGCGTTCGCTGCGGACTTCCAAACAACTCACCGACATCTCAAATCGACGACAACTTTTCTGTTACAGATACCAAATTATTTTCTGGTATCGGTAACAAAAAACGGAACCAGGAACAAAACAGCGCACTTTGTTATCGCTGCCTAACCAGAGAAGGTGGAGCCAGAGAAGGTGGAACCAGAGAGAGCAAACCTCAAGCGCATTTTCATTTCATAGATCGCACCTTCACACCACTGTCATACGGCGGTTGTGCCCGGTGGATGGTTCAGCAACAAAAGCACAGCAAAGGCAGCGTCTACGGGCGAGTGCTCGCAGAACTTCTAAGCGACGCGCTCATAAAGAGTGCAGGTCTCTACGACGCATCAGTTGGTGAAGCACCAGACTGGCCCGACCTGTTGGTACCAGTGCCTCTGCATTGGCGCCGACAACTCAGCCGAGGCCACAATCAAAGCGCAGTGCTCGCCAAACATCTGGGCAAACGTTTGTCGTTGCCGGTGAGCAACAGTCTGGTCAACCGTAGCTCGCCAACATCACCCCAACAGACACTGTCTAAGAGCGCCCGCACGGCTAACGTCGTCCACGCGTTTCAAGCCACCAAACGAGCTAAATCGATACTGTCCGATTTACCTAATCAACGGGTGGCTATCATCGACGACGTGGTCACCACCGGTTCAACAGCCAACGCCCTGGCCCGGGTGTTAATCCAGGCAGGCGCAGAAGAGATCCATTTATGGAGTCCCACTCGTGCGATACTCGAAGGCTAATCTTCTGCCATAGACTAACGAGGTTCTTCTCCTGAGCATAAGCGACGAGGGTAACGACCCAGACGACAATCTGGGCAACAGCTGGGACTACGGGTCGAGTTCTGCAACCAAGACCGACAGCGCAACCCATGCATCGGCCGCCGAATCTACGCCCTACGACAACCTAACCCCAGATACCATTGGTAACGCGCTCGAAAGCACTGGGCTTGAACCTAATGGCAGCTTACTCGCGCTCAACAGCTTCGAGAATCGGGTTTACCAGGCGGGCCTGTTTGACGAGAGCTTTATCGTTACCAAGTTCTATCGCCCAAATCGATGGACCACCGAACAGATCAATGAAGAGCATGCGTTTACCAAAGAGTTGCAAAACGCTGAGCTGTCAGTGGTCGCGCCTATCTCTCTAAACGGTCAAAGTCTGTTCGAACACTCAGGCTTTCAGTTTGCGATCTTTCCTCGTCAGGGCGGCCACCCACCCGAGATCGAATCAGAACACAATCTGGCGATCATGGGCCGGACCCTGGGCCGCATGCACGCCGTCGGCCGCGGGGGCAACCACAGCGTCCGCCCCTCTCTCGACTGGCAGCGCATGGCCCGCGACTCGCGCGATTACCTGCTCGCGAGCGACTTTATCCCAGACGAGTTGCAGCCTGCTTACGAAAGTGTCACCAATCATCTGCTCGCGGGCGTAGAGCAAGCCATGCAACGTCCACATACCCGCATTCGGTTGCACGGCGATTGTCATCTCGGCAATGTGCTGTGGCGCGACGACGTGCCGCACTTTGTTGACTTCGATGACACGGTTACTGGCCCGGCGGTGCAAGACCTGTGGATGCTGTTATCCGGCGAGCGCGATGATCGCAATCGGCAGTTGAGCGTACTGGTCGAGGCGTACGAAACCTTTGTACCCTTCGACGCTTCAGAACTCGCTATGATCGAAGCCCTGCGAACCATGCGCATGATGCATCACGCGGCCTGGATCGGCCGTCGCTGGAACGACCCGGCTTTTCCGCCAGCGTTCCCCTGGTTCAACGGCGGCCGCTATTGGTCTGATCATGTCTTGGCTCTACGCGAACAACTCGCGGCGCTGGACGAGCCGGTTTTGACTCTGCAATAGACCTCTCTTGGGTATTAGCCTTGTCCTGAGCAATAGCCCGATCCAGACGCATCCCCCAGCCAGGGCCACGCACAATCTTTCCAGACATCACGCCAGTCGGCTCGCCATTAGCAACGACGCGTTTGCCGTTCACAAACACATGCTGCATACCGGTTGCGTAACGATGTGAATCTGCAAAAGTCGATTGATCAACAATGGTTGCGGCATCGAATATGGCCAAATCTGCGTAGTAACCCGCGGCCAATTTGCCGCGGTCGCTTAACCCCAAATTGGCTGCGGGCAACCCTGTCATCCGATATATCGCGTCTTCCAGTTCAAGCGCGCCAGCTTCGCGCACGTATTTACCGAGCAAACGAGAAAAGCTACCGTAAGTGCGCGGGTGTTCGTTGCGCCACTTGAATCTACGCTCCGCTGCAGGCGCTGCGGCGTCACTGCCAATGCTCACCCAATCAAGCTTAAGTTGCTTCTCTACATTGGCTTCGCTCATCAAGGTGTAAACCATTCGCGTTTTGCTGCCATCGGCGATCACCAGATCTATTGCTGCCTCTTCAGCGGTTACACCAACTTCCTGCGCAATTTCCGCGAGCGTCATGCCAACAAAAGGTCGCAATTCTTTGGTTCGAACACTCAATAGCCGCGCGTTTTCCGGACCATCCAGCAAAAAATTCTCCCAGCTCGGCGTGCGCTCACGCATTTCTTCGAGAACCTGGGCCCTTATGGCCGGATCTTTAAGCCGCTCTATCCACGGCTCAATGCCGCCCAACTGCACCCAGGGCGGCATCACTGCATCCAGCCCGGTGGCGGCCACCGTATAGGGGTACATGTTGGCAGTGATCTTTAGTCCCCTTGCTCGCGCCGCCTCCACTTCTTCGATAATGGTATCCAGCTTCCACCAATTTCTTTTCCCGGCGGCTTTCAGGTGGTAGATCTCTGCGGGTGCTCCAGAATGCTCCGAAATTCGAATCAGCTCCCTAACCGCGGAAACCAGGCCTCGACTCTCACTTCGCAGGTGCGAAATGTAGCCACCACCGTACTGCGCGGCTTCGCTTGCCAGCGCGGTTAACTCCTGCGTACCGGCGTAGTTAGCGGGCGCATAGATCAGGGAAGAACCCACACCCATCGCGCCCTCGCGCATCGCCTGTGCGACTAGCTCCTGCATTTTCTCGAGCTCTGAATCACGTGGAGCGCGGCTAGAGGCACCCAGCACATACTCACGAATAGTAGTTGCGCCAACGTAGGAGGCAACATTAACGCCAATGCCGGCGTTTGACAGCAAATCAAAATAGTCGCCCAGAGTACGCCACTTCGCTTCGGTTCTTATCGTCGCGCCTGTTGCTGGATTTGATCGTCGAATCTTTACGCTCTGGGCGTTAACAAACGGACCCTTCGAGCGCCCCTCACCCATTACTTCTAAGGTTACGCCCTGCATCACGTCGCTTAGCGCGCGCGGATCAACCAGCAGCGTTGCGCTCGCCCAGGACAGCATGTTGATGAAGCCAGGCGCCACCACAAGACCCTGAACATCAATAGAGCGATCACAGTGAATTCGCCTGGCAAGCCCAACTGCGTTCCTATCTGCAAGGTCAACCACAAGAAGAATTCGCTCGCCGTGCAACAAAAGGTCGCCCTGATATCCAGGACTGCCGCTACCGTCGACAATCCAGCCGCCGGTCAGCCGTATGCTGCAAGGTTGATCGAGCTGATCGACGTGATTAAGCCCATCGGCCAGAGCTTCATAACCCGTGACGCACAACACGCTGCCTACCAACAAGAGCTTTCTCAAAAGCAGAACAGGTCTCATGCGAATAGCTCCATTGCCACTACAGCACGCCCCGTGATCAATAGCCCCATCAAGGTGAGTAAACCAAACGCCCAACGACGCAGTGTGTCAGTGGGTATACGCCCGGCGTACTTTTTACCCAGCCAGGTACCCAGAACAATCATTGGTAACGAGGCCAGAGTAAGCGTTGCAATGTCAGTATTAAGTTCGCCCTGGCTTGCAAGCATTAACGTCCGAACGCTAGTGGTTACGCCAAAGCAGGCAAGCAGCGTAGGTCGAACAATATCAATCGCTAGTGGCTGCCGATAAAAAAACCAGCCCATAACTGGACCAGAGGCCGAAAACATGCCGCCGCACAATCCACCGGCAACTCCGGCAGCCAACTGAGCCGGTTTTTTGCTTGGTGCCCCAATCTCTACGTTACGACCAATCATGGAAATACTGCCAATCAATACAAACAACCCCAACAGCAGCTGCAACAGCACCACGGCGTCTTCATTCAGATACAGCATCAGCCACAGGCCTACGCCTATGGCAGGCACCTGACCAAGTGTTATAAACCCCCAGAATCCCCAGTGAATACGGTGGGTCTGACCACGTAGCGCCATGCAAACGTTAGCAAGCGAAAGTAAACTGGCTGTCGCAGTAAGCACCGGAATGCTCACCAATTCTAATCCCGCGGCAAGCGCAATAAGAATCATGCCCAATGCAAATCCTGTGACGGTCTGGACAAAGGCGCCCAACAACGCAACGACAAGGAAAGCAACAAAGGTCATGAACGAGTGAGTATACTCTGCTCCGACTTAACCGGCCTGCCTGATGAATTTACAACTTAGCGATAAAACGGCTCTGGTTACGGGCGCCCATCGTGGCACCGGCCAGATAATTGCCAGGCAGCTAGCTGCTGAAGGCGCTCAGGTCTGGGTGCACGGTTTTACAGCTGAACAAGCCGAATCCGCGGCCGCAGAAATCCCCAACGCAACCGCCGTAGCAGGCGACATATGCACCGATGCTGGCGCAAGCGCAGTACTAAAAGCAATAGCTGCAGCGCCACCAGAGATTCTTATAAACAACTACGGCACGGCTGATCGTGGCAAGTGGAACAGCGCAGATACCGACGCCTGGCTCGATGCCTACCAAAAAAATGTGCTGAGCGCCCAGCGACTGATTCGCGGGCTACTGCCGTCGCTGCGTAAACTGGCGTTTGGCCGCATTATCAACCTGGGCACGGTGGGCTCCACCCGCCCCAACGCCATCATGCCCCACTACTACGCGGCTAAAGGAGCACTGGCCACTATGACGGTTGGGCTAGCCAAAGAACTCGCTGGCACCGCCGTCCGCGTCAACCTGGTGTCTCCGGGTCTTATCCTTACCCCAGAGGTTGAAGCGAACTATCTAGCCGTCGGCAAAGACAAGGGTTGGGGCTCAACCTGGGAAGAAATAGAACCCCACGTGGCCAAAGACATTCCTATCGGGCGCATCGTGCGTCGCGAAGAGGTGGCAGATCTGGTGTGTTTTCTCGCAAGCCCAATTGCCGATGCATTGCATGCGCAAAACATCCGTATCGACGGAGGCGCTCTCGACATTGTGTCGTGACCGAACATGCTAGTGGCTTCCCAATCACCAGAACCTTCATCGGAGTCATCCCTACAGTCCGACGCCGCGCCTTCTTTAGCGAAAAATGCTTTAGTAAAAGACGCGGCGGGTAGAGGTACAGGTCGACGCCTGGCAGGCATTGCCGCGTTGTTCGCCTGCGCGCTAATGGTAGATCCCGCTCGTATCGTGCCGGAGATTACTGCGCTTCCTCAGATCGACAGCGGCATAGCTATGCATGCGCTGGTCATCCCGGCACTGGCAATGCTCGGCTTGTGGTTGGTTATACCCAACGCAGTCGTGCTCGCTATGTGCGTGCTAATGCTGGCTGGCGCTCACACCGAGTTAGGTCACAGCGACCTCTTTGCGGGCTATCTTTATCCGGTATTGGCAGCCTGCGCCGGCGCATACCTTATCAAGTCTCTGTTGTTTGCCAACGCCGCAAACAACAAGAAGCAACAGTTGGGTCCACCCCAATGACCCGTTTACTTGTCACCGGCACAACATCAGGCATCGGCCACTCAATTGCAGAATCTATCGCAGGAGGTTCGAAAGACCTTCAGCTCATCATGGCTGTCCGCGACTTAAAGCGCGGACACGATCTACGCCATCGGCTCATCCTTAAAAACCCTGAGGCAAATATTGACGTGGTGGAGTGCAATCTTGCCAGCCGCGGCAGCATCGAGCGCTGTGCCGAACTGGTTATAAAGCGCTTCGGTGACCTGGACGTGCTAATCAACAACGCCGGCACCATGTTCGAAAAACCAAGACTCGCTGAGAGCGGCTACGAGCTAACTTTTGCCATCAATCACCTGGGACCGTTCCAACTCACCAACCTGCTCCTGCCCGCGTTAAGCCACGACCGGATCACCCGGGTAGTCACGGTAGCCTCAAGGCTACACATGCGCGGCGATATGGATTTTGATCATCTAACGCACACGCACAACTACTCTATGATGGCTGCCTATGCCCGTTCAAAGCTTGCCAACGTGATGTTCTCAAATGCTCTGGCTCGGCGCGTTGAGTCCACCAATGTGCGTGTAAACGCGTTGCATCCAGGCATGATCAATACTGACCTCCTGCCCGGTAACGGCCGGATCTGGCCTTTTATCAAACGAGCGACAAGCGCGTTGGGGATCGCGAAGCCGCCTGCAACCGGAGCAGCTACGCCGCTCTTTCTGGCGCTCGATCCAGCCGCAGCTGACATGCAAGGGCTTTATCTCGACGAACATCAGGTACCACAAGACTGCGCGCCGCTGGCCCAACAGGTTAATCTGCAGGAACGGCTGTGGGCGCTTTCTGCAGCAGCAACCGGCATAGACTAAGCGGGACTTCATAAAACAAATAGAACAAACAAAACATGGAACGAGTCGCTGCATTCAAGGCCATCATTGGGCCAAGTAATCAAGACTACTACCTCAGCTATTTCCGGCGCTGCGAGGAACGGGGCTATTCACCCGTGTCCTGGAACTGGCCGGTACTTTTTCTGGGGGTGGGCTGGTTGCTTTGGCGTCGCCAGTATCGTTGGGCACTGTTTACAGTAGCGCTGACTATTGCTTCCTGGATCGTTGCAGGCTATGTCGCCGAGCAAACCGGATCAAAGAGCACTGGAACAATTTCTGCGTATTTGCTCGCCCTGCCCTTTACGTGCATATACCTACCACTCAAGGCAAATGGCATTTACTACCAATGGTGTCGTGAAAAGATAGATCGATCGAATCAGCACTTTGCAGGCCAACCAGAAGCTCAAAAAGCCTGGCTCACAGAGCAAGGCGGCGTCAATCAAACGCTACCGCTAGCTCTGATTATCACCTTTATGCTGCTCACCCTGTTGATCGGACCGCCGCCAGAATTGGTCAGCCAATAACGCACTCCAAAGAGCGCACTACTGCTTGAAACTAAAACGAACGCCGCTGCGAATGGTCGTAGCTACACCGCCTTCAATATGAGGGGCAAAGCGCCATTTCTTAATCGCGGCAAGCGCTGCGCTCTCAAAAACATCATCGCTAGAACGCACAACTAGAGCGTTAAAAACTTCACCTCTGGTGTTGATCTGAAAGTTAAGTTCCACCCAACCCTCTGCCGTACCAGCTCGACGCGGAAACGAAGGCGCAACGCTACGCGCAACCGTTAGCTCCGACACGCTGAATATTCGCTTGGCCTCAATCGCCTCCGTTTCCAAAGCCAGAGCCTTCCGCTCGGCGGCCTCGGCCTCGCTCTCAGCTTCTGCCGCTTTCTGCCGGGTCAACAGCGCAAACTGATCAGTCAGTTTAGCCGCCTGGTCAACACTGCCCAGATTTGGCGCGATGTCACGTGCCTGTTTGGTGTACTTCGCCGACGCCTCAAAGTCGCCAGCAATCGCTGCAGCCTGAGACTTGGCGACAAGCCGCTGCGCTACGGTTTGAATTCCTACCGTTGCTTCCGAGTTGCCTGGGTCGATGCGCAAAATACGGCGATAAGAAGATAGCGCGTTGTCGCCACGAGGAGACAACAAACGATCAGTAGCGAGCTGATTTACCGCGAGGCGCGAGTATTTTTCAATACTCTCAAACTTCTCGGTACGCTCGATCACGCTGGCAGCACCTGCGTTCTCTGGCAAAAAGGCGAGCACATATTCTGCCGATCTGCGCGCCTGCGCCCAATCGCTTTGATACACCGCCGCTTCAGCATCACCGATAACGTAGGCAACTACCCTATCTAGTCCTGCCCGGGCATCTCGATCTGCAGCGTTAACAAGCACTGCCTGATGATAGTAGTACAGCGCGTTATCATTCGCGGGTTCGGTAATTCGGCCTGAAGCAAAGGCTTGATCTGCAAGATCGCTGAAGCTTTCACTGTCATTGCCAGCAGCAGCCTCGTTCTGCCACGCGGCAACCGGTAGTGCGGGCAGACTAAAGCCCGTCTCGCCCCGCTCGCTAGTAAGTAAGAAGCCGCTGATAACTACGCCAGCAACTACCAGCAAACTCGCGACACCAAAGTTGTGTAATAGACTGGCTTGAGAATCTAACCGGCTATCCTCCTCGCCAATCCTACCGCCAACTACATTGAGGTTCTCCGAAGCATCGAATTCTAAGTTCTCAGTTGCTTCTGAATACGTAATGTCACTCACCACGAACTCCTTTCAGACTTTTTTGCAGCGAAGCAGAAAATCGCTTCTTAATGGTTTGAATGCGTCCACGCACGTTGGCCAGCAGTTCAGTCGCTGACTTCATCGGGTCCACACTGGGAGCGACCCTATGTCGCAGTACCTTATTGCTGTTGGCACACAGTTCGGCGTATTTGACCATTGCCGAGGTCAGCCAGATGCGAGTCTGGGCGACCTGCAGCGGTTTCAACAAAAAGCGGAATATCTGGCCGTGGTTAATCAGGCCTATAAGCAACGACGCATCCGAGCGATCACTTGCAATAATTGTGACAAGCTCTGGCACTTCCTGCTTGAGCGTACGCGTTAACTCATCGATCTCAGCCTCATCTACGGCGAGATCCGTTATCAGCACGCCGACAGGATGCTCAGACAAGATGCGCAGCGCACTATCTATGGAGTCAGCATCACGCACCGGATACTGCGGACCAATCGCAAGCGTAACCCCCTCGAGAAGCTCCGGGTCCCGACTAAGTACCAGCACTTCCGCATCCGCCAACTGCAGCTTCTGCAACTGCGAATCCGCGCCCTCTAGAGCCGGCCCTTTTCCAGAAACGGGTGCAGGTGTGGTCCGTGAATTGGCGGGCTCATTGGTTTCAACAAAAGACAGTTGGCCGTCTGCAGAGGTGTTTACCACCATCGGCAGCTCAACCACTTCAATAGTGTCGGCAACTTCTGCGAGGCTCGCATCATCCACTATGGCTTCGACCACTCTGTTCGGGTCTGCATCTACATCAACAAGTTCAATTTTCTCTAGGTCCTCATCAGGGACCGCCGCAAGTTCGTCGACACCAGCAAGCTCAGAAACACGGGCCGCCTGAACGGCAAGTCGAATCGCATCCCTCAACTCATCGGTGGGGCAGGGTTTCATTAGGTAGCGAAACACTTCGCTTTCGTTAATTGAGGCCTCAACTGCCTCCAGGTCTGCATAACCCGTAAGCAGTATTCTCATGCTGCTTGGATACTCTTCTTTAACCTGGGCAAGCAGCTCAACGCCGGTCATGCCGGGCATACGTTGGTCAGAAACTACCACGTGAATATCGTCTCGGCCCCGCAAAACCTCCACGGCCTCATCGCCGGAGTTTGCAAGCACAACATCGTAATCTCTTCGAAACATGGCGCGCATCGAAGTCAGCACTCTGCGTTCATCATCGACAAACAGCAGCGCAGGCTTAACCTTTGTTTCTGTGCGCGTTGGTGCAGCTTGAGTCAACATATTATGCCGCCGCCTCCGTGTGGCTGGATGTAGAAGCACCACTATCCTGTGTGCTCTCAACCTGTGTGCTCTCAACTTGATCGGCGTCGAACTGTTTCGGGGTAACCTGCATGGCGTCGGTCTCTACGCTCGCCGCAGCCGACCCAGACCCAACAATACTCACGCTCTTTTCGGCGGTTTTCTTTGCGGAAGCGCTGCGCCTAACCGGGAAACCGAGCGTAAAGCGCGTACCAATCCCGGCCTTCGAATCAACCAGCAACTGGCCTTCGTGCTCTTCTATGATCTGATGCACGATAGAAAGCCCAAGACCAGTGCCCTTACCTACCGGCTTGGTAGTAAAGAAGGGATCCATAATCTTGGTGAGGTTTTCTTCAGGTATTCCGCAACCCGTGTCTTGCACCGTTACTTCTACCCAGTCACCGCGAGCGCTGGTGCCAATACTAAGCGTACCTTTGCCATCCATCGCCTGTACTGCGTTGGTAACCAGGTTTATAAAGACCTGATTAAGCCGCGATGGCGCACAGAATATATCTGGTACGTCCTGAAAGTCTCTTTCAACCTCAATGCCGTACTTCCACAGGTTACGGGTGATAACCAGTGTCTTTTCAAGGCCGTCAACTACGTTAAACCTATCCTCGGCAGCGCGATCCAGTCGCGAGAAGTCTTTAAGGCTCTGCACCAGCTCGCTGATTTGATTTAGCCCTTCAACACTGTCGTTAGAGAGTTCGGTAATCTCCGTTGCGTTCTCAGAGATAATGTCTGCATCAAGCAGGTGACGTTTTTCTTGCAGATGCTTAAGGGCGCGCTGTCGGTCAATTTCCGATTCCGCTCGCACCATCGGCAACGTTGCCTCGAGGTAAGTTTCCATCTCAGTGATCGCCTCGGCAGTCAGAGAGGTATTGTTCAACACGTAAAGCAATGGCGTGTTGATCTCGTGCATTACACCGGCAACCAATTGGCCAAGCGACGACATCTTCTCGGCCTGAACCAACTGCACCTGAGATTCAGTGAGATCGCCCATGGCCGTCTCAAGATCTTTAGTGCGCTCCTGCACCCGCGTCTCTAGCTCATCGTGCGACTTATTTAGTTCTTTATGCGAACGCGTGAGTCGAAACCCAAAATAGCCCAGCACCAGTAGCAGCATGACCGTGTAGACATTAAGCAAAACACGAGCATCGTTTACCGTGAAAAGACCCTGAACGTACGCAGAGGCCAGGTTTTCCTGCAAAGCGATTCGCGTTGCGACAAACTCAGGAATAGCCATGCTTTCGAAGTGATCAACCATGCCAAGGCGCCATTGACCGGCGTGCTCGGCCGCGTTGGCGAAGCTATTCAGCGAATTAATGTCTGACTCTGTCATGCGATACCCGGGGGTACGCACCCCGCTTACAAGTGCTGCGACCGTCGACAGACCTTCCCGATCACGACCTTGTAGCCGTTCCATCACCGACTGTTCGGCTCTAAACAGCAAGTCGGCGAATTGATTATTGCCCCGGCTGCGTATGGCGCTAACCATCTCGCGGCTGGTGGCCTTGAGCGCAGCGAGCGAATCTATCAAGTGCGATTGCTTCGCGCCGAAGTCACGCAACGATGTAACCAGTTGTTCGCTCTGGGTTCTTAACAGGGCGTACTGCGAAAGCGCTTGATCCTGCGTCGGCGCAGAACCACGCGAGAAGCCGCTAAACCAGTTACTCAACCCCTGCCGCATACTGCCGAGTGTTGTGGTTGGCGCATGCACCTGGGCAACGTCTTCGCCCAGCCGCTGGATTATAAATTCGTACCGATCCGCCAACTCATATAGTGTGGTTTTGGTATCTGACTTACCGTTCCAGGTGGCTTCTACGGTAGTCTCGAGAAGCACATCTAAATCTTTGAGATACCGCATCTCGATATCTATACCGCGTTGAGCGCTCTGGTTCGGGCTTCCGGACATCAGCAAAAGAGCCGCAAGCAATCCGCCTGCAATAACTATGCTGAGCACCGAGAGACCGCTTCGAAATACTGTCGGGATCAATCGATTAACTTCCCGCCCGCTGCCTTGCGGACTTTGTTCACTTTAGGAACGGACAGACTAGTCAGTTCGGTGCCGGCAAAACGTGCGCAGTTCCACATTGCGTGTGATCTGGCGCCAAATTTCGCCACAAAACCGGTGATTTGGGAAAAAAACGGCGCAGTGCTCCGTTCTGCGCCAGATTTTAGGCGCGCAGGCTCCCAGCCGATCTCTACCCCTGGCTGCAGCAGCGCCTATGCCATTTCAGCCCAGTGTCCGTCGATCAACTACTATTCGACGCTTATAGCGATAGTAAACACTCACTTCAGTCGTCTATTTACAAAACTGTCAACTGAGTCGTTGCGCGAAAAATCGGGCTTCTTCACAATGAAAGCGGCCAATAAATTCACGGCAAGGTCTGGCAGTAGTAAGTATAAGTAGATGAACAACCCGATACACAAAAATCCTGAAGACGTCTGGCAAATGGACCTCGCGGACATAAATGTCGCCGACGGCGAACTGTTCAAGAGCCAGGGCCACTGGGCCTACTTCGAACGCCTGCGCAAAGAAGCCCCGGTGCACTACTGCAAAGAAAGCGAGTTTGGACCCTACTGGTCAATAAGCCGCTTCGACGACATCAAGTGGGTCGACAAAAACCACGAACTGTTTTCATCCGAAGGCGGAATCACGGTAGACGACGGAGCGGAAGACTTTCCGCTACCCATGTTCATCGCCATGGATCCGCCAAAGCACGACCAGCAACGCGCCGTAGTCAGCCCAACGGTTGCGCCACGAAATCTCGCAGACCTCGAGAGCACCATCCGTCAAAGGGTATGCACCATTCTCGACGACCTGCCCGTTAACGAAGAATTCGATTGGGTCGACAAGGTATCGATCGAACTCACCACACAGATGCTCGCAACGCTTTTCGATTTTCCCTGGGAAGATCGTCGCAAGCTCACCTGGTGGTCTGACGTAGTTACTGGCGGCGAGTCACAAAACCTCGTTGAAGACGAAGACGAGTGGAAAGCCGTAATGATGGAGTGCCTTGGCTACTTCATGAACCTGTGGGAAGAGCGCCTGCAGCAGCCGCCTTCAAACGATTTTATTTCTATGATGGTGCATGGCACCGCAACCAAAGACATGCCGCCGGAAGAATACCTGGGCAACCTGATTCTGCTGATTGTTGGTGGCAACGACACAACCCGTAATTCAATTACCGGCGGTGTTTACGCGCTAAATAAGAACCCAGATCAGTACGACAAGCTGCGCGCCAATCCAAAGCTCATTCCCAA
>CAZFIA010000027.1:24463-34785 GCA_964519335.1 uncultured Pseudomonadales bacterium
ATAAGAACCCAGATCAGTACGACAAGCTGCGCGCCAATCCAAAGCTCATTCCCAATATGGTCAGCGAGATCATTCGCTGGCAAACGCCACTGGCCCACATGCGTCGCGTCGCAACCGAAGACGTTGAGCTCCGTGGCCAGACCATTAAGAAGGGTGACAAGGTTGTCATGTGGTACGCCTCAGGCAACCGTGACGAAGAAGCCTTCGAGAACGCCGACGACTTCATCATCGATCGCAAGAACGCCCGCCAGCACGTCAGCTTTGGGTTTGGTGTGCATCGCTGCATGGGCAATCGACTGGCAGAAATGCAGTTGCGCGTGCTCTGGGAAGAAATTCTCCAGCGCTTCGAGAAGGTTGAGGTGGTCAGTGAGCCCGAGCGCAACAACTCGTCGTTTGTGGCGGGTTATCAAAACATGATGGTGCGCTTGATTCCCAAGGGCTAGAATCCTCTCTCTAGTGTTTTAAACACCAAAAAAAGAGAGACCCCCATGATCAGCAGCGGCCCGGTTGAAGATCGCCTCGCGATTCGTGAACTTGTGGAATCTTACAATGACGCGGTCATGCGTTTCGACGCAGATGCGTGGGGTGCCAACTGGACCGACGACGCTATCTGGAATCTCCCCGGCGCTGGCGACATGGTGGGCAAACCCACAATAGTCGGCGCCTGGCAGCAAGCCATGTCGGCATTTTCATTTGTCGGGTTCTTCGCCTCCGCCGGTCCTATTGTTGTCGATGGCAACAACGCCACCGGCACCTGGTACCAGCAAGAGTTCTTGCACGAAAAAGAAGGCGCCAAGCGCACCATTACTGGCAAGTACACCGATACCTACGTTAAACAGGACGGTCGCTGGTTTTTCGCCAAGCGGATCTACGAAGTTCTTAACGCTGAATAACGGGTGTATTCAACGCTCCACCCGCAAATGCACCCGTCCTAACTCCCCAAAGTCACCGCTCCACAAGCCTGCCTTGGGGTCGCTCTGGCGCCCAAAGGCGCCCGTAATCACTTGCTGTCCGGCTTCGATCATCTGGCCAAATCGGCGCAATCGATTGCTCAGCTGCGCAAGCGTCTCGAAGTGATCATCAATATGATCCTGCGCGAGAACGGAGGCCACACCGTCGGCATTGTGCAACAGCCCCACTTTAAGTTTGCCTTGCTGCCAGTCTGCAGGAATGGACACCACCTCTCCCACCACAATGCCCCATTGCGACAGGTTATCGAGCACCCGGTCACCAAATGATGCATCAGCACTCAGTCGCTGCTGCGTCACCTCAAACGCTGGCGCCACACCTTTTAGGCAATCACGCACCGAGCCCGCATCGACATCTTCCGAAATGGTCTCGGCAAATTCGAAACACAGCTCGTTTTCAATTCCACCCACGACCTCTATTGGCGCCTCTTCCGATACCCCTTCCGATGCCTGGTTAGCAACGCTACTGTCCCACCAAAACGTATGCCCAGAACGAAACACTCGGGACTTCAGAACATATCCAAACGGCCGAATCCCTTTACCAAAAGCATCTCGACTGTCGCCCGACGTGAGCCCCGTTTTCCAGCCTGCCAACTGCTCGCCGCCAGACAACAGCGCAGCCAGAGCCTCTGCCTGCTGTCCTTGAGCTTCATCTATCGGGTCTTTCAATCTTCGAATACCTCTTACATCGTTTAAGTACAGAGCTGAGAGCAAGAATCATCCGCGGTGTTCGCGAAACCGCCAACTATTGGCCAATTCAACCACCCCGAACCGCCAGGAGCGAGATTCAATAACTATTTGAAATCAGTAAGTTACGGCCAGCGGCCGAATTGGCACAGTTTGTGAAAAGCCTAAGGAGTAAAGCAAAAATATAAGCGCGCCGTCCAAAACTTGGCAAATGCCGAGCGCGCTAAAAGTCCGAGGGGGTACGCCACAATGATCCGATTGCTCGCACAGCACCGCGTCGCCGCCAACCTGCTTATGGTCATGATGGTGTTGGCCGGTTTGTTCACCATGAAGAGCATCCCCAGCCAGCTCGATCCGCCCGCCAAATTTCCAGTGGTGGTTGTGGAAGTCACCTGGCGCGGAGCGGCGGCGGAAGACATCGAAGAACTGATCACAACGCCCATCGAGTCACAGCTACGCACCATTAAAGATCTCTACGAACTCCGGTCGAGCACAAAAAACGGCTCGTTGCGTATCAACGCGATCTTTAATCACGATGCCGACATGACCCTGTCACTCGACACGGTTAAGCAGCGTGTTGCAAATCTGCGCAACCTGCCGCCAACCACCGAGCCCGTGTCGGTGCGTCGCTACATCGATCTCGAACCGGTTGCGAGTCTGTTGGTCCACGGCGGCAACGACGTAGGCGAATTGATTCCACTGGTTAGAGATTTCGAAACCGAACTCATGCGGCGGGGTATAGAAGGTGTTTGGTACGACGGCCTGCCCATAGAAGAAATAGCCATTCTTGTCGGTGGCGAATCGCTGCAACAAATGAATCTTACGCTCGACGATCTCGCAGATCAGATTGCCCAGGCTTCACAAAACGTACCGGCTGGCAGTGTGGGCCGCGGTCAGGATGAACGACAACTCAGAAGCCTCGACCAGCGCCGTGATCCTCGTGGTTTCGAGAGTCTGCTGCTGGAATCGGCCGACCAACTCGTACGTCTGGGCGACTTCGCGCAAGTGGTGCGCCGCCCTCAGGAGGGCCAGCCGCTTGTGCACAAAGACGGCAAGCCGGCGATTGAGATGATCTTGTGGCGCGATACCGCATCAGACGCCATGTTGTCTGCACAGGTGGTTGAGCAGTGGCTCACCGAAATACAACCCGCGCTACCGGAGGGCGTTGTTGTCGAGCAGCACGCAGACATCTGGCATCTGCTGTCCTCGCAGATCAGCATGATTGGTAAAAACGCCGCCTCCGGATTGGCGCTGGTCATCTTTACCTTGCTGTTGTTTCTAAACGGTCGGGTGGGCTTTTGGGTAATGCTTGGTATACCCGTCAGCTTTCTTCTGGGGTTGGCGCTGTTCTACTACGGGTTTGGTTTCGGCATATCCATCATTGGCATGATCGGTTTCATTATGGCGCTCGGCATTGTGGTCGACGATGCCATTGTGGTGGGTGAAGACGCCATGACGCACTTCGAGAACGGTGCGTCCGCCGAAGACGCGGCCGTTCTTGGCGCCCAGCGCATGTGGGTACCCGTTGTTACTAGTTCGCTCACTACACTGGCCGCCTTTATTCCCGTACTGCTCGTCGGTGGGTCTATGGGCGACACCATTCTCATTCTGCCCACGATCTTGTTGTGCGTAATCATCGCAAGCCTCATCGAATGCTTCTGCGTGCTACCGGGCCACTTAAAACGCAGCCTCGAAAAAGTTAAGCCCGTAGACCCTAAGAGTTTTCGTGGCCGGTTTGATGCACGCTTCAAGCGCTTTCGCGAACAACAGTTTATGCCACTAGTGCACAAAGCACTGGCTTATCCAGGCGCAACAGTCTGCGCAGCACTAGGTGGCGTTGTCTGCGCCGCCACCCTGGTTACATCGCAGCATGTCGGCTTCAATATGGTCACGGGTTTCGATTTCGAATCACTCGAAGCGCAAACCCAGTTCAGCACTCAGGCAACCGATGCCAACAAAGCAGACTTCGTTCAGCACTTACAAAAAACGCTGCAGACCGTGCACAAGCGCCACAATAAACAGAATCTGGTTGGCTGGCTGGCAAAAGAGAACCTCGCGGAGTTCGACGAAGAGCGCCAAACCGGCGCTCAATACGCCAGCGTCTCCGCGTTTTATGCCTTCGAAGAAGATCGCACCATTACACCACAGAGATTTGCGGATGAATGGCGCGCCGAGGTAGAGAAGCCGCCCTGGGTAGAACGCTTTCATCTTGGCGTAGACGGCGGGGCCAATGGCGGCGAGCCAAGCCTCTCTATGGTGCTGCGCGGCGATAACATCGCAAGCCTCAAGGCCGGTGCGATCGAGCTTGCCGAGCAACTCGCAAGCTACCCCGGCGTATCAAACGTCAGCGACGACCTGCCCTACGGCAAAGAACAGCTCATCTTCACAATGACACCCGCAGGAAAAACCCTGGGCCTCAACCCGGAAGAGATTGGGCGCCAACTGCGGGCCGGATACGCCGGCCGCCGCGTGCAAATCTTCAATGAGAACAACGCCGAACTTGAAGTGCGGGTGCTCGCAACCGATGGCGAGCGCGAGCAGGTGTCTTATCTTGCTCAGTACCCGATCAAAACATCCAACAACGGCTGGGTGCCACTAAACAGCGTGGCGAGCCTGGAGCCGCGTCGCGGGATAGACCTGATACGACATCAAAACGGCGAACTGGCCATTCGCGTCAGCGCAGACGTGGACAGCGAAGCAAACAACGCGCTCACCATCATCAACGACATAGAAGACAACCATCTGAAACCGCTGCTCGACAAGTACGACCTGACATTTGGGCTGGCCGGTCAATCTGCCGAAGACGCCAAAATGCTCGAAGTGTTGGCCCTGGGTGGCTGGCTAACCCTTGCCCTTATCTACCTCATTCTGGCCTGGGTGTTCGCAAGCTACCTTTGGCCGCTCGCAATCATGCTCGCGATTCCCTTCGGCATGACGGGCGCCATCGTTGGTCACTGGCTGTTGGGTATGGATTTGGGCGCAATGAGCTTGCTTGCGTTCCTGTCGCTCACCGGCATTGTGGTCAACGACTCCATCGTGCTCATTAGTTTCTTCAAGGATTCATACCAGCCATCCCGGCTTGCCTCAGGAAAACTCGACAAAACTCATCTCATTAATGCACTCGCCAACGCCGTGAACGCGCGCTTCAGGGCGGTGCTGCTTACCTCGCTAACCACTATCGCGGGGCTGGTCGCACTCATTTTCGAAACCAGCACCCTGCAGATGTACGTGGCACCTATTGCAGTAACGCTGTGCTTCGGCCTTGCGTTTGCCACAGCGCTTGTACTGTTGGTCATCCCCGCGATGGTGCTGTTGCTCGAAAGTGCAAAGTACGGCGCACAGGACGCGTGGGTCAACTTTTCAAGCAAGACACCTATTGAGTCCGCCAGTTCGCCCGCAGTAAGAGAATCCGCCCTATGAAAATTTCGAAACCTTCAATTCGTCGCGCCGGTATCGGCGTTGGCATGCTGGCGATAGCGGCCGCGGTCAGCAGCTTGATTGTGGCAACCGGACCGGATGGCGATGCTGAGCCTCAGGTTGAGAAGGCTTGGCCAATTACGGTACTACAGGCAAACCCGGGCGAATTGCAGCCCATGTTCGCAACCTACGGCCGGGTTGAGGCTCGCACCGAAGCTAAGCTGCGCACCGATATACAGGTAGAGGTGGAACAGGTACACGTTCGACCGGGCGAATGGGTTGAAGCGGGCGACTTGCTCATCCAGTTTCGCGCCGAAGAACTGGCATTGCACATGCGCGAAGCAAAGGCTGAGGCTGACAAGGCCGCAGCTACGCTTCAATCGACGGAAGTGGAGTACAAGATGCTCAAATCTACCACGAGCCACTTCGAAGAAATGTACCGCATCTCGCAGCAAACCCTCGAGCGCCAACTTCAGCTTGCCAGTCGCCGCATGATTCCACAGGCGTTGCTCGACACCGCCACCCAAAAAGCCAGCCGCGACACAATCGAGTACCAAAATCACAAGGGCGCACTTGCAAACTTTCCAAGTCGCATTGCTCAACACAAAGCGGCTCTGACCGTCGCAACAGCAAGAGCCGAGCGGGCCAAACTCAATCTGGACAAGACCCAGTTGCGCGCCCCATTTGCCGGGCCGGTGTTAACGGTGGCGGTGGGACCGGGCGACAGAACAAACCTTACTCTCGTGCTCATGACCATGGCTGACGCCAGTACCTTTGAAGTGCGCGCAGCCATTCCTGATCAATACTCAGACCGGGTCAGACGAGCGCTAAACGGCGAGCAACCAATTACCGCCAATCTTGCAGGGGCTGAGGCAACGCTTGCGCTCAGCCGGATCGCCCACAACGTTCGTCCGGGGCAAAGCGGATTAGATGCCTGGTTTAGCATCGAGCAAGCAAACGCTGACCTTACGCTTGGCCGGGTAATCAACCTCACCGCCGTGCTGCCCAGCGAACCAAACCTCGTCGCCCTTCCGGGACAGGCCGTCTACAACAACAACCGGGTATATCTGGTGAACAACAACCGGCTGCAGGCCGCAACGGTTGAGCGTATTGGTGAAATTCGTCTCGCCAGCGGCGACCATCAAGTACTAGTGCGTGGCGACAAGCTTGCTCACGGCGTAGACGTAATGACCACGGCGCTGCCCAAGGCGATTACCGGCCTGTTGGTCAATCCAATTCGTCCGCTTCCACAGACTCAAAACCCAACCGCAGAACAAGCGCCAGCGCCACTAAAAGACTCAAGCCTGCCTATGGATTCTCCTCCTGAACAAGAATCCACGGCTTAACCACAACGGTCCACACCGTCGCATCCGCATCAATCCATTGAAGCGCCTGCTCATCGCTCACTGGGCCGGCCTCATCGGCGGATAAAAACTGTTCAAAACGCTCCTTGTCATCTTCGGCCAGCGTCATTGCAACTTCGATCATATCCACGCCTGCTTTGGCCTGAATCACCAACCCCTGGGCAAAGAACCGTTGCAGTTCGTTCCAGGGTGCTCGTGCGGTTTCACCTAAAAGTTTCGCGCGCAACACTTCCCCGCGCTCCTGCGCTCCTGATGGCATGGCATAACCCGGCGGTAACCTGGGTTCAGCTGGGGTATCTTCTATAGTCATTGGGTTTAAGATCGAGCAGGTTGCGGCACCGGCGTTGAGTTTAAGCCCCTGCCAACCAAATCAAAACTGACCAAATCAAAACAGGCTAAAACAAAACAGGAGTATCTCGATGGCTTTCACCGGCGGCTGTTTGTGCGGCAAAGTGCGCTACGAATTGGATCGAAAATTCTTGAACGCCATACACTGCCACTGCAGCATGTGTCAGCGCGCTCATGGCGGCGCTTATTCTACTCACCTCGCGTTTCGCGCCGATCAGATTAGCTGGTTATCAGGTCGCGACCGTCTAGTTGCATACGAATCTTCAAAGGGGGCGTACCGCGAATTTTGCAGCACTTGCGGCAGCCACATCCTGATTCACGGCCAGACCGGTGACGGCACCCTGGCGGTACCGGCAGGCACGCTCGACGGCGACCCACCCATCACCGACCTCGGGCAGATTTTTGTCGACGATCGACTGCACTGGGCAACACCCGATCCAGCAGCGCCCCAGCACCCAGGCTGGCCCCCAGGCATCAACGACTAAGGCTTGCCCGCACTGAGCCTTTGCCAGCATTTGGCCAATTTGACCAGACCACTGCTCCCTCAAAGACTCCTATGTGGTTGTTTATAAAGGATTATTTTCAGCTTATCCGTGGCATCAAACTTGCACCCTACTGACTAAGAACTTGTATAAATAGCAGAGAGGAATACCCGTGAATGAGGTCGGACAAGGATCAGCAGGTAACGTACTCGCAGCCCTTGCGAGCATTTTTATTCCAGGCTTCGGCCAGCTGTTGCAAGGGCGCTGGCTGCTCGGGTTGTTCCAGTTTCTGTTGGCGGCGGTCTTGTGGACCATTCTTCTGGGCTGGATCGTGCACCTGTGGTCGGTGATTAACGCCGCGCGTTATTCTCCATTGGCGTCTCGAGCGTATTACTATCGCTAAATGATCACTCCCCCATCTGCGACACCTAACGCAGACCCTGTTGCGACAACAGTCAAAGCAAGCCCGGGACGCGGCGCAATCATTGGCGCGGTAGTCATTGGTGCTTGCTTGCTCGGCGCCGGCCTCTGGTGGTACTTCGCAGGCGCCGGCCTGCGCATCGCGATAAGCGAAGAACAGATTCTCGAACGCTTAAACCAAAAGCTACCTTTGCGCAAAACTTACCTCTACGTTTTCGAGGTGACCTATGATTCACCGCGCGTTGAACTTGTAGAAGCCAGCGAACGCATTAACGCGGGCCTCGACATCAGTGTAAAACTCAACTTCCTGAGCGATTCAACACCTCTTCTAGGCAAAATCGACGCCAGCGCAGGCGTGCGTTACGAACCTGCTGAAGGGGCTTTCTATTTAACCAACGCAAACATCGAAACTCTTGAACTTGAAGGTTTGCCCCGGGAATGGACGGCGAAGGGGCGCGATCTGGTGGGCCAGGGCATCTACACCTACTTTGAGGATCATCCGATCTATCGGTTAACTGAGCGCGAGTCGCACCGCGCTGCGCGCGCTGTGTTGCAGAACCTAACCATTGGCCAAGATGAGATTATTCTGCATCTCGGACCAAAGCGCCTGCCCGCTAAAGAATAAGCTAACTGAAGAATAAGCAAATTGAAGGACACGGCCTACCAAACTGCGCGCTGCATTCTCTACCGAGATGAGCACTATTTACTCGCCGACCACAAGGGCGCACCGCGTAACCGCAGCACTCGCCGTCGAAACCAGGCCCGCTCGGCGGGTCAGATAAAGTGGGGTATTCCAGGCGGCCATGTCGAATGGCGCGAACAGCCCATAGACGCCGCGCGCCGTGAGATATATGAAGAGCTCGACGTCACGCTCGGTAAACTCATTCCTATTGGCGACTATTCCTATAAACGGCATCTGCACGCCGTGTTTGCAGCCCAAGTCGATACCGAGGAGTTCGAACTTGAATTCTCCGAGCTTGCCGCCGTGCATTGGTTCACAGCGAAAGAGATCTCGCAGCTGCAACAAACCGATCAGCTCCACGCAGGTTATGAGTACGATGCGGTGCGTTCTCTAATTGCGTTGCTCGGTGCACAGAGCTAATGTTGCGCGCTCACCCGGTCGTGTATCGTCTATCACCATCAAGAGAAAGAGTTCCGGCATGAACATCTGGATCGACGCTGATGCCGCACCCAACGCAATCAAGGAGGTTGTTTTTCGCGCCGCTGAACGACTACAGATTCCAACAGTACTAGTCGCCAATCAGTTCATCCGAACCCCACCCTCGAAGGTTATATCGTCCATTCAGGTCCCTGCAGGCTTTGATGTGGCTGACAACACCATTGTCGAAAAACTCGAACCAGGAGACCTCGTCATCACCGCAGACATTCCGCTGGCAGACGAAGTAATCACCAAGGGCGGCACGGCGCTCAATCCGCGCGGCATGCTGTATACCAAAGAGAACATCAAAGACCGGCTCTCACGCCGCGACATGATGGAAGAGCTTCGAAGCTCCGGACCCTTAATAGAGGGCATAAGCGGCGGACCCAAGCCCCTCGACAAGAAAGACGTGCAATCGTTTGCCAACGCTCTCGATCGCTTCCTTGCCCAAAGCGCGAAATAGACAACAGCATTCAACAGAAAGGATAGCCAACATGAATAGAGAATTAGAAGCAGGTAACAACCCACTGGGCAAATGTATGCGCTGGGCTATAGGTGCAATCCTCTGCCTGCTACTCACTGGCTGCTTTAACGCGGCAGAGACTACCCTCGACCTGGGTTCAGTGTCTGTGGGGCAGCAGATAATTGATTTGAAGAAGGCGCGCGACACAAACAGCATCACCAATAGCGAATACGAAGAGTCGAAAGCAGCGCTACTGCATCTGTTGAAGAACGCAGCCCAAGGAGAAGATTTCGAATACGACTCTGAAGATGAAGACTCTGATCGCGATAGGGCCAAAGCAAAGGACAAAGCAAAAGACGAAGACGATGACTCCGGTTGGCTGTTCTAAACCGTGACCCAGATTGTGCTGGCGACCCTGCCTGAAGAACTGAGCATTCATCGCCTCGCCGGATCAGCAGAGCTTACCCAGGTACTTGCAGACAGGGCCTTGGCAGATAGCCGCGACCAGAAGACGCTGTTTGCATCACTGCATAGTCAAGATGAACTATCGATCGTATGCGCGACCTCTTTTAGTGTCAGCGCAGAATGTACATCCAGCCCCTGGCGAGCTATTCATATCATAGGGCCTCTCGACTTTAGCCTTACCGGTATTCTGTCTGGGCTCGCTGCACCCTTAGCTACCGCGCAGATCCCAATATTCGCAATCTCAAGCTTCAACACCGACTACCTGTTAGTTAAAGCAGAAACACTCGCTGCAGCAATTCGTACCCTTGAAGACAACGGATACAGTTTCAGGCAAACCACCTAATGGGCATTTATTACTGGCTTTGGGTGGTCTACTTCGGCTTTCAGCTAGCATCGCTTGTTATCTCAACCCTGTTGAAACTCTGGCAAGTATTCAAAGGCAAACACAAACGCTACAACACTACACTGCTTGCCGAAGAAGTCGTGGGCGCTTTGCTTAATGCTCTTGCGCTTATGGGGCTCTGGGGTTTTATTCACAGCACGAGTTAC
>CAZFIA010000028.1:0-19465 GCA_964519335.1 uncultured Pseudomonadales bacterium
GGTAAATCCCTCCTTGAGCGAGTTGCTCCTTGATACAGCCCAGCGCTTTCATTCGCAGTTAGTCGCAACGAACACCATTGGCGCCGATGGAACAGCCGCAAACCAAAGCTCTGCGAACACCATTATCCGAGGTGAGGGCTACAGCATTCGGATTACTACCCAACATGCCTCCGGCTGGTCCAGGTTTTTTGACTGGTTGCTGCGGCGTCCAGCCGCTTTCTCTTGAGCCGGACCTCAGTGGCGGAGCAAGTTCAGACAGAGCAAACCAGCGCTGAGCTTTTGCCGCTTGATGCGCTGCGCGGGCTCGATTCGGCAGTTGTCGAGGGTTTTCTCAACCTGGCAGATGGCACTCGAGAGGCCGTAATTGTGGAGTACGCCGTTCGCCACGGCGAGGCTGCTGGCACCTGGTTGCGCCGCGCCGCGCAGCTATGGCCGATGCATCGATTGGGTGTTTCCCGGGTAACGCTTGCTCGACTATTTGCCGTGCTCCCCGAACACATGTCTCAAGGCGAACGCCTCGAGCTCGCCAAGTCAATCTGGCATACCGCGCGGGCGCCCACGCGCGCGGTATTGCGCGTACCTGCGGGTTACCGAAATCACCTAAGGCTCAGCGAACTGGTGCGTGAGCACTTTTTGGCCGTGTTGCCGAGCGTCATGGAACTACCCGAAGCACTCAATACGCGGGTGGCTTGGCTCAACGATCCAGCGCTTAAGGCCCAGCACGATGTATTGAATCTGCTGCTGCTCGCCGAACGCGATCAATTGCTTTTGCTCGCAGATGAGCAGGTTGAAGTGCTGTTCGCGCGGCGTATGGAGGGGCTGGAGATTCGCAGCACCTTGACAATTGCCGGGCATGAGCTGGTATTGCGCACCGACCCTAATGCCCCAGAACCCGAACTGCGCGTGCAAGAACAGGCTCAAGTTCTGAATGTCCGTCAAATTGACGCCCGTGGACCGAAAAGCGCGATTACCGGCGCAGCTATTGGCGTGGTGATAGCGCTGGTGTTCACTCTTTTCATTTTTTGGCTTACGTAGACCCAAAACCGGTGATGCCGGTGCGGTACCATAACGGTCATGGCGTATTGATGCCCATTACCCACACCTGAACTCAGGATTTTTCGATGACAAAGATCAAGGTTGAGAAGCCGCTGGTAATACTGCACGGCGACGAAATGGCGCAGATTGCGTTCGAGAAGATTCTGGAACAGTTCGTTCATGAACCCCTCGACATCAATCTGGTTGAGATCGATCTCACGGCCGAGAATCGCTTACGCACCAACGGTCAGGCGGTATTGGACGCTATAGAGGCACTCAAGGTTCATGGCGTGGGGGTGAAGAACGCCGGCATGACCGTTAACCGGAAACAGCTAGATGAATTGCTTGCTGCAAACCCGGAAATTGACGAAAACACGCTGGACCCATTAGCGACCAAGTCGCCCAACGGTGCCATTCGCAAAGGCATTGGCGGCAACATCACACGCGAAGATATCGAATTCCCCAACATTGTGGTTCAGGCGCCGAGCTGGGTCGGTCGTGACATCGACGTTGACACCATGGATACCGGCGGCTGCAAAGACAGTTTCAACGAGTTGACCAAAGCAACTGGCATACTAAAACTCATCTTTGTCGGCAGCAGTGGCGAGCCCGTTGAGCTGCACAGGCGACGGTTAAACATCGGCGACCCCTGGATGCTCATGACCAACAGCATCGCAACAGTTGAAGACTGGGCCCGAAATTTCTTCGATCGAGCGTTGCGAGAAAAGCGCGATGCCTACCTTGGCTTGAAAGACACCGTGATTCCGGGATACGACGGAGTTATGCGTTTTGCCATCGAATCGATTTACAAGAACGACTATCAGGCTAAGTTTGAGGCGGCCAAACTCGCTTACCACTACGAGCTGATTGATGCTCAGGCTGCGCGCCTGGTGGCCAACCCGCCCGATCGCGCACTGTGGGGCGTTCCGGACAACACCACAGGGCGCAAGCTTTTTAAGTTGGTAAATGAGTTAAAGAAGTATGGACTCGCGGACAGGCAGTGCCACGTATCTATCTCTCGTATGAGCGCGGGCGGCGGTGACCAGTATGGCAGTTTTAACACGCCTATGCTGGAAGATGGCATTCTAAAAGTTATTGTCGATGGTGAAGAAAAGCACGCTCGTGATGTTAAGCAGAATGATCCGGTGCTTTTGATGTCGAATGATCGCGAAGCTATTGGCGACTGGGTGTCTCAAGTTTTTCGCGACGCGTCTCTTAAAAACAAGGAAGTGTATTTCGGCCTCAAGCAGGAATACATGGAATACGACGAAGTGTTTTCGCGGGTGATCTCCGAGGTGCGAAGAAACCTGGCCGAAGGCGGAACTGAACCACCCTCGTATATGGTGATGCGGCCATCAAGCCAACTAAGGAAAATGATTTCTGACCCGCCGCGCAATGCGCTCTACCCCGCGCAGAATCTCGATGGCGACATTTTTTCTGATATCTCGGCCGCGCTTGGTGGCAGCCTCGCTACCGCGAGTTCAATAATCGAAAGCAAAGACGGCACGATGTTGTTTGAAGCGCCGCACGGTACGGCGCACGACTTGTACCTGAAGTATGTAGCGTCCGGAGGCAAAGAGGCCATCTTTAACCCATCGGCGCTGCTCTATGCGCTGGCAAACGCGCTGCTAATGCTTGCGCAACGCGAGGGCAACGATGCCCTTGCCGCGTATGGCAACAACCTTAAAAAGGCGCTCATCGATACGGTAGTAGCCGGCTTTATCACCGGCGATATCAAGGGCAAAACGACAAATCCGGCAGCGGAACAAGTGCTTGATCTCTATGAGTTTCTCGACGCCGTGGCGGGGCGTATGGCCTAAGTCCTGGCGAGATATCGGGAGCCATCCGGATTCTTGTATAATAGGCAAAACAATCGGATGTGAGGAATTGTCATGGCTGAAGCCTCTGCTTTTGAAGCCACCGCAGGTGGCCAACCCGTTCCCAGTGGTATCGTCTATCCACCTGTATTTGATTCTCCTGAGGCCGAGCAGCTAGATCGCAAACAAAAGCTCGCGGCTACTTTTCGAATATTTGGCAAGTTCGGATTTGATGAGGGCGTAGCAGGACACGTAACCGTCCGTGACCCTATTCGAACCGATCATTTTTGGGTCAATCCGTTCGGCCGATCGTTCAAGCAGATGCGCGTCTCCGATCTGATTCTGGTTAATCATGACGGCGACATTGTTGAGGGTGTTGGACTCTTGAACGACGCAGCCTTTGCCATTCATTCGCGTATTCACAAAAACCTGCCACACGTCACGGCAGCGGCTCACACCCATTCGTTGTACGGCAAAGCATGGTCATCGTTGGGTCGAATGCTCGATCCTATCACTCAGGATGCCTGTGCATTCTACGATGATCACGTGCTGTTTGATGATTTTACCGGCGTGGTACTCGACACTTCTGAAGGCGATCGTATTTCACATGCGCTGGGCACCAAGAAAGCGGCGATATTACAAAACCATGGCCTGCTCACCGTCGGCAATTGCGTCGAAGAAGCCGCCTGGTGGTTTGCAACTATGGAGCGCAGTTGCCAGGCGCAACTGCTTGCCGAGGCGGCAGGCACCCCCAAGATCATTCCCAACGAGGTCGCTGAACTGACCAGCAAGCAAGTGGGTAGCCCTGTTGGGGGCTGGTTTAGCTTTCAGCCGCTATTCGCCACCATCACAGCCGAGGCCCCCGACTTATTCGACTAGCTTCGGCTAGTCGGCGTAGCGCTTTATCACCTGCTTGCCCAACGCCATCATGTGCACCTGGTCGGGGCCATCCGCCTGACGACACCAGCGTGCGTAGTTAAACGCTTCTGCCATTGGGTAGTCGGCAGTGAGACCACCAGCGCCATGAATTTGCATGCAGCGATCGATCACCTGCTGGGCCATTAGCGGTACCGTAATTTTTGCAGCGGCAATCAAATCGCGGGAATCTTTGGCTCCTACTTCGTCTATCTTTCGCGCGGTCTTCAGGGTCAACAGTCGGGCTTGCTCTATTTCGCTAAACGACTTGGAAAGATCTTCCAGAACCGATTGATGTTCAGAGAGTTTTTTGCCAAAGGTCTCGCGGCTCACCGCGCGTTTGCAGGCTAGTTCCAGCGACCGTTGTGCCGATCCGATAAGGCGCATGCAGTGATGGATGCGACCCGGTCCAAGCCTGCCTTGCGCAATTTCGAAACCGCGGCCTTCGCCGAGCAGAATATTTTCGGCCGGCACGCGAACCTGATCGAAGTGAACCTCAGCGTGACCCAGCGGGGCGTCATCATAGCCAAGCGTAGAGAGCGGCCGAACCAATTTAACCCCCGGCGTGTCTTTAGGCACCAGAATCTGACTTTGTTGCAGATGTCGATTGGGGTTATCTGCATCAGACTTGCCCATTACGATCAGGATTTTCGTGCGCTCGTACATGGCATTGGTGATAAACCACTTCTTGCCGTTAACTTCGTATTCATCGCCTTTGCGCTCTATTGAAGTCCGGACGTTAGTTGCATCGGAGGAAGCTACATCGGGCTCGGTCATGCAGTACGACGAGCGAATCTCGCCTGCCAGGAGAGGGGCCAGCCAACGCTCGCGTTGTTCAGCTGTGGCGTACTTCATGAACACCTCCATATTGCCGGTGTCGGGCGCGTTACAGTTGAAGACCTCCGGAGACCACAGCACCCGGCCCATAGTCTCGGCCAGGCCGCAGTAGTCTTCATTGGAGAGCCCGCCATGATCGCGGGGCATCCAAAGGTTCCACAGGCCTTGTTCTTGGGCCTTGGCCTTGAGCTCATCCATCAAAGGCAGGGGGGCAAATCGATTGGCGGCGCTGGCCAATTGGTGGTGGTAGGCCTGCTCCTGGGGATAGATATGGGCGTCCATAAAGGCAGAGAGCTGGTCATTTAGCTGTTCAACCGGTGGGAAATTGGCGCCTGAGGTGGTGTCGGTCATCATTTCGTTGAATTCTCGTAACTTGATCCCATCCATCATACGTGGGTGGCGAGCCTTGGGCCTTTTTGTGCACTTCTTCCGTTCTGATTACCCGGGTCTAGGTAGCATGGCTTATTGTTGGTCAATCTCCGGAGCCACTCTTGCGCGCAAAAGGTTTCACCCTTGTAGAACTCATGATTGTTGTTGCCCTTATAGGCATCTTGTCTGCCGTTGCGCTGGCGGGCTATAACGACTACATCAAGACGAGCAACACAGCGGTAGTCCACAACCATTTCGAGCAGGCCATTCGGGCGGTTCGCTGGGAGTATTCAAACTCACACGCTGCTGCGGCGAACGGGGTCGATCTACCGGCTCCTGCGACTGCAGACGGCTGGATCGAAAAAATCAATGGGAATGAGGGCAGGGCACCTGGCGGCGGGCTGGCCTACACGCCAGGCACTGGCTCTTCAGGGACGGGCGCTATAGGTATCAGCGTTAGCGGCACCTGGGAAGGAGGTGACTCCACCGTCACAATCACGCGCCCAATATTCAACGATTTACCGTTGCGCGCCGAAAGCGTCTCTATGTAACCCACCAGAAAGTAGTCACCCAGTACGGGGCCTAAGCCTGGCAACAAACTCCGCTAACTTGTTTCTGAAAACAACTCGCGCCCGATCAACATTCGTCGCACTTCAGAAGTGCCGGCACCAATCTCATAGAGTTTTGCGTCGCGCAGTAATCGACCGGTGTCGTAGTCGTTGATGTAGCCGTTACCGCCCAGAGTTTGTATCGCTTGCAGCGCGCACTGTGTCGCCTGTTCTGCGGTGTACAAGATAACGGCGGCCGCATCTTTGCGACTCTCAAGCCCTCGATCGCAGGCACGCGCCACGGCATACAGATAGGCTCGACTGGCGTTTAGTATGGCGTACATATCCGCAAGCTTGCCCTGCATGAGCTGGAATTCGCCAATAGCCTGGCCAAATTGCGTACGCTCATGAACGTAGGGCACCACGATGTCCATGCACGCTTGCATGATGCCAACCGGCCCACCCGAGAGTACGGTGCGCTCAAAATCCAGCCCGGACATAAGCACGCCCACGCCATCACCTTCACGCCCCAGAACGTTTACTGCGGGTACTTCGCAGTCTTCAAATATTAGCTCGCAGGTGTTGGAGCCGCGCATCCCCAGCTTGTCGAGTTTTGGCGCTTGCGAAAAACCGGCGAAGTCGCGCTCAACCAAAAACGCAGTGATGCCTCTTGAGCCCGCGCTTAAATCGGTCTTGGCGTAGATCACATAGGTGTTGGCATCTGGACCGTTGGTTATCCACATTTTGTTGCCATTGAGCACGTACACATCACCATTGCGCTCGGCCTTGAGCTTCATGCTGACCACATCAGAGCCTGCGCCAGGCTCAGACATGGCCAGGGCGCCTACGTGTTCACCCGAACACAGACCGGGTAGATATTTCTTCTTCTGTTCTTCTGTGCCGTTTTTGTGGATTTGATTAACACAGAGGTTTGAGTGAGCGCCGTACGAAAGACCAACGGCTGCTGATGCGCGGCTAATTTCTTCCATAGCAACAACGTGCGCCAGGTACCCCATGTTGCTGCCACCGAACTCTTCGGCGACGGTGATCCCCAGAAGACCAGTTTCGCCCATCTTCTGCCATAGATCAGCCGGAAACTGATTGGTTTTGTCTATTTCTGCCGCGCGCGGAGCTATCTCTGTCTGGGCAAACTTGTATACCAGATCGCGCAGCATATTCAGATCTTCGCCAAGGTCATGATCCAGCTCAGCGTAGGGGGCGGTCATAGGTGCACTCCGGTCTCATTGTCAGTTAATCGAGTTGGTACTAATCCATAAGGTCGGTCGTTAGGCCGCATTTGCAATCAGATCTCGGGCAATTACTTTTAGTGCCAACGTTTCTTCGGCACCTTCGAATATGGACAGTACCCGCGCGTCTACAAAGAAACGACTGACCGCGGATTCTTCGGCGTAACCCATACCGCCGTGTATTTGCAGGGCTTCTCGAGTGACCCATTCCGCTGCCCTGCAGGCGTACAGTTTGACAAGGCTTGCTTCCATTTTACCTCGGCCATTATCCATTTCACGCGCAACGCTATAGCTGAATTGTTGACTCGCGGTTAAAGACGCCAGCATGCGCGCCAGCTTCACTCGAGTGAGCTGATAGTCGCCGACAGGCGCGCCAAACACTTTCCGATTTCCTGCATAGTCCACAGCCGCCTCTATGGCTGCCCGCATAACGCCGGAAGCGCGTGCTGCGGTTTGAATTCGGCCACCCGACAACCCGGCCATCGTTAAGTAGAAGCCCTTGCCCACGCCCTCCGCTTCGCCAACAAGTGCGGAATGGGGAACTACAAAGTTATCGAATGCCAGATCAAAGGAATGCATGCCGCGGTAACCAATAGTGGCTATCGCATTGCCAGTAAGCGTACCGCCCAGGGAGCTTGCGTGCGCAAACTTGTGCCCTTTGAATCGGGGTTTGTCGACCAGAAACATGCTCAAGCCTCGATGGCCTTTCGATCGATCAGGATTGGTGCGGGCAATCACTACAACAACATCTGCATTGCCTGCAAACGTGCACCAGGTCTTGGCGCCGTTCAGGATCCAGCCTGTGTCGGTTTGGGTGGCCTTGAGCGAGAGAGAGGCGACGTCTGATCCGTAATCGGGTTCAGTGATGGAGATGGCCACGAGTAGTTCACCCGCCGCAAAACCGGGCAGGTAGTGCGCCTTTTGTGCCTCCGTGCCCCCTTGCAGCAAGGCTCGTGCGGCAATCTCAGGGCGCGTAATCAGGCTGCCGGCAGCACCCAGGGAACCCCGCGAGAGTTCTTCCGTAACTACCAGCATACCGAGGCTGTCGTTCCGGTCATTTGGCATTAATCCGCCAAAGCGTTCGGGAATGCAGCTGCCGAAGCACCCCATGTTTGCCGCGGCGCTAATCAGTTCGTCGGGAATGTCGGTATCTTCGCGATGGATGTTCTCCGCAAGCGGTTTAACCACAGTGTTTGCGAAGCGAGCGAAGCTTGCCTGTATCAGGTCTTTTTCTTCGCCGAGGCCACTGGGCAATCTGAGGCTACTGTCTCGCTCGAGCAACGTCCGCCCTATTTTCTCAAGTTGGTCAACACCACCGTGTTGGGCAAGAAATGCCGCTATGCTCGGGCTTCCGATGAGTGTCAGCAGCTCGTTGCTGTCGAGCTCTAGTTCAGCTGCATGTGCGAAGAGGCGTTGCCATACGCCGCGCAGGTTCTCTGCACAAAAACTCAATGCCAGCGGAGCACAGAGTTGGTCTTGGCCTGAATTCGTACGCGCGTAGCCAATCATAGTACGTGATGCTTCTAGCTCTGCGACGGCAAACGCCAGTTCGTAGCTCGGTTTCTGGTAGCGATCTAGCGCTTCTGGTGCAAGCGACCCGTTGGCCGTACACAGACGTTTTAGATTCAAAAGTGCTTTGTTGACTGCACCACGCAGAGCGTCCAATTGTTCGACGGCGATATCAAGCTGCGTACCTGATGTGTCGTTCACTTTAGTGGTTTCAGTGGTTTCAGCGTCTTTTTCAGCCGAGCGACCGGCCTTGGCGACAGAGGTAGAAGACATAGACAGAGGTTACTTCTGGATTTGCTTAAAGAAATGGGTAGTAGAGGTGCTAACTGAATCTCTAGAGTGCGGCGAGCCAGTCAGCTACGGCTTTGCCAATCTCTATGGGGGAGTCTTCCTGAATAAAGTGTGACCCCTTCACCGTAACTTCCTGTTGATTGGGCCAGCTACGGCAATACTCGCGCTGTTCACCCACCAGAATCGAGCCCGGATTTGCATTGATGAACAATTTTGGAATAGCACTTGCTGACATGAAGCTACCGTATTCACTGACGAGCGCCACCACATCAGCAGGCTCGCCTTCGATCGGAATCTGCCGAGGCCAGTTGAGCAGCGGTTGTCTGTCATCCGAAGTCAAATGAGGCGCTCGGTACGCATCCATCTCGGCGGTGGTTAAGTCTCGCAGTACAGAACTTGGCAACACGCCTTCGATGAACATGTTGCGATTTAGGATCAAATCTTCGCCCTTGTCAGAACGAAAGCCCTTGAAGATGCCAACGGCACTTTCGGGCCAATCACTCCAGCCGACAGGACGCACAATGGCCTCCATGTAGGCGACGCCTTTCACAGCGCTTGAGTGTCGCATCGCCCATAGGAAGCCGATGGCGCTCCCCCAATCGTGAATAACCAGCGTGACGTTGGCGTTTGCATCGATTGCCTCAAGGAGCCCTTCGACGTAACTGTAGGCCACCTCCAGCGTATAACGGTCTGGGCCTGCGTCTGCCGGCAGCTTCTCGGAATCTCCCTGACCAATTAAGTCTGGCACAATGACGCGACCGCTGCCGGACAGCTCAGGTACGACGTTGCGCCACAGAAAGGATGAGGTCGGGTTGCCGTGCAACAGTACGATGGGATCACCCGAGCCTTCTTCTACATAAGCCATTTTCCTACCGTTGACTGTGGCGAATTTCTTGCTAAACGGCATGGTTTCAGAGAGCTTGGCTTGAGAGGACATTGCAGTACTTATTCCTTTGGTGATCTGGCCATATTAGGCAGTCTTAGCGCGTTCAGCCAGTTTTGCCATCACTTCAGCGTGACGGGTTTTGTCGAGCTTGTACTGGTAGTAGAAAACCCCGGCGACAAGCCCGGCCAACCCCATTATTGGGCCAGCCGCGATGCCTAGTCGCGTAATCACGCCTGGGTCGACCTCACCTGGAACCGCCTCGAATGGCATGTGCACAAAGACATCCAGCAGGACGCCAGCGGCGAAGTGCGAAAGCGACCCCGACAATTTTGAAAAGAAGGTACGGGCGGAGTAAAAAAGCCCCTCTTCGCGAAGACCGGTGACCAGCTCATTCTCGTCAACAACATCCCCGAGCATGGAGAGTATTGCAACACTGCCAATGCCCAGGGTCAGGGCGAAGCAAAACGCGTTCGCAATCAGCAAAGAAAGCAGATCTTGAGAGTCGTTGTCTGGCAAGGCGCCAAATAACCTCAGATCTATGGGGAGCTGTGCAAACAGTAGGGTGCCCGACAACGCCACCAAGAGCGCCGGGCGACGATCAAATTTGTGCATGAGCACAGGTGCAAGCAGTGCGCCACAGATCACCCCGGGGACCATAACAAGAGATAGCCAACGAATTTGTTCGGGTTTGAGCTCCCAGAAGTAGGTATTTACATAAACGTTGAAGGTCTCATACAGACCGCTTGAGATCATGAAGAAGAACATTCCGATCAACAAAAACAGATAGTTTCTGTTTTTGAGTGTGCTAAGAATTTTCTTGATGAAGATACGCAGCGATAGAGCGGCGAGATCTTCTGCGGGTTGACTTAGATAGGGCACTCGAGAGTAGGTGCCTGCCGCGCAAAGAAAGATGCTTATGAAAACCAGCGCTCCCGCAAACAGGGATAGCGGCAGGTAGGAGGCGGCAACTAGATGATTGGGGACCGTTGCGCCTGTGTTTGTCGCGCTTTCTCCGCTAAGAAATACAGACCAGGCTAGAAAGGCAAATAGAGCCCCGGTTGCGAACCCGAATACAGAGTTAAGGCTAAATAGTTTTGAACGTTCTTGTGGATCACGCACAATCTCGCCACCCAGCGCCAGGTGAGGGATCACATAGAGTGTTAGGCACAGTCGGCTGAGGATGGTCCAGGCCGTCAGCCACGCAAACAAACGCATTTGCCCCTGAGAGGTATCTAGCGCGGCTGCATCAGTGAGACCACCCGGCGGATTGAAGATGCACCACAGTGCAAGTGCAAGGGGCAGAGGCGCAAAAAATAGAAAAGGATGTCGCCTGCCAAATCGAGACCTATTTCGATCCGAAAGTATGCCCACTGCCGGGTCGGAAATTGCGTCGCCTACGAGCGCCAGCAAAATTGCGGTTCCAACCAGAGAATTGGAAAGGCCGATAGCCTGATTGTAGAAAATACCAATGAAGGTATTAAACATGCCCAGGTAGACCATCTCGCCGATGGCGCCAAGGCCGAACGCCCATCTAATCCAACCGGGAAGGGGCGGGATCTCGCGGCTGCGCGGGCGTACTTGATCCATCAAGAATGCGCTACCACGCGTAGGCTTCAGGTGCTGCACCGACTGGCGGGAATATTTGGTCTAACCGCGCAAGCGTTTCATCGCTTAAGTCAATTTCCGGAACATGCAGTACGGATTCGAGCTGTTCAAGACTTGCTGGCCCGATGATGGTTGAGCTAACACCAGGCTGATGGAGTAACCAGGCCAGAGCGATTGCGCTTTGACTTTCGTCGAGATCAGTGGCGAGTTCAGCAAATGCGGCCAGGGCTTCTTTGTGTTTAGACAGCGCGGCCTGCAACTCTGCCGTTTGTCTGCGCCCTGACTTCCGGCTTGACCGTTCTGCGAGTAGACCACCGGCCAACGGGCTCCAGGGGATGACACCCAGACCGTAGGCCTGAGCCGCGGGCAAGACCTCAAGCTCGATGCGTCTTTCCATAAGGTTGTAGAGACTCTGCTCGGCAACCAGTCCGAGGCCACCACGGCTTGCGGCTTTCTCATTCGCTTGCGCGATCATCCAGCCCGGAAAATTACTGGAACCCACATAGGTGATCTTGCCCTGGGCGATTAACCGCTCCATTGCTTGCCAGATTTCCTCGATGGGTGCCGTGCGATCAATGTGGTGCATTTGATACAGATCGATGTGCTCGACACCCAGGCGCTTAAGGCTTGCATCACACGCCATCTGGATGTGGCGCGCAGATAGCCCGCGATCGTTTATGTCATCCGACATCGGCTCGTGAACTTTGGTGGCCAGCACCAGTGTGTCTCTGCGTGATTTATCCTGTGCGAGCCACTTGCCAAGAATAGTTTCGGTGGTACCAACCCCGAGCTCGCCGCCGTATTGATCTGCCGTGTCGACAAAGTTGATACCACTATCGACCGATTTACTGAGAATTCTGAAAGCATCTTCTTCGGTAGTGCGAGGGCCAAAATTCATAGTGCCTAGGCACAGCTCGCTGACGCTCAGTGCCGTGCGGCCAAGAGATCGGTAGTGCATAAAAAATCCTTGTTAGGGCGCCCGGAGGGTAGCGCCTGTTGTTAACTCAGTAGATGAATCTGCCACGCACAGCCGGGCATGGTACTGGGCGCGTTCCGAGAGCTTATGATAGTCAGCGTATGAGATGCCTGGAACCATCGGCTCACGAAACCAGGGCGCATAAAACTCCAGATTCGGAATAGAGCGCGTGGTTTGAGAAAGATTTGGCGTACCGCCGTGCCAGGCTCTGACATCGCGAACAAGGATGCTACCTGCAGGGACCGGGCAAACCGTGCTCAGCCGCATCCATTCTGGCTCATCGCGCAGATTGGGTATGGGTTCTCGAGAGTGCTGTGTGCCTGGAATCTGCCGGGTCGGTCCGTTTAGCCGCGTCAGTTCTTGCGGCAAAAAGTTAACGCAAATGTACGGACACGGCAGATCTCGAATGGTTAGCTGGCCGCGCGGATCATGAAACGAACTAAACGGGGATTCCGCGTCTGTGGTGTAATCGCGAACGTCTGCGTGTAGCCGCTGATAGTCCTGAGTATTGGCTAAACAGAAATCACCGCTGGCGGCTCGCAGAGCATAGTGTGTTGAGCCAAACAATGCATCGAGCAACCGGGTAACGGCGCTCAGCTCGAGCAGCATCTGCCAGGCGTTGAGATGCAGTTGACTGCGGGTAAGGCTTGAGCCGCCAAACGAATAACGCCCAGGACCACGGTTGCCTTTATGTTCTGGATCTAACGCAAGCACTTCGTTAATAACGTCTGTGCAGCCCTCGTTAAGCTGAGCAATCTGGTCGTCGTTGAGGATTTTCTCAATGACTACAAATCCATCCCGGCGAAACAGACCCACCGCGCGCTCAGTTTCGTAAGGCTTAAGGATGTCTAACTGCTGCAGGCCATTGTGGGTTTGGAGGTGCTGTCTTAGCGCTTGCGCTTTGGTGCTATCGGGTGGATTCATAGCGAGCTACTTTAGAGCGGCTTGGGCAATACGCAAGCCACTTAGGCGGCCGTAGCGGATGTAGATTGCTAGTAGAATCGACCACACGGAGAGGGTTTAAGGCGTTGAATGTTAAAGATAAATATCTCGTCCGCATCGGGTATATGTTGACGGTACTTGGTCTCTGTGGGGTCGTTTTGCACACCTCTTACGCGCAGCAAGCAGGCCCGCAGGTCAACCCGGCACTAGCGCTGCCAGAGCTAACTGGTGCGAAACCTTGGACAACAAACGCCATTTAGGATGCGCCCGACCTGGTGCATTCGCGCAGGCGATGCCAAAGCTCAATCTGCTGGCACCAGCCTTTGTGGTGAACGTGGGTGATTTGATCGAGGGTACACCGAAAATCAATCTCAGCTAGAGCGCGAATGGGAAGAAGCCCGCATCTCTGTGGCGGTCTATGACCTGGATGAGGGAGAACACGGCGCCAAGCCACTGTTCTGGCGGCCCTACAGGTACGGCAATGCGGCTATCGCGGGTTCAGAGATATTTGAAAGGTCGAGGGTGCCCTAATTTGGACAACACGGTTCGTTAGTTCTCGCGTGACTTGTTCCAGTTTTCCATGAATATCTGGATCTTGGCGAGTTCGCCATTGTCGAGCCACACCCCGTGCCCCTTAACGCAGGTGTTGATGATGACACCTGAGTTGGCGAGATAGTTCACAGGCCCAAGTTCTTCGTTGCACTCGGGACAAGCCAGATCGCGGTCGAATTCCTCGTTAGGTACACCCATTTTGCCGGTCACCTTGAGCACACCTTCGATAACCCCGGCGGGCCACTTACGTTCCTTGGTTTCAACGATTTCGGCGAGCTCGGTATCATCGAGCCAGACACCGATGCAGTTTCTGCACACGTCGATTTCAACCCCCTCGTAAACCACCGTGTTCATAGGTCCGCAATCATTTAAACAGTTCATAAAGCACCTCAAGTGGACTTTGAGCGGATCCACCGGATCCTGCCGAAACTTAGATTCAGGCCAGACCCCAAGTTCCGTTGTGGTTTGAAATTGGTGACAGAATCTCTGGGCTGTGGGAAGGTCTGAGGTTATCACAGCCAAAGTCGCCAATAGGCGAACTGAACCTCTTTCTAAAACTCTGGCAAGACGACCGAGCCGATGCGATCGAAACCACACTCCAACTCTATCTTCTGGCCTTCTGGGCTGAAGTCCCTAGTTTTTTCCATGATTGCGATCACTGCTTGGATGACCTTCGCGCACTCCGCGGTCGGTGCCGAGCAACCGCAAGCAGAATTCAGCGCGGAAAAGGTCTACGTCTTCGGGGACGTCCACGGTGCCTTCGAGCCGCTGATGCGTCTGTTGAGCGGCAATGGCCTGATCGATGACGAGCAGCGCTGGAGTGGCGGCACTGCCCACCTTGTGAGTGTCGGCGATCTGCTGGATCGCGGCGCTCGATCGCGGGAGGTAATGGACTTGTTGCGCCGCTTGCAGACTGAAGCCGCAGAAGCTGGCGGCCGAGTACATGTGGTGCTTGGTAATCACGAGGTGATGAACCTCACCGGCGATCTGCGGGATGTCAGCGACGCGGAGTTTGCGGCGTTTGCTGCGTCTTCTGCAGAACCTTCGACCCAACCTGCAACCGCGACCGACGTCCCAATTGGCGGAGAAACAGAACCATTACCGTTGGGCTACGCCGAGCATCGTGCAGCCTTCGCCGCTGATGGCGAGTACGGCAGTTGGTTGTTGTCGCTGCCGGCAATAATCAAGGTAAATCAAACCTTGTTTGTTCACGGCGGTCTCTCGCCACTGCTCACGGGTCGTTCCATTTCGGAGATTAATGCCGATGTGCGGGCAGAATTGGCAACGGCGGTGGCAGAACAGTCGGGCGAACGTATAGCAAGCGATGCGCTACTCGGTTCTGGTGGGCCGTTCTGGTATCGAGGGAGTGCCGCCTGTCATCCGCTATTGGAAACTCCCGTGCTCGAACGACAACTCGAGGCTCTGCAGGCTAGCACGCTTGTAGTAGGGCACACACCGACACCTCGGCGGCGGATTCGCCAGCGGTTGAACGCCAGGGTTTATGTAGTAGATACGGGAATGCTCGCGAAGGTGTATCGAGGCGAACCCTATTTACTCAGGTTCGAAGCTGGCGCTTCGGCGCCAACTGTTTTGGATAGCGCAGGAACCTCGAGCGCGCCTGACTGGTGGCACCCGCTGGTGCAACGCGAACCACTGGCGCAAACCGCGACTGAAGGTACTGTCGTAAAAGCAAGCAAGAGCGCTACCAAACGCGCAGTTGCACAATTCAAACTCGATCGCGAATTGGGTTTGTGGATGATTCCTTACACGACTGCGAATGCCGGTAACAAAGGCTATGTTCAACATGTCACTGGCACCTGGCTGACAGAAAAAGAGCGTATAGAACAAGGTAGGAATTACAGCAATCACTGCGTATTGGGGCACCAGAATCTTCTGGTTGCTGCCTTTGACGCGCTTATTGGCAACACCACTCGCACACGGGAAACTCTTCTCGTACACAGAGCAACCGGGCACTTGCGGCTTGCGCCGGTTAAGGATTCGTTTGGCGTTACCACCAAGCTTCCTGTCTACGCTGCAAGCCCCACGTTGCCCCCCGCAATGGCTGCGCAACTGCAAGCGCTCGATAGCACTCGGCTACAAGCTCTGCTGGGCGATCTATTGTCGCCGCGCCAGCTGTCAGCGTTGATCAAGCGGCGCGACAAGATATTGGAGTGGCCACGTGCAGAACTTGAGTTTTGAAGTGCGCACCATGTGTAATGCGCAGACTATTGTGAAGGTTTAGCCATGAGAGCATCTACGCGGGTTGCCGGTCCGGCCCTGCTAATCAGCGTTTACTTTGCCGCACTTGCTGGACTAGTGGCTGTGATGCGCCGCTTTCTTCCCGACCTTGCCGCCTGGTTACCCTTTGGCGGTATAGCCTCTTTGTCTTCTGGGCAAACGGGAGATCTGCAACCGGACAATATAGAGGCGCTTCACAACACACAGCACGTGGCGGGGAGTGGTTTCGATGCACTCACCCTCGCGTTTGCAATCGCTGGCGCGGTTCTACTGATGCTGCCGATCTCATGGGTGTACTTCATCACTACCCGAAGCAAAAAAATTGATCTGTCTTTTGCGCAAACGATGATTGTTTTACCCGTTGTTGTCGCAGGGATTGCAACCGTTGTGCAGAACAGCCTGGCACTGGCCTTCAGCCTGGCGGGAATTGTAGCTGCCGTGCGATTTCGCTTTACGCTAAACGAACCGGCCTACGCTCTATATGTGTTTGTTGCTATCGCCGTGGGTCTTGCCGCAGGCATAGGCGCACTTGGCATAGCCTACGTTACGGCTATTGCCTTTGTAGTTATAAACCTGCTTTTGTGGCGTTTCGACTATGGCGCAGACCTGACCACACCGTTCTTTGCGTTCTTGACGGGCCGCGGGCGCGACGACAATCAGCTGTGAACCCAATCCATAGTATGCGGCGCAGAGAAATTTTGTCGGCAGGGTGGGGATTGTTACTGTTTTTAGGGGTAATGCCAGCCTGCGGTGCAGGCGAACCCGGCGACGAAGCTGTCGAAAAGGTTGCCCCAGCTTTCGAAAATGGCGAGGCCGTTCGTTGGAAACTGCCCGAGGCGCTCGACGAAATCTCTGGTCTCGCGCTTGATACACAGAATATGGTCTACGCCGTTGCCGATGAACAGGCCGCCGTGTTCAAAATCGATCCGGGCAGTGGAAAAATGTTGTCAGTGTTTTCATTCGATCGGCCTGCACTTAGAGGTGACTTCGAAGGTATTGCCTTGCTAGAAGGATGGCTCTACCTTATTACCAGCGACGGAACTCTCGTGCGTACTAAGGTTCCAACAGATGCATCGGCTGTGGACGGTAGCTGGGTCAACTACGAGCGCTTTGAACTGCCGACGCGTTGCGAAATAGAGGGTCTCGACCGCGATCCGGAAGAACCCTGGTTGTGGATTGCCTGCAAGAAGACGCAAGGCACTCAAGCACTGCGCTTGTACGCCTGGAACGCGACCACAAAATCGCTTGTTCCAGAGGCAACCCGAGAGTTACCCGTCGAAGCGCTCAAGAAACGCACTGGGCAAAAGCGCTTTAAGCCGTCCGGAATAGCGTTCACACAAATTGACGGAGATTCAAATCTGGTGATTATTTCTGGTGCTCAACGAGCCTGGTCTGTCTGGCACTGGACCGATCGGCCGAGATTGCGGGCGGCTGGTCGACTACCCAAAGCTCACAAACAAGCAGAAGGCATTGCCTTTACAGCAGGAGGCGATCTGTTGCTCGCAGATGAGGGCGGCAAGAAGTCCGCACGGCTGCGTATTTATTCGGCATCTCACTCGCCCGTCGTATTGGCCGGAAAAGAGGGGGATGAGAAATACACCTCAGTAGTGGACGATAAACAGTGACCACAAGGAACAAATGCTTGATCGCAGTCCACGGAGGAGGGGTGCAACCGACCGAATCCACTTGTGTGGCCGAGTGGAAATCTGCATTGCGTAGTGGATTGCTTCGCGATTGGCCGGATGCCATTCCCGCCTTCGATCAGACGCCGTTTACCATGCCCTGGTACGCCGATGAGTTCGTGGGGCTCCACCGCGAAGTTGACGAAAAGCTGGATAAACTAGACCGTCAGGCAGCCATCGATTCGCTCAGTGCGCTAAAGGCAACCAAGGCATTTCGACGGGCAAATTACGAACGCCTACCTGGTAAATCTGCGCTAGCGGAATTTGCGGCCGATGTTGCAGCAACTGCCCTCAGTCTGTTTGGTCAGGCCCATCGCGCCGTCGAGGCAGCCGTACCCGAGTTCAAAAGCTACTGGCACGATACAGATGCCGCTAAGCGCATACGCCAGCCCGTATACGACACATTGAAACAGGCACTGTTAGAGACGAAGTCTGTAGCACTCATAGCTCACGGCTTTGGTGCGGTAGTGGCCTACGATGTGCTCTGGCAGCTGGGTGAAGAAATGCCGGATCATAAACTCGATCTTTGGATCACCATAGGTGCGCCATTGGCGGACAACAGCGTTCGAAAACGTCTACGCGGTGCAAACGAGGCTGCCGAACGCCAACTGCCCGCAAACCTCTTCCGCTGGCATAACCTCGCAGCAGAAGACGATTTCATGTGTCACGACAAAACGGTCGCCGATGATTTCTCTCGCCTGTTGAGTGAACAGCAGATATCAGAATTGATAGATCATCCGATCTACAATCTGGCCGTACGCTATGGGCGCAGTGCGCCGGGATTTAGTGCGGGTTATCTGGTACATCCGCGCATGGCGGAACAGTTGAAACGTTGGCTGACTAACGACAACGCTTAGCCAACAAGCGCTCGGTTTTCTTTGGATTATCGATGACTTCATAAAACTTGTTGGTGTAACGCAGCAGTATCTTGCGCTGTTTGTTAGAGAGCGGCGCGTAGTCTTCTATCAAACCCAACGTCTGTTGTTTTGCTTTTTGAAATTGTTCAATAGCCTGGGGTAGGGATGGGCTGTGTCTGCAGTATCCGCGATGCAGGCGAGTGGTTACTCTTGACAGCCCAAGACCATCTGCAGTAACCGCATAAGGTGGGTCTACAAAACCCGTGGAGTCAAAATCATAGGGAACAGAAAACACTTTACCCCCGCCTTTTTGATCGCCGGCTTGTTGATCGCTGCCAATAGAAAGCGGCACCGAGTTGTGGCAACAACCTTCTTTGTCGGGGCTGCTTCGAAACGAATAGTCGGTATTGCCAGCGAAGTAAGCAAACAGTGCAGCGGTTGCGGAATAATCTGCGTCTAACTCTTTTAGAGAGATCGCATTTTTTTTCGACAGCACCGCCGAATTGCGCTCCGCTAGCGTTCTTTTATGCTCAATAATAAAGGCGGGGTGGGAGTATCGTTTTGCCGACTTGTCGTTTTCGTCGATGTAAGTCACCGATACAGCTCGAACACGAAAACTTAGTGGCGTGAACTGGTTAAATATTCGATACAACAGGTATTCGCTGTGCAAGCGATCAGCGTAGCTTGTTGCGCGGGTACCCAGCCGACCGCAATGCGTCACCAGTTTAAGTTTGTTTTGGTTGGCAAAGACGGTACCAGCCAACTCTGAGCGTTTAAAGTTGAGCCACAGCGGCGGAAAATCGCAAACTTCAGGACGCCTTCGCGATTTACCCCGGGGCTGAACTCGAATAGCTAAATCGTTCTCCGCTGTCTGGCGGGTTTGGGCATCTGTCAGGCGCAGCGTGGCGTCACGCCATTCCGGGTCAGGGTTTCGGTCTTTGCTTATCTCACGCCAGGGCCCAATGAGTTCGATCATTAACGGCTGATCCGCCTCAAACAGAGGGTAGGCCCCTTCCGAGGTATCGGCGCCCGCGAAGTGCGGCATTAGCAAACCACAGAGTACAACCGTGAGCTTAATCAGGATTGGGGTTCGGTTGCCGTCAGATAATCTAATGTTGCTCTCTATTTCTCTCATACTTCCCTGTTCTCTTACTTCCCT
>CAZFIA010000028.1:19565-34277 GCA_964519335.1 uncultured Pseudomonadales bacterium
TTCTCTTACTTCCCTTTCTCTCAGTCCCTATTCTTCCAGTCCCTGTTCTCCTAAGTCCCTACACTTAGCGACATTGATGGTCATATTGTCTCAAACTAGAGGCAGAATTCATCACCAGAATCACCCTCAATTTAAACTGGATTTCTTCATGTTCCCACCCCGAGTCCGCCTACCAAAAGAACTAGTTGTTTGCACCTTGGTTGCTCTTGCGCTGCTCAGCGTTGGTGGTTGTTCAGCGATTGACCTCGACCAACAGCCGCCCCAGGGGTTTGACTTGTCAGGGACCTGGCAGCTCAATTCTGTGCTCAGCGATCCCCCATCTTCCGCGGGCGTTGCTCGACGCCCGGCGGGTGGCAATGCGGGCGCTCGCCCGCCCAATCAGGGTCAGGGACGAAGGCAGGGGCGAGGCCGAGCAACCAAACAGCGGGGTCAAGCCGGTGGACCAGCAGGTAGCAATCGCAGAGGTGGCGGACCCCGGCTGCCTATTCTGAAACACACAAGGGTTGCAATCCAACAAGATTACGAGTCGTTGGGTATGGATTTCGACGGCTCAGGGTATCGGGATGTGAGCTGGGGGCAGCGTAATAGGGGCGAGGAGACAATTAACGCAGGTTGGCAGGAGGGCGATCTGGTGATTCAAACCAAAGGCGGCCGTAGGGCCATACTTGAGCGCTATACACTCAGCGAAGACGGCAATCGTCTCACCGTGGTTGTTAAGCTTGATGGCAACCGCCAGAAGCAGAGCTTCAGGCGCGTGTTTGAGAAACTGCCGCCCCAATAAGTCGATCAAAAAGTCGATCAAAATCAGCAAGTAACCCGCAAATGATCGAACCCGGGTGCCGAATTTCCCGTTATCTGCAAAAAAGTTGTTAATAGTTTCCGCCCAATCCCCGTCGCAACGTACCTGCGGCTTTGATACTCAGGTAGGCTTCGCCCGGCGCTAACTACTCGGACATGGACTTATGCGAAGCAGAACGCGAAAACGAATATTGCCAACTTATCTAATAGCGGCAATGGCCCTGATCTTGTCCTGCTCTGTGCATGCTGGGCCTATCAGTGTGACCCTAACGGGCGTGCTTGGGTCGGATAGTCCGTTTGGTTCTGCGGGAACCGAATACGTGTTCTCATTTACCGTGGATGAACTCGCGACGGCCTCATCGGTGACCTCAGTAAACGGCACCGGCAACACGGCTACATTTAGCAACAGGGTAACCGCCGTGAGCTTTCTTACCATGGCCACCTCTGTTGAAGGTGCGCCGACCAACACCATGCCTGATTCCAATTTGCTGATTATCTCTGACAACGTTGGCCAAAGCGCAATCGAAGACCAGATTCAGGCCTTTGTCGAATTACCAGACCAGGGTGCATTTACTGAGTTGTTTTTTGGCCTTCAGCTGCTCGACAGCCATGCCGCGAGTGAACCTGCACCCGATAGCGTTACGTCGCTTGGTCTCGATGTTTTCTCGCTATTGGATATCACAGATTTTGCCGAAGACCCGGATGGGCCGCAGATTTCCAACAGCCAGCTGGTGTTCACCGGTAGTTTCAACGGTGCGGTCTTCAGCGACCTTACGTCAACCATCACCTCAATCAGCGTGACACCTTCACTGGTAACAGCGCCGTCACCCGGCCCTGGATCACCCGGACCTGTTCAAGCGCCAGAACCTGGAATGGTAGAGCTATTGTTCTTTAGCGTGCTGCTAGGTGCATGGTTGCGCCGGCCGCGACGAATGGGATTTAACTCCATCGCTGAAGTCGCTAATTGAGCACTGCCTGTTTGGTTAGCCACGCTCTCCGATAACCAACCACAAAGGATCTGCACCCTCGGGGGAGCGATCCAGAAATTCTACGTTCTCAAACCCGCTGCGCTGTAGGTACTCGCAAACTAATGCCACCCGATCCTTCGGGGACAACTGATGAAACGCCATGATGGCCTTGGTTGGAAAGCACCGGTGGGACATGGCCACGCAGAGCTTCCCTCCAGGTCGTAGGGTTCGCAGTAGGTCGCGGAGCACGGTTACCGGTTTGATCAGGTATTGAATGCTCACCACGATGCAAGCGCGATCGAACCGCTCAGACTCAAAGGGCAGTTTTGGTTTGGCGTTCAAATCTTGCACCACATAGTCGCTCAGACGTGGATTCGCCTTAAGCTCTTCGGCGTTCATGCCGTGACCGGTTACTGAGCCGTAGTTGATCTCATCGGGCAGATGAGAAATCCAGGAGGACATCAGATCGAGCAGATCGCCGCCCGGTGGCAAAAACTCGCGATAAAACTCAGTGATGTTCTCGATTGTCGCGTCATCTATATGGGTGACCAGCCGGGGCTGTTGGTAGAACAGTGGGTCTGGTGAGTTGTCTTGTCGTTGGAACAGGGCAGTGGGTAGTTCATCAGTCATAGTGGCGCATTATGACTTCACTGAAGGATAGAGACGATGGTAGCTCGGCGTCATGGCCTCGATAGTACGTCTAGCCAAAGCACTGAAAAGAGATAGCTCCTAATTATCAATGGCATGCACTACCTAGTTAAATCATATTCTAGAATATATGTTGGTCGAAGCCTAAACCTGTAAAAAGGACTCTGATCTTGCGTTCTCGTGGAAAAGGAGACTGGCAGATTTTTTCAGATAACCACAAAACCCATCTCGAAGACGCCGGATACTGCATTATCGAGGACGTTCTCGATCTAAACGCTGTCCGTGATGTCCGGGCTCGTTTGGTGGACGCAGCGGCAGAAACCGAGCGCCGCGGAATCCCTACCTATATAGAAGGACTAGATCCGAACGCGAGCAATGTGCGTGTTTTCAATCTGCTTGATCTGGATCCGATCTTTATTGACCTGATTCAACACCCGCTGGCTATTGATGTTGCGCGCTATTTGCTCGAAGACGATTTTATAGTCTCGAACTTCACGGCCAACATCGCACGGCCCGGCAGTAAGTCTATGGCGATTCACTCGGACCTTGGAATCGTGCTGCCCGAGCCGTGGCTTGCCCCCTGGAGCCTGAACGTTATCTGGTGTCTAGATGATGTCACCGGTGCCAACGGCGGGACGTTGTTCAAGCCAGGCAGTCACCGGTATGAACGCAGGTCTGATGTGCCGTCCGACATAGCGGGGCAAATGATTCCGTTCGAAGCCAAGGCAGGCAGCGTGGTGGTTATGGATGGACGTCTGTGGCATACGTCTGGTGCGAATATAACCAAAGATCGGGAACGCGCGCTGCTTTTTGGGTACTACAGTCGAGCCTTCATCCGCCCACAGTGGAACTTTAGTGTCGGACTTAACCCCGAGACACAAGCAAGCCTTTCGTCGGAGATGCGTCGCTGGTTAGGGCTCGGGATCACGGCCAACGTGGCTCCGCTCGCTGGCGTTCCAGATAGCTGAATCGATTCTTGCGGAGATGACCCTCAAGGCAATATATAATGGCGAATGATTAGCAACGGACAGGACATAGACAGGGCATGAGTTGGCCGCCGGGCACCCGAGCGTTAATTTCAATCTCATTACTTGTTGGGTTTTTTGGTGGTGCTGTTCAGGCAGCGCAAGCACCGCGCGAGGTTGCTGATTCTAATCGGCTCAATCGCTACAACCGTCAGCGCTCGATTACTCTGGAGGCCAACGCGTGATCTGCGTGAATCCTCCGACTCCATTGTGTTTGTGATGTTGCTGGGCATGGTGGTGGTGTATCTAGCTCTGGCTGCACAGTTCGAGAGCTTCCGCCATCCGATTACCATCATGCTAACTGTCCCTATGGCCATCACCGGAGGGTTACTCGGGCTCTGGCTTACGGGTGCCACCATGAACGTCTACAGCCAGATCGGTCTGGTTATGCTGGTTGGGCTCGCCACTAAAAATGGCATTCTGATCGTCGAATTTGCCAATCAATTGCGTGACCAGGGCACAGAGTTTGTCGAAGCCCTGTTGCAAGCCTGTGTGGTTCGTTTGAGGCCGATACTGATGACCACCATTACCACCGCTGCCGGCACGCTGCCGCTGATCATGAGCAGTGGGGCGGGCGCATCGCCACTCGAAAACTCGCGGGCGCTGGATGCTCAGCTCGCGAAGGCCTAGCATCGCTTCTATCGACTGTTTACTAATTTTGTCAAACAAGGTTTCTAACCATCCCCCTGAGGTAAGATAGGCGGGCACTTGGAAAGGTGAGAATTAGTATGATCAGCAGCAAGAGCAATAGTACGCACAGAGCATCCCGAGCGGCTTCTTTTGGCTGTTGCGCAGCCTTACTTTTGTGCGCATGCGCCGATCAGCAGTCGCTGCCCGAACCCCAATCGACCGCGACGGCGGCCCAGGGTGGAATTGAAGAGCAAAAAGAGCAACTTTCCATGCAGCGCGTAATCGTCAATTTGGCGCCAAGCGAAATGCCCGTGCCAGATCAGGTGGTTGAGCTGACGCGAAAGTACCCTCAATCCAAAACTCTTAGAGTCTTCGCAAGCTTTCGACAGGTGGTTCTGGAATTACCTGCGGAAGATATGAAAGCGCTCGCGGCTGATCCCGAGGTTCAGCAGGTTGCGGTCGACCAGCGCAATAGCCCTTCGAACTAAGTTCGCATCGCACGCACCAAAGCGGCGATCCATCGCGAAAAATAAGTTGAGTTTGTTCCTATGAATCTACGAATTTTGCACCGCCATGTTTCTGGGTGTTTTGTTGCTCTGGTTTTGTCGGTGGCCACGAGTGCTGCGGTTGATGCGGCAACCCTAGAACCGGCGCTCATGCAGTCAGCAGAACGAGATGGTCAAGTTCGCGTGATCGTAGGCTTGGCTACAGACTCGCCCGCCATTAGTGCTGTCGAAAAAGACAAGTTGGCGCGCCGGATGGGTCACAAAGATGGCCTGGGACGGAAAGCGGCAGGTATCAAAATCGCTGGCGATCAATTGATGCGCAAGATTAATCCGGCAGCCGCGAAGAAAGCGCGCCGGTTCAAACATTTCCCGATGGTATCTATGGTCGTCAACGCAGACGACATGCGCCGACTTGCTAACGCACCAGAGACCGCCTGGATTGCAGAAGATCGGATACACAAACCGTCGCTTTCGCAGAGCGTTCCTTTGGTGGAAGGCAATCTAGCGCATACGCAAGGGTTTACCGGTGCAGGTCAAACTATCGCCATTCTGGACACCGGGGTAGATGCCTCGCATCCGTTCCTTGCGCCAAGGGTTGTCTCTGAAGGCTGCTTTTCTAGCAACAGTTCAGATACCTCAAGCGTATGTCCTAATGGGCAACAATCTCAAACCGGTCCCGGTGCAGCGGCACCTTGCTCGCCCGGTGGCTGTTCTCACGGCACTCACGTGGCTGGAATCAGCGCTGGCAACGGCCCGTCGTTTACGGGCGTAGCTCCGGGAGCTAGCCTGATCGGCGTTCAGGTGTTTTCTCAGTTCAACAGCTCTAGTGCTTGCTTGCCCGATCCCGCGCCCTGCATCAGCGCCTTTACCTCCGACATTATCGCCGGGCTTGAGTTTGTCTTGTCGCAAGCCAACTCTCTGAATATCGCGGCCGTCAACATGAGCCTGGGTGGCGGCTCGTTCACCAGCTTTTGTGACTCTGACCCTACCAAGGTGGCGATCGATGCGCTGCGTGCGGCTGGCATCGCCACGGTTATCTCCTCTGGCAACGAAGGGCGGACCAACGCGATTTCCGCGCCAGCTTGCATCTCCAGTTCGGTCAGTGTCGGTTCTACTACTAAGCAAGACACGATCTCGTCCTTTTCAAACAGCGCGTCCTTTCTGACGCTCCTTGCCCCGGGCGGAGGGATCAATTCGTCTGTGCCGGGAGCTGGCTTCACGTTTCTCAGCGGCACTTCAATGGCATCGCCCCATGTTGCTGGTGCGTTCGCGGTACTGCGTTCCGCCGATCCAACCTCTGGTGTCGATGAACTTATTGGAGCTCTGATTGGCACCGGTTTACCCATTACAGATACGCGTAATCAAATCACCAAGCCCCGGATTCGAATCGCCCAGGCGATTGCTTCTCAGGGTGGGGGTGGTGATGCCGACTTACAGGTACAACCTGTTGGAGGCTTCAGTGCATCTGGCGAACCCTTTGGTCCTTTCGCGCCCGCCAGCCAGGTCTATACCCTCAGCAACAATGGGTCCGATCCACTGAACTTCACGGTCGTCAATTCAGAGCCGTGGCTTGCGATTAACCCAACCACTGGTACCCTCGCGCCCGGCGCGAGTGCTGCGGTAACCGTGAGCATTGCGCCTGCTGCAACCCAGCTGTTTCCGGGTACGTACACCACCTCTTTGCTGTTTGATAACACCACCGGTATTGGTGTTGACTCTCTGCGCGTTGCTACCCTGACAGTGCAGGGTGCAGGAGCGATCAACGACAAGTTTGATAACGCCATACTGCTGACCAATCCCAGTGGCTCAACCATTGGTACCAACGTGGGTGCTGAAAAAGACAGCGGTGAGCCCAATCATGGTCTTAACGTGGGCGGCGCATCAATTTGGTGGCAATGGGTTGCAACCGCCAACGGCACGCTGACTATGGATACCCGGGGAAGTAGTTTCGACACAACGCTGGGAGTTTATACCGGGGCCTCAGTGTCCACACTGAGTAGCCGAGCCCAGAACGACGATGCAGAACCGGGCACGCTACAAAGTCAGGTCGAGTTCGAAGCCACGGTGGGCACCAACTACCTGATCGCCGTAGATGGGTTTAACGGACGCAACGGGGTCGCAACCGGTAACGTTGCTCTCAATTGGCAGTTTGCCGAAGAGGGCGCGACCACCGGGCAACTCGCGGTCAGCCCTGCGTCTGAATTCTTAAGTAGCGGCAATCTCGGCGGACCCTTTGCGCCGAGCAACATGACCTACACTATTACTAACACCAGTGCGGCGCCGGTTGCTTTCGATGTCATTACCAACGGCACTTTCTTTGATATTGATCGTAGGTCAGCGCAGCTGGTACCTGGCGCCAGTACTACCCTGACAGTCAGCTTGAATGCTAACGCTCAGAACCTCGGACCTGGCACAGCCGTGGGCAGCGTAATCATCAACGGCATCAGCCGAACGGTTGCCGTATCTGTGCTCAACAATAGCGACTTGCAAGACAGCTTTGCGGATCGAATAATCCTTAATGACGCGCTGCCAGTGCAGTTACTGTCATCAAACGCAGATACCACTAAAGAGGCTGGTGAGCCTAATCACGGCGGAAATGCGGGGGGTGCATCGGTGTGGTGGTCTTACACGCCGCCAACAAGCGGAACGCTGGTGGTAGAAACCACGGGGTCTAACTTTGATACCTTACTCGGCGTGTATCGCGGCAATTCTGTGGGAGCACTGCAGTTTGTTGCCGGAAACGACGACAACTCTGGCTTGCAGAGTCTGGTGGCTTTTGAGGCGGTCGCAAACGAAACCTATGTGATAGCCGTTGATGGGTTTGCGAGCGATACAGGCAGTATCACACTATCGCTCGATATCCTGTCCGGTAATCCTCCCGGCGACAATTTCCTGGATGCCCAGGAGATTACGGGCCGACTGTCGCTAAACAACACGATCACAGCAACGGGTGAGACGGGCGAACCGCTGCATGCCGGACTCGACAATACGAAGTCTGTCTGGTGGCAATGGCGGGCTACGGGTGGCGAGCAGGTAACTATCAATACCTTCGGCAGTAACTACGACACTATTCTTGCCGTGTATACCGGCTCTTCGCTAACGAGCTTGAGTCAGGTTGCCGCAAACGATGATTTCCAATCGTTACAGAGCCAGGTGAGTTTCACCGCCGCGCCCGCTACGACTTATTTCGTAGCAGTCGATGGGTTTTCGGGTGCCTCAGGTTCGGTACAGCTAAATATCGATGGTGCTAACATCATAGAAAGGCTCGTTTCTTCCACGCTGCCCACCAGCCGATCGGTGCGTGTCGGTGATTCAGCCACCGTGTTTGCAACACTTATTAATAATTCTCCCGACACCGCTACAGGATGTAGAGTTGAGCCTGGCGTAGAGTTGCCTATGACCTTCAACTATCAGGCAACCAACCCGGCGAACAATCAGCCCGTTGCTGGCACAGAGAACGTGCCAATGACACTGGAGGCGTTCGCTGCGCAGACACTGCTGCTCACGTTTATCCCTAGTCAGCCCATCGGCTCTGTAAATGTACCCCTGCTCTTCAGCTGTGACAGTACCAGCCCGTCGCAGGTTATCCCTGGGCTCAACACGGTGCTGCTATCGGCGTCCAATACCGTAGTTGCTGACGTGGTCGCCCTGGCGGCAACGGTGGGCAACAACGGCGTTGTGGTAGCCGGACCCGAAGCACCTGGTGCCTTTGCTGTCGCTACTGCAAACGTTGGCGTTACCGAGGTGATTGAGGTACGTCCAATCGCCAGTTTCTCGAATCCGGGAATAACCCTCAATGTGTGTGAGACCAACCCGACCACCGGGCAATGTTTGAATCCGCCGACGGCTTCGGTGTTGTCGAATGTTTCTGATAACGGCACGCCTACCTTTAGCGTTTTTATTAACGCAAACAGTGCGATACCGTTCATGCCGGACCAAAACCGAATCGCTGTGATCTTCTCGGATCCAACCGGCAACGTGCGCGGCGCTACTAGCGTGGCGGTTTCGACCTCAGTTCCCTAGTTTAAGACGCGGCTACTCATGTCAGATGACCTTCGATCGAAGCTAACTATTGCGTGCGAAAGCGTTCTGGGCGAGGTCGGGGTCGGGCAGCTTGCAAGGGCCGGTTTGTTTCTTGCTAACCGTGGTGTGGATCCTCTGTCTGGAACCAGGGTAGTTGGGCCGGAGCGCGACCGCTACGTCTGCTGTGAACCGATGATGTTGCCAAACAGAAAGCGCATCGCGCGTTCTGGATTAGCGTGCAGTGTGCTTACGGATTGCAATGCAGCCGCATCGGGTTCAGGCAGTTCTGCGATCTGCTGATTTGTTTGGCCTGGGTTGTTGTTGATCATCAAACTCGCCATGCCGTGTACGCCCGACCAAACTACCCCTCCCAGCTCAAGCGGAGTGATGTCGAGTGAGCGTTCGTCGATGAGTAACCGCAGCTCATCTAGTAGTTGCGTGTAGGATTCCTGAGCTGCTTCTTGCAGCGTTTCAAACTCGCTAAAATCGGCGAGAACGGAGCCAAACATCAGTTTGTAGGGCACCGGATTTTCAACCGCAAAATCGATGTAGGCGAGCCCCATCGCAATGAAGCGTTCGTCGATGTTCTTGTGCTGCGCAATGCGTTCGCTCATTGCGTCCTTCAGCATGATGAACCCCTGAGTGGCGACGCCAGCCAACAGGCCACTTTTCGATGGGAAGTGTCGATAAGGGGCGGTGGCCGACACACCGGCTTCCCGGGCCAGCGCCCGCAGGCTGAGCGCTTCGGTACCTTTTGCCTCAATGGCCTGAACGGCCAAGGCCATGAGAACTTCGGGCAGCTCGCCGTGGTGGTAGGTTTCTTTGTCTGTACGTGCCATATCGTTGTTTTATTGGGCAATTTTCGGTTATCCCGACCACAGAGCCTTTACGGACCTTTCACGGATAACATGTTGACATTGTACACATAAAAGTTAGCATTGCTCACATGAATTGATGGCTAGCCCTTTCTGGGTCTATCTAATCTCTCGGACGCAGTATGAACAGGACGGTTATAGGCACGGTTTATCTTGGCGTTGCGCTTTGCGCAGCAGCGCTGTCCTATGCCGACACCCGGGTCGACTACTTGCAGATCGAACGCGAGGCAAGCTTTTCCTCTAATCGGGTCTATGCGGGTACGGCTGTTGCAAAGCGCGCCTCCGAACTCGGTTTCAAACAAGGCGGTGAAATTTTCGAGCTGACCGTCGACATCGGCGATCAGGTAAAAAAAGGCGATTTGCTCGCGCGGCTTGATTCACAATCACTGCAGGCGGCCGTTAATCAAGCCCAGGCGGATGTTGCGTTTGCAGATGCATCGCTCGCAGCACAACGCGCCGATACTCAACTTGCCATAGAAACCGAACAGCGGTTTCGCACTCTTAAAGCCAAAGGGCACGTCTCTGCTCAGGATTATGACGAGGCACGGTTAGAACTTCGAGCAAAACAGGCGCAGATGAAAGTGGCGACTGCCAGCAAGGCCAGGGCTGCCGCTGCGCGCAGCTCTGCCGCTATCTTGTTGCGCGAAGCACGCATCATTGCGCCGTTTAGTGGCGTGATTCAACATCGATATCGCGACGAGGGCAGTCAGGTTGCCCCCGGACAAGCGGTGTTGAGGTTAGTAGGCAATGAAAACCTTGAAGCGCACGTCGGCGTGCCAACGGCCGTTGCTATCGAACTCGAGCTCAATCAGACCTATCAGGTGCGCTGGAACGACAAGAATTTTTCGGCACGGCTGCGTGCGATTCCTCCGGAGATTGACCCCGCGACGCGCACTATGACCGCTGTGCTCGAACTTGATGATGCGCAGGTTCCACTGGGGGCGGTGGTCGAACTCACGCTAGCACAGCAAGTAGCAGCACCAGGGTTCTGGCTGCCGCTTAGCGCGCTGACCGAGAGTGATCGCGGGCTCTGGGGCGTGTATGTGGTGAATAATGATTCCGTGGTAGAGCGGCATCTGGTTGAGGTGGTGCACACCGAAGCCGATCGAGCTTTTGTACGCGGAACCCTTAGCGCGAACGACAGAGTAATTCGCACTGGCGTACAGCGCATTGTTCCAGGACAACGGGTAGAGCTTGCACAAAACTGATGTGGAACGCGTTTTACACCAATCCGCGACTCACAATATTGCTGGTGCTCTTTGTCACTGTGCTTGGAGCGATGTCCTATAGCGGACTTGCTCGCCAGGAAGACCCCACGCTTACAGAACGCTACGCCTTTATCACTACCTTCTTTCCAGGCGCGACCGCAGAGCGGGTCGAGGCGCTGGTTAGCGAGCCCATCGAAACCAAACTCCGCGAGCTTGCGGAAGTAAAGGAGCTCAGTTCGGCCTCGAAAGGTGGTGTGTCGTTGGTAAGTGTCGAGCTGTACGACAGCATTGGCGCAGACGAGGTTCAGAGCATATGGAGTGAGGTGCGTGACAAGCTTGGCGAAATCGCTGAAGTGTTACCCGCAGGCACCGTTGCTCCAGATCTTGAGATAACACAGTCGCTGGCGTCGACACTGGTTATCGCGCTCAACTGGGAGCTAGAAACCCCAGCAGAGATGGGTGTGCTGTCACGACTAGCTGCGTCGCTCTCCAGTAGGCTCGCCAATTTACCGGGAACCGAAGAAACAGAGGTGTTTGGCGAGGCCGAAGAAGAGCTTCTTGTGTCACTTGATCCATTTCGACTAGCCAATGCCGGCCTCACCCCACAAGACGTCGCTTCAGGTATTGCCGCCGCCGATACCAAGGTGTCGGCAGGTCGTCTTCGTGCCGCACGGACGGATCTTCTGATTGAAGTAGACGCCGAACTCGATACTCCGGAGCGCGTGGCGGGTATTCCGCTGGTAACGGCAGCAACCGGCCAGGTACTTCGCGTTTCAGACCTGGGTACGGTGGAGAAATTCCGTGTTGATCCACCGTCAAGTCTCGCACTGCACGCCGGTGAACCCGTTGTATTCGTGAGTGTGAAGATGCAAACCGATTTGCAAATTGGTCCCTTTGTGAATAACGCCATGAGGGTGGTGGATGAGTTTTCGAAAAATCTACCAACGGGGATCAGTGCAAACGTAGCCTACAACCAAAACGATTACACTTCCGCGCGTATGAATGATCTGGGCATGAACCTGGTGTTTGCGCTGGTCATTGTGATGTTAGTGCTAATTTGGTTCATGGGGCTTCGATCTGCGCTAACCGTAGGGGTCGCGCTACCTCTTTCGGGGGCCATGGTGCTTATCGGTATGCAGTTTCTTAACATACCGTTGCATCAAATGTCGGTTAGCGGGCTTATTATTTCTCTCGGTTTGCTTATCGATAACGCGATTGTTGTGGTTGAAGATTTTCGATTACAACGCAAGCGAGGCGCCGAAATAGCTGAGGGCATCTCAAGAGCCGTTCGCCATCTAATTGTGCCTCTCGGTGCCTCTACTGCAACGACTGCGTTTGCCTTTATGCCCATCGCACTGGCGCCGGGCGGCGTGGGGGACTTCACTGGAGCAGTTGGGATATCAGTCGTGCTGGCGGTAACCAGTTCCTTTATTCTCGCAATGACTGTGGTGCCAACGCTTGCGGGCTACCTCGAGGCGCGCTGGCCGCCAGGCAAAGGCAAGCGGTGGTGGCAATCTGGCTTTAGCAACCAACGCCTCACCGCCTGGTATCGCGGCAGCATCGCGGCGGTACTCCGTCGGCCGATACTTGGTGTTGCGGTATCGGTTGTGTTGCCAATCATCGGCTTTGCGCTAGCGCCCACCCTCACCCAACAGTTTTTCCCGGCCGTAGATCGAAACCAATTTCACGTACAGCTTAGTTTGCCCGCGCAATCCTCTATTTGGGAAACTGAAGAAGCTGTTCGAACCGCAGACCGAGTGTTGCGCGAGACTAGGGGTGTGGTGGATACACATTGGTCGGTGGGTGAGGGGGCTCCTCGGGTTTACTACAACGTAACTTCACTCAACGATGGTATCGCGAGCTACGCCTCCGCCTGGGTGGATACATCATCTCCCGAGACCACCCTGGAGATTCTGCCCAACTTACAGACTGAGCTTTCTCGTGCGCTACCGAACGCTGAAGTGCTTTCATTACCTTTCGAGCAGGGTCCGCCGCGTGATGCTCCTATAGAAATTAGGGTTGTAGGTCCTGATCTGGACGTATTGCGACAGGAAGCAGAACAGCTTAGGCGTGTACTCGGGTCCGTAGAAGGAGTGACCTACACTCGCGCGACCTTATCAACGGCAGAACCCAAGCTGGTCTTTGTACCCGATGAAAATGCCACTTCCATGCTGGGTTTAGCCACCGGAGACCTTTCAACCCGACTAAACGCATCGCTCATGGGCTTGCGCGCCGGTAGTGTGCAAGAAGGTAATACAGAACTTCCGGTGCGCGTCCGGCTTGATAACAGTTCGCGTGATGGCGTTGGCGATTTGGCCACTATGCCTATTGTAGGTCGAAACGGAGTGCCGGGGAGTGCCGCGGTTTCGGGTGTGCCACTGGATGAGCTTGGGCGTTGGGAGCTTGAGCCCACCGCGGCGGCCATTGATCGTCGCCAGGGCGAGCGTCTGAGTACGGTACAAGGTTTTCTGGTGCCGTTTGTGCTGCCCGCCGGCGTGCTGGCGGAGTTTCGTGAAAGAATAGATGCGGAGGGGCGAGCCTTGCCTGAAGGTTATCGCCTAGAATTTGGTGGAGAAGCTGAACAGAGCTCTGAATCCGCCGGCAATCTTGGCGCAACCTTCGCGCTCTTTGGCCTCGCAATGATTGCTGTGGTTACCTTATCGCTAAATTCATTCCGCCACGCGGCGCTCATATTTTTAGTCGCCTTTTTAAGCGTCGGACTCGCGCTGTTTGGCGTTCGTTTGTTTGGCTACCCGTTCGGTTATATGGCGCTGATCGGTTCACTCGGCATGATGGGTCTCGCGATAAACGGGGCCATCATTGTGCTTTCTGCGCTAAAGACCAGCGGCGTTGAACAAAGTGGCGACGCAGAGCAAACCACTGAAGTAGTGGTAGACGCGACGCGGCATATCGTTTCTACGACAGCCACCACCATTGGCGGTTTTGTGCCGCTCATAGTATCGGGCGGCACGTTCTGGCCTCCTTTGGCTACTGCTATTGCGGGCGGGGTTGCGGGATCAGCCATCATCGCGTTGTACATGGTGCCTGCGGTATTTATTGCCTTGGCGCGGCGGCGGTTGGGTCGCGATGATCCAGAAACCGTTGAGGCGGTGGAAGGGGTTCGTAAGCAGCAACCGCTCAAGGTGTCTGCTGGATAACGCGCTTTCACAGGGAAACAGTTGGAACAACCAACTAATAGTTCAACAGTTAGTAGTCCAACGGCAGCCCCAGGTGCTTCTCGAACATATGATCGCGATGATTTAGCAAAATCTGATGCTTGTGATCCTCGAGCGTTGGACCCAACCATCCGTAGGAAGGCCGCAACCAATCCGGCATTGGGTTCACGTCGTCGGGTAGCGGTTCGAGCATCGCAGAAAAGCAAGCCCAATGGATGTCGCACGCCGTTACGCTGGCCCCCACAAAGTACGGTGATCCGTCTTTGTGCTGCTGGGTGAGTCGAGCCGCAAAGTTATCAAGCATCGCCGCCAGGTAATCGGCCGCCAGCTCAGCTTCGTTTTCTGTGGCTGCGTAGGCGTTTTGCATCACTTTCATATCAAGCTTCGAATTTGAAGCAGAAGATGTTCCTTCACTCGCTTCACGCGGCCGACGCCCCATGATGATGCGTCGTTTCCAACCCCACCCTGTTTCGCTGCAGATGTCCGCCGAAATTCCGAGTACGGTTTGACGTGCTTCTGGATCAAGTGGCAGCAGGGGGGGATCGGGTTTGATCCGTTCTGCGAGCGCAACAATGTCCTGATAGTTACTGCGCCCCGGTTCGTCTTGCCAAACGGCGACGGGGGCATTGCGAACGCCCGTCCAGGCGACAAGGTCTTCATTGGGTTCACTCATGTACTGAGCCACAGGCACATAGGGAATGCCTTTGTACTCGAACATTTTTTTGGCGCTTTCGCTCCAGGGACCGGGTACGCCTATCGTGAGTGCCAGGCGCAGGCCTGACATGTTGGCTGCTTCGGCGGCTGAGGTGTATTTCATTAGGTTGCCCTGTGTTTTGTTCGAACTTAATCCTTAAG
>CAZFIA010000029.1:0-33778 GCA_964519335.1 uncultured Pseudomonadales bacterium
TCTCTTATCTGTGCGCATGCTAATGGCGGCCCGCATGGTAATGGTGGCCCGGGAATTTGACGTTACTCTCGGTTACGCAGATTCCGTTGCGATGGTGTTCTCTTCAAGTCTTGCCGGTTTCGTTCTGCCAGGAGGCATTGGCACCGATGTTGTTCGCGGGTTGCAGCTCAGCAGTATGTATGACGATCCGAAATTTGCTGCAGCCTCCGTCATCGTCGATCGATTTCTTGGGGTCTTGTCTATTCTTATCGTGGGAGCGTTCGCCCTGCAATTTGTTGATCTACCCTTCCCCTGGTTCTTTGACGCCTTTGTATACCTGTGCCTTCTCGCCGGAATAGTCGTTGTGTTGTTTGGACAATCGTTGTTCGAACAGGTGCCTTCGAGCCTGCGCCAGCCGGACGCTTCCGCACAAGCGAGCACGGCGCGTCGACTATTGAGCAAAACCCTTGGATTTATTGAGCAGGTGTTGGCGGCTCTGCAACACAGCAAGAATATGTCCGCCCTTATGAGCATTTCCCTGCTCATTCAAATATGCCGCTGTCTGGTGTTCCTGTTTACGTTCTATGCGTTTGATCTCGCGGTGCCCGTTGCCACCGTTTTCGCTCTAGTCCCTGTGCTGTTCATCATTGTGATCGCACCGATCTCGGTCGGTGGTCTAGGCGTGCGTGAGAGCCTGCTGGCGCTTTTGCTGGTGCCTCAGGGGTTCCCGCTTGAACCCCTCATTCTCGTTGGTTTTGCCTCGCACTTGCTCGAACTGATAGCGTCACTGCCGGGCGCGATTTATTTACTGCGCGGTTTCAAACCTCAAAACGGCAGCGCGCAGACCTAACGCCCCCAATATAGGCAACATAACTGCAACATAGTTGTGAAAGGTAGTCGGGTAACCCCCTGATCGCCCCAATCCTTGAGGCCGCCCAGCCCCACACCTAGACAGGGTTATCAGTCACTACGAGAGGCACCGCACCGCCCTATGGTGCACGCTGACCTAAGGGGCGAAAAATTTCGTTTGGGTTTGCAAAACGCCCCTGTGTTTCGTGCATAAACACTTGTTCTTATTTACTATTTCGTTTGGGAAATATGGTGGCGATTAGATGCAGTCGGTCGCCGCCTGCAGACCCTCAGAATCAGAATCTGTGGCCACCAACAGCGTGAGCGCGATCACTAAATAGAGCAGCTTTTGTGTCAAATTCCGTCGAGTCAGCTTCCGCCGACGCTACATCGCTAGAGCTTTCGCTAGTCGTTCCGATGTTTGAGGAACAGGACAATGCGTGGCCGTTGTTTCAAGCGATCGATCAAGCGCTCGTCGATCATTCCAGTTGGGAAGTCATCTTTGTCGATGACGGCAGCTCAGATGACACCCTAGAGCGTCTGGTGGAACTTGCGCAGCTAAACTCGCGCGTCCGGGTTATTGCTCTGCAAACAAACTGTGGTCAAACCCCAGCGATGGTGGCAGGCATCGAAAATGCAATCGGCGACACCATCATCACGATGGACGGCGATCTGCAAAACGACCCCGCTGATATTCCAGCGTTTCTGCGAGAAATCGAAGCCGGCAATGACATGGTGGTTGGCTATCGAGTGGCCCGTCAAGACAAATTCCTAAGCCGTAAGTTACCGTCGTGGATTGCCAACCGTCTTATTGGCTGGGTAACCAATGTACCCATCAAAGACAATGGCTGCTCGCTCAAAGCGTACCGGCGCACGGTTATACAGAACATTCCGTTGTACTCAGAGTTGCACCGATTTATTCCCGCCATGGCCTCCCTCGCAGGAAGCCGGGTTAAAGAAATCCCCGTAAGACATCACGCAAGAATTCACGGCGAGTCAAAGTATGGTATCTCGCGAACTCTGAAGGTACTGCTTGATCTGGTTGTTGTTCGCACACTGCTCACTACGCTAGGTAGACCCATCAAGCTCTTCGCTTTTCTTGCGATCCCTCCACTGCTCCTCAGTAGCGGCTTTTTTGTCGCGGGCGTGTTGCACGCAATCAACTCAGGTCGAGCATCCATATTCTTCGGCGCAGGTGTCCTTTGGTTTGTATTCGCAGGCTTTTCATTAGGCATGGGCATACTGGCTGAACTCTATTACGCCCATATCGACTATCGCGAGTCACAACTTGCGAGTCTTACTAAGGTTTATCATGGCTGAGACAACCGAAACTACTGACACGCTCGGTCGCTTAAGCGTCCTGGTACCCATTACTGAACGCTACGATCCGGTAGAAGAACTTTATCGTGAATACAAGCGTGGGCTCGACAATCTCAACCGAGACTACGAAATTCTGTTTGTTATCGATGGTGACCGTCCGGATGTTCGGTCAGCACTCGAGGTGCTCGGCCACGGCGACTCCCATCTCAAGGTCGTGGAATTGTCTCGTGCTTACGGTGAGGCAACCTGTCTCAACGTGGGAATAGAACACGCAACGGGCGATACTGTTCTTACGCTTCCCGGCTTTCGTCAGGTTGACGTTCTGGAATTGCCAAAACTCCTGGCTGCTTTAGACACACACGACATGGCGGTGGCATGCCGGCACCCCAGGGGCGACGGCTTTTTTAACCGCCTGCAATCGCAGATATTCAGCTCCAGTGTAAATCGTATCTCAGGCTTGCATCTCGAAGATGCAGGTTGCACCGTTCGTGTCTTTCCAAAACGCGTCTTACAAGAGATTGATCTCTACGGTGATGTACATCGCTTCATTCCATTGCTTGCTTATCGCCAGGGATTTAACGTAAAAGAAGTTAAGCTTGCCCAGGCCACAGCCGATAAGAGTGCTCGGGTTTACTCGCCCGGTATCTATTTGCGACGGGTTCTTGACCTGCTAAACATCTATTTTCTGATTCGTTTCACCAAGAAACCATTTCGGTTCTTTGGCTTCATTGGCGCCGTCAGTTCGATAGTTGGTGGCGTGATCGCTTCCTGGACGGTGTTCGAGAAGATCTTTATGGAGATACCTCTCGCAGATCGGCCACTATTCCTTATCGGAACCGTGCTGCTGATCTTCGGATTACAGATCATCTTGGTAGGTCTCATTGGAGAAATCATCATCTTCAGCAGCGCCAAGTCGAAAAAGGAATATGTGATAGATCGCATCTATCATTTCGCAGATGGTGAATCGCGCTCTGAATGAGCTCGAACCAGATGACAAGACAACTTATGAGTAACCCAGCGCCGCTAGCACCAAATGCTCTGCGTGCGAAGTGGCAGCTATGGCTTGTCTGCGGCCTGGTTGTGCTCGCTGCCTTGATCCGATTTGCTGGCATCCATGATCAGAGCTTCTATGGCGATGAAGAAACTACGGCGTTCGCCGCCGTCAGTGTTCTCGATCAAGGCAGACCTTCTGTACCCAGCGGAATGTCATACAACAGGGCGCCGCTCTACAGCTATATGGCTGCAGCGGCAGCAACCGTGGTTGGTGAAGACCAAGAACTTAGCTTTCGGCTACCGGCACTGGTGTTTGGCATCGCCAGTATTATTTTGATTTGGCTGGGCACTCGGCGCTTTTTCGGTGTTGCAGTGGCAATGGCTGCCACACTGCTACTCGCAACGTCCGAGTGGCACGCTGTTACCTCTGGTTACGCCCGCATGTACGCGCCTTATGTCGCGCTATTCATGTGCACCGCCTATTGCATAATCGAGTGGTCGCGCGCTAGAGCGATCCCGATACTGGCGCTGGCTATAACCCTGTTCCTGCTCTCATCCTCGTTTCAGATACTAAGCGTGTTTGCCCTTTCGTTACTGCTGCTTCCTCATTTTGTTGTGCGAAATTTGGACTACCGGCACTTCTGGATCGACGCAGCAATCGCCTCTACCTTGGCGATAGTCGCGATTTATCTCGATGGTGTATTGGTACAAGGCGCTTACTACGATTTCGCCATACCGGTAAATGGCGATGAAAAAGAGTCGGCACTGGGTAACGTCGCATTGTTTTGGGTCCCCCTTTTAGAGAACGCGTTGAATGGTGTCACCGCGTGGGTAGCTGGCGCTGCCCTCATACTTTGCGCCTATCTGCTATATCGCTACCTGCCCCGCGTATCTCTACCCTGGAACTCTGCAGTTTGTGCGCTCACTCTGATCGGCACACTATATATGGTACTCGGTCAAGTTTACGCGCTGACAATGTGTTTGTACTTGCTTGCAATCATGGTGACATCACAGGGTGTCTCTGTTACTCGTTGCCTACTGGCCGCAGCCGTGCCGGTTGCGGTTGCATTGTGTGCGGCTATTGCCGGTGCTGCGGCCTCAAACATGAGCTACATTGGCTACCTTACCGATCCCAATGCACAAGCTGTATTTCCCTATCTCGCACAGCTGTTTGTGAAGTACCCCGTGGTTGTAGGCACTGCATTGCTCGCGCCACTTTTGGTTGGCCATCGTTTTGGTGCATTAAGTAGTGTCTTTCTTGTACGCGAAGAGGTTTTTGCGGCCAAGGTAATTCGAGTTTTAGCGCTGTTCTTTGTCCTGAATCTCTTTGCCTTTGGTATTTTTGGACGCTGGTACGAAGATCGTTACATAATCCACACCTACCCCTTCATGCTCACGCTGGCCGCTTATACTCTGGTTGTAGTTTTGGATATCCTGAGTACAAAAACCACCAAACCAGCGCTCTGTACAGCCGGTTTATTGCTCGCTCTTTGTTTGACAATGCCGCACCACCTCGCCCAGGGAAGCTACACCGCCGCGTTTCGCAAGCACGGCGACACCAATATAGAAAACGGTCGCTACTTTCCTGATCACGCCTCCGTAGGTACCTACGTGCGCGAACGCCTGCAACAAGGTGATGTAGTGGTGGCTACCGATGTATTGCAGCAACGTTGGTACGTTGGCCAAGCCGACTATTGGTTGCGCAATGAAAAAGATGTCCAGATATACATCTACGAAGACAAAGACGATCGCATCCGCGACATATACGTCAATGCCGAATACCTCAGTGCGAATCACGCGGAGCGCTTGCTCAACGGTGACAAGCGCGTCTGGGTAATCGTGTCCTCTATAGACGTTAAAGAAGATTGGGCCTTCGGCGCCCCCGAGCGGGAGTTTGTGCAATCTGTCGAGACGGCCCAACCTGCGATATTCACAGGGCGCGACGGGCGATCTGCTGTGTATCTGTTTGGAGATGATTCGTGAACACGAATCACGAAGCCAATCTCCGTCAGTCGAGGGTTGTTCGCAACCTGCTGGTCGCCAATTCCAGTAACTACATAGAGTACTTCGTTGGCCTGATAGTATCGATGCTCATCGCGCGGTCTCTTGGCCCGTCAGAATTTGGAACCTATGTTTTTCTTATCTGGCTCGTAAGCATCGCCGTAGCCTTCGCAAATGAAGGGCTATCACTGTCGGTGACTAAGCACATCGCAGAGGAGAGCAAGGAAGACGATCAACCTGATTCCAGCAAAATTATTCACTATTTCGAAACCAATCATCGAAATCGCATATTGATTGTTATGGGGCCCCTCGCCCTGGCGGCCTTCTTGAACAGCCAATGGGACGAATATGGCTTTCAATTTGGAGCCTTCGTTACCGCGACTCTAGCGGTGTGCTTTTACTTTCGAGCCCGTCACATGCTCAGAGTTTCCACCTTCAAAGGTCAGGAGAAATTCTGGGGCGTCGCGATCGGTCCTTTCATGGTTACACCGCTTAACCTGTTAAGCACGCTCATCTTGTTTTACATGGAAGCTCCGTTGTGGATGTACCTGCTGCAGTACTTGGTAGTGAGCTTCGGATTCTTCCTCTGTACTCGCTGGTTCCTATCAAAAAGGTCGGGTTACAGGGGCAAGGAATCCAAAGATAAAACTCACGACTCCTATTTTGATCGCGTTCGTACTTACAATCGCTATATCACGCCATCCGCCATATTGACCTATCTGATGGCGTCGCAGACCGAAATTTACTTTCTGAACTCGTTCTCTAGCAGCGAATCGGTTGCATTTTTCAACGTTGGATTCCTACTGGCCACCGCCATTGCAACCCTTGTTCCAGGTGTCATCAACATGGTGCTGTTGCCAATGGTATCCCGCTCAATGAGCCAGGGCATGAGCGTTGTCCGTAAGATCGTCGAAGATACCCTGCGCTATCAGCTGTATTTGAATTTTTTGGTTATTGGACCAACCGTTCTCTATGCCGACGACGTGGTGGGCTTCCTCTACGGTGATGAGTACAGCGCTGCCGCGGAACCGTTTTTGTATATGGTGTTTATTTATTGCGCTTCAAATTTTGTATCTGCGTTTAACTCCTACCTATTGAGCGCCAACGAACACAAGCTGATCTTCAAAGTATCAGTCATCGGCGCGATCCTCGGCATCATCTTCGACGTTGTATTGATCTACAACTACGGTCTAAACGGCGCGATTGTCGCACTAGCGTTGACGATGCTGTGGTATGTATCCACTCGAATCATCCCCGCTAATCGCCTCCTGAAGGCCAAACTGCCCTGGGCTTACATGCTTCTCGTAGGGGCATTTTGCTGCATTGCCACCGTTGGCGTGCACTTCGTAACCAATGGTTTGGGCGGTTTGCTCGGCGCGACACTAGGCTCTACGCTCTATGTAGTGGTGTTTTCTGCCATGTATTACTTCTCTCCTGCTTTTCCCGCTGAAGGCCGCAGGTATCTACAGCAACGCTTTGTACGAGCAGAGGCGTGAAACCCCTCTCCATCACGATGGTAACGCTCAATCTGAAGGTTGGCGGATTAGAACGCGTTGTCGTAGACATGACTCTAGCGCTGGTTGAGCAAGGCCATAAGCTCTCGGTAATCGCCCTGCGTGGTGGCGGGCCACTGGAAGACCCTTTGCGAGACGCGGGCGTTGAAGTCCAACTGCTCCACTGCGGTGATGGCCTTAAGTTTGCCTATCTTCGTCAGCTCGGCACTGCTCTAGGTTCACTCAAACCAGATCTGGTGCATAGCCATGGTGAAGCAGCATTGTTCTATTGCGGCACCCGGCGGCTACTGTCGTCGGTTGGTTTCCGTAGTCGATTTGCCCATGTGCACTCGCGCCATGGCTATGAGGACGTAAGCACCAAAGGCATCTGGCGCAATCGCATCGGGCATGCGGGCTGTGACCAAGTGGTATGCGTATCAGAAGATCTCGCAAGTCACTGCAGGGACAAAGAGCGTGTGCCCGGTTGCAAACTTCATACGGTGATCAACGGTGTCAACCTGGAACCTTATCGAACGCTTACCGATTTACCCTTTGTCGATGGTCGACCCGTCATAGGACATGTCGCACGTCTGGCCCCAGTGAAAAATCAAGCGTTATTGCTTAGGGCCTTTGCACTGGTGGTTGAGCAAATGCCGGAGGCTCGGCTCTCGATCGTGGGTGATGGCCCAGAGCGAGCAACGCTCATGCAACTTGCTCGGGACCTTGCCATAGAAAACGCAGTGACGTTTCACGGCGAAACCTCTGATGTGCCCGGCAAACTCCAAGAGACGCATATTTTTTGTTTGTCCTCTGATAGCGAAGGTACCCCAGTTTCAGTTATAGAGGCGCTGGCAGCCGGACGACCCGTTGTCGCTACGTCAGTTGGTGGTCTACCGGCGCTTGTTTCTGAGGACGCAGGCCTCTTATCACCAGCCGGCGATCCTCAGGGATTGGCGACGGCGTTGCTCAAGGTCTACGCAAATGAGGCAAGTTATCGGGGGTATCAAACGGGCGCCCGGAACGCCCCTGCAGGCCAACACGACGCCAGAGCGATGCTGGCACGCTATCTAGAGATTTATGCTCAGGCCCGAGGACTCGACGGGCTTGTTAACCAGACCACAAGCACCCGGGCCTGAACCTGCCGCCTATCGATCGCGCACCGCGAGACCTATGGCGCCACCCTAATCATTCCGCGAAGTAATTACGTAATACTGTGCTTCAGTTACGAATACTTAAGAGAAACAAAGGGTTCCGGCACAATAACCAAGCGGTTTTTGCATTTTTTGACTAACTTCTGATCGACGCATGGTTTAACCTTATCCCCCTAATTAGCGCCACCTGACACGGCCATTTGTGACAGTTTCTTTACTTGTTTTCGGATTTATTAGCGCGGCCCTGCTAGTGGTCTATACCTTTGTGGGCTACCCGCTGCTAATTGCACGTTATGCAGAGCCTGAGTCTGTGGGTGAGCCGCAGGATCATGATTTTGCAGTAACTGTTGTTATTTCAGCTTTTAACGCCGAAGCGCTCATCGACGCGCGTATTGAGAACCTGCTGGCGCAGGACTATCCCGCCGAAAAGCTCGAGATTATTGTTGTCGACGACGGTTCCTCCGATTCCACCTGGGAACACCTCCAGCGCTTTGAAGATCACCCCAGAGTCAGCCTGATCGCTCAGGAGACCAACGGTGGCAAAGCCCGGGCACTAAACACCGGACTTGCCGCCGCCAGCTCCGAATTGGTGGTTCTTACAGATGTACGACAGAAGTTCGAGCCCGATGCTATTGCCAATCTGGTTCGTCACTTCACCGATCCAGGCGTGGGCGCAGTTACCGGAAATCTGGTGTTTCGCGAAGGCGACGACCCCGATCCACAAGGCGGTTACTGGGACATCGAAAAAACCATTCGCGAAAACGAAAGCCGCTATCGCTCAACGGTGGGTGTCACGGGTGCGGTGTATGCCGCTCGACGCGAGCTGATCGACGAGTTACCCGACGGCTTGATTCTCGATGACGTGATGATCCCGATGCGTATGGTCCGTGCGGGTTATCGAGTCAAGTTTGAGAGTGCAGCGATCGCGTACGACACCAAAAGCGACAGTTTGGGCGAAGAATACTATCGGAAGGTCAGAACCCTCGCGGGTAACTGGCAGCTACTGGCATTAGCCCCCTGGTTGCTGTCGCGCAGCCAAAATCCCATTTTCTTCGAGTTTGTTTCCCACAAGGTGCTTCGATTACTTGCTCCCTGGGCGCTGATCGTAACGCTGTTATGTGCGTGGGGTTTAAGTCACATCCTCTTCTTCAAGCTGGTGTTCTTCGGTCAGATCGCACTTATTGGCCTTGCGGCCATCGGCTGGATGGGCTACTTGGCCCGTTTAAAAATTCCACTTGCGAGCCAGCTCATGGGATTTGCGCTGTTGAACGTCGCTGCCATCGTTGGCACCTGGAAGTTCTTTGTTAGCCGGCAGAAAGATCTTTGGCAGGCTCATTAACGCGAAACTGCGGGGCCTGATAAACGTAATCACGGTATTGATTAGGGTTCCCGCTCTCCCCCGCCTCCGCTGCACGGGCAATGTTGTACATCTCGCGCGCGCTAACGTAGTGAAGTCGATAGCCGGGTCGATCCCGAAATTGCCGTTCGAGTTCTGTGTACATGTTGGTGCAGTCCTCACCAAGCATTATCGAGTGATCTTTCTCTTGCACGCCGTGGCAATGCAGTTTTATAAAGCGCCACGAAGGCTTGCCAACCACCGCACTTGAGAGCTTCTCCCAAAGTCCGACCCGCTGTGCGCTACAAGGAGCATTACCGGCAAGCTCACCGTTTTCTATTCTTGGCAACAGAGCAAATTTACGCCGCTGCCAGTTAAGCCCCAAAGGTCCGGTGATGAGCATAAGGTGTTCAGCCGAGGGGGCAGAACCGCCCACAGCAACCAATTCACCTTCTTTATGACCGGCCGGTTGGTCTTTGGAACTGGTTGCGTAGTAAACCCGGTTCACTATGTTGACTTGCATATTCGATGGCGCTGACGGCAAGGTCATATCGACGTAACAGTTCGTGTCGAGCAGTACCTTGATCTCGTCATTCACGCCACAAAGCTCATCGTCATATCCTGAGTTGTTGAGCGCCCAGTTACCGTGTACGAATGCATAACCGGGTGCACCTGTATCGATGTGGGTACCCAATGCGCCATGGCGCCAATGCAATATTTGTACGAAGTCATCGAGCTGTAGCTTAAGCGTTTCTTCCGTATCGTGTGCGTGATGCAGATGAATCTCTATTTCACCGTAGCCATCTGCACACAGCTCTGTGAGGTCGTTTAGAAGATTCTCGCTGTACTCTTCATAGGGGTAAAAAAACGTGTGCTGCGGGAGCTGACCATCACTGTCTTTCCGCCCCTGCAATGCTATAGGAAGTTCTCGGACCCAGGCGGCCACCCGCTGTTGCTCCAGGGCTTCATCTTTGGTGCCCCAGCGAGGTTCGAAGTGATCCGCTACGCACACCATAATGTCTGTAAACCCAGCGTCACGACCTATGCGCCTTCGATCTGCAAAACTACGGGCGTAGTCGTCGAGCCATAAGTGCAGGTTCTTTTTGCGGAAGGCGATAACAAGCCCGACCGCCAAGACAAATAGAATCAAGTAAAAACACAGTAGCAGTATCGAAACTGAAGATGAGGCTGCGACTGAATTCATCAGGCGAGTACAAAAATCTGAATCGAGGTGTAAACCACTACCAGTGCGCTGAAGGCGCCCAGATAAACCCAAAACGCTACGGGCAACCAGTCAATCTCTGATCGTTGGTGCTCGTAGCGAATAGTCGAGCCAGCGATGATGGCACACACTAGAAAGGTAATCAGTGAGTCCGACCGATCAATAAAGAAGATAGAAACCAGCAAGCCAACTATAGATAGAAATAGCGCCTGGCTGCGCAAAATTTCCTTACGTGGGATAAGCGCCAGCAAGTCTTGCGCGGGTGTTCGCAGGCTCTCTTCAAATGCCGGAGGCAACGCTTCACCAGAATTTTTTGCATCACGCGTGGCGATACGTACGGTGCGAGCGTTATCTTCTATTTCTGTCGCCGCAGCATCCCTGACTCTGCGATCAGCCGCAACCATCTGATAGGCTTCAAGGAGAGCGCCAAGAACAATCCGATTCCAAAGCAGATAGCCAATCATGCCAAATTCAGCTACTTGCTCGATCCAGGAGTTGTGGGAAACCTTGCGGTGATAGACAGTGTACTGATCTTTACCAACCCCGAAAAATGGATTATTGGCAAACATCTTCATGCCGTTGTACCAGGAATCGATTCGATCGAGTGCCGACTGGTCCATACCGGCTTCTGCGAGTCGCGAGGGTGAGAAAGCGAGGGCCAGCGGTAACGCAACCAGACTCACCAACAACGCCCGACCGATGCCAAATCGTAAGACACCAAAGACGGCAACGACAGCTAACAAACCAAGCACGGTTCCGCGCGAATTAAGCAGATAGATCGTGTAAACGATTGCGCCCATGGTCACCAGGAAAAACAATTTCATGATGAGGGATCGGGTCGATATCATGAGATAGGCCGACATGGGGACTGCAGCGAGTAACGTCATACCCAGATCGTTCGGATCACCGAGGGTGCCGATGTAACGGACCTGCCAAATCACCGGAATTGCATCCAAGCGCTCCCAGGCCTGCAGTCCTGTCCAGCCCATATGGTTGGGGTCAATCGACATCAGAATGCATTGCAGGGATATAACGCCCATGCAGGTGCAGAACACAGCCATAGTGGCATCTGCGCGTTTAGGGTCGACGGCAACCTGCGCGAGCACAACATATACAAAAGCGATGTTCAGAAAATAGTTTTGAGTGATCTCAACGCTGTATTCGGCGCCCGCCTTCAAGCTTGAGACGAAATACACGATGCCCAGCAGCAGAACGGGCAGATGCTTCGATAATCCCGGCGGTTTCGGTGAGCCCATCCATGCCAGAATCATGATGGATTCCACGACGGGGATAATTGGGGCTTCTATTGAGATCCAGGTGTATTCCTGAAACCGCATGATCGCGAGCACGAGATAACAGCACAGGGCGGCAAACGCCACAAAATTAACTGTGTCGAGCGATTCTTCAGTTAACACCGACCGATGGTCGGGAAGTCGTACCGCGTAGTTCATGAAAAGAGGCTTCTAATCAACGAACAATATAATTGACGGAGAAGTTCAAAGCGAGGTCCTCAGGAGGGGAGATCGTTAACTTGTGCTTACAGTTCAAACCCGGATTACCCCGACAAAATGCTTGGACAGCGTATACAATGCAATAGCTCGCCGGGGGACGCCACCGAGCGGTGCATAGTATCGAAAAGCAGTGTCCGTGAGGTCCGGCATTTAGTGACCAATAGCACAGAATTCACTGAATTCACAGAACCTGAAGGCCAGGAAAGACGCTCTAACCCAGGGTCGAAACTAGGGCTACTAGGGGCTAAAAGGTCCAGAGTGGCAACCACGAGAAAACCACGGGAAAACGCCAGAAAATTCGAGAAAACCCGAGATAGGAAGGAAAAACCCAGAAAAGTGCGTGGCCGCCCACAAAACCGTGACGTGGAAATACGCGAACGCTTACCCAACTGGTATGCTCTCTCCCACTTTGTCGCGATAACTTTCGCCAACTTGTAGCACCGGAACACTTCAATCATGTTGTCTGATTATCTTCTCCACGCACTGAAATATTTGCGTCTTGTCTGCACAGCGCGCCGTTTGGTGATGCCTCTGGTTGCAGGCCTGTGCATCGCCGGCTGGATGATGGCCTGGTATTTACCCAATGTTTATCAGTCCGACACGCGCGTCTATGTCGATCCGCAGACCACTATTGAATCAGCGCTCAAAGGACTGGTGGTTCAGGGCGGCGAGAACAAGGAACAAGACCTTGTGGCTCGAGCTCGCGTGCAAATGGTCACCACGGACAACCTCGAAAAAATTGCCATCGAAAACGACATGCTGCTCGATGTGCGCACCGAAATTGACAAGCAGATCGTGCTGGAAGACCTGGCAAACGATGTGTGGATCACGTCACAACGTCGCCAGGGAACTCGCCAGGGTACTCAGGACATCATTATCGCTTACCGCGATATCGACGCGGAGCGCTCCCGGTTAGTGGTCAATAGCTTTCTAGATGTGTTTCTAAACGAGGTATTGAATCAATCAAAGAAAGATAACGACCGAGCGCTCAGCTTTCTGGAAAAACAGATCGACCAATACGGCGCCGTTTTGGATGAATCTGAAACGAAGCTAAAAGCTTTCAAGATCAAGAACAAAGACCTCATGCCCGGCGAAGGCGGTGGCTTTTTCGAAGAAATGCGCAAAATGGATGAGAAGCTTAAAGACGCCAAGCTCGAGTTACGTCAATCCAGACAACGCCGCAATGACTTGAATCGCGAATATGATCGACTCAACAGCCGCTCCGGTGTGAGTTCTGCGCAGTCACTCGCCAGAGCAGAGAAAATTCGTGAACTGGAAGCGATCCTGTCTGAACTGGTGCTCCAGTACACCGATTTTCATCCGGAAGTAATCAGCACGCGCGAGCGACTGGCCACTCTGAAAGACGGTTTCGTCGCCCCCAAAAGCAGCCAAAACAGGTTTGGCGACCAGTTCGCACTGGCTGAATTTGCCAAGGATATTGCAAAGGCTGAAGCCGATGTATCCGCAGGCATCGCGCAGGTTGATGAGTATGAAACTCGGCGCGCCGATCTCGGTGATCAGGTGGCAATCATTCCTCAGATAGAAGATGAGTTCGCCAAGCTAACGCGTAACTACGAAGCCGACCAGGAGCGTTATAAAGAATTCCGCGATAAGTACGACGAAGCACGGGTAGCCGCCGCTAACGCTCTCGAAAACGGCAGCTACGAGTATCAGGTGGTTGAGCCGCCGAGAACACTGCCGCGACCCGTTGAGCCCAACCGTCCGTTGCTGATCACGCTCATATTCCTGGGTTCCTGGGCACTTGGTGTCGCCATTCCCATCTTTCTAGATCTGGTGCGCCCGTCGGTCTCGTCACTAAACGACATTGCAAAGCTCACTGAGTTTCCAGTGCTGGGTACAGTTTCTATGACCGAAAACAGCGCGGCTTCAATGAGGGTGGGTATGAAAACCCTGCTGGTGTTCCTCATACTAACCACCATCGCCTATGCGGCGTTGGCGCTGTTGAGTCTGCTGCCTCAGACCTTCATCCTGTCGGAGATTAGTGCTTAGCCGCAGCCTGATCCTAGGCCTGCGAGTTAACCAACCCGGTATAGAGTGCGTGCATAGCGCGCGCTCGCTCATCGGGCGAAAACCTCGGATGCAACGATGCCCTACCTGCCTTCCCCACCCGGGCGAATTCGGTTAGATCGGCAAGCGCCTTGTTTATTCCGCTGGCTAGAGCGGCAGGGTTACCCGGCTCAACAATCCAACCAGTCTTTGCCTCTTCTATAACGTGCTCTATGGCCCCTACCCGGGTGGCTATCACGGGCAAACCGTGAGACATCGCCTCAAGGACAGCAAACGGCAAACCTTCGCTACGCGACGACAATACCAGCGCATCAAGCTGCGCGTACTGCATCGGCATATCGCTGCGCCAGCCGGCAAATTCAACCTGATCACTCACCCCCAGTTGTTGGGCCTGAGCCTCAAGGGCCGTTCGCTCCTGGCCATCACCAATGATCCGCAGTTTGAGTGCTGGGTGCTCTGCAAGTACCGCGGGCAACGCATCTAGCATTACATCCTGACCCTTCTCCGGGCTGAACCGACCAATAACGCCAAGAGTCAGGGTCTCTTCGGTAAGCTCACGTGCTGCCGGTTCCTGCAGTTCGATTGCGTTAAATACCATATGCGTTTGTTCTGACCGCTTTCCTGAAGTCCGCAAAGCGCTCAAGGTCTCAAACAGTGGGGGTGAAACAGCAACCGCTGCGTCTGCGCGCTTGAGTAAGAACCGTTCGAGCGCGTTATAGATCTCCATAATCCAGTTTTCAGACGTAAACCCGTGGGCAACCGCCACCCAGGGCGTTCCATAAAAACGAGATAAGCAATAGCCGATCATATGGCCTTTGTAACCGTGAGTTTCGATGAGGTTATGGCCACCCTCTCGCATGATGTCGCGCACCTGACGTATAGGTGCAGGATCTAAACCAAAGCGTTGGGTTAACAACTTCAGGTTGTAGCCGTTGGCGGCAACGGTGTCATTAAACTCCGTGCTGATTCTGCCGCCATAGTCGAAATTGCAAATCAAATAGTTGAGCTCGTGCAGCAATGGATGGCCATACAGCTGCATAATCGCCTTGCCTGCACCCGCGATAAGGCCGGTGTCAATGAGGCTGAGTGGGCTCGGAGCATTGGGAGGAGCGTTGGGAGGAGTGTTGGGAGGGTTGTTCGGCAATCCGGCTACCTGATCGTAAATTGTGTAGAGTTTACGCAACCCAATATAGTCCGCCTAGCCCAGTGCAACACGTAATTGCCCCGCTCCAGCAGGGTTCACAACGCTATTTCTTGCTGATTCTGTTTGCCAGTTACATTCTTTGCTGCTGGACTTTCTTCAGGGACATGCTTCTCGAGCTGCACGGCCACTGGGTGCGGCCCAACGATCTCGACGCTGGCTATCTGCTGCTCGCCTGTACCATTTATGTTTTCTGGCAGATCGGGCGCTCGCAGCCACTACGTAGTAACGCCCTAAGCGCTAAGGGTTCCGAAACCCTCTGGCGTGTTGCAAGCGGTCTTCTATTTCTGGTTGGTTTGGTGGGCGCGGCACTCGCAGCCCTCTCTGCCACCAAATCAGTAGCGCTCGGTCTGTTGGTAGCCGCTTTCGTCCCCCTGTCTGTGAGTATTCAAGGTACCGCGATACTGGGTCGTACCTTGCACGGTAGCGCGATCGTTTTTATGGCAACCCCTATGTGGTTTGTCATTGTGCCGGGCTTGCAGGCGCTGACGGCAAGTGCTGTTAACTGGTTATTGCAGCGCGGTCGCTGGCCTGTGTTTGTCGAGGACAACTTGATATTTGTACCCCAGGGCGCGCTCGAGATAGCCGCTGGCTGCGCTGGATTGAAGTTTGTCCAGACGGCTTTGGCACTGACCTTAATTGAAGGATTCATTGCGCGGCGATCTCTTCGCGCTATGGCAGCGATTGGTGCACTAGCGTTTGCGCTTGCGCTGTTGTGCAACTGGCTGCGTGTCTCGGCCATAACGCTGCTTGCACTCTATCTGGATCTGCAGCATCCCTGGGTTATCGACCATAACTGGGTAGGCTGGGTGCTATTTGTGTTGCTATTCGGGCCGCTGTTTTTCTGGCTTGGCCGCACTGACCTGGGCGACGATCAGTCCGCAAAGTACTCTTCAGCCAGTTTACAGCAGCGCCCCACAACTACCCTTCTAGCCACAGCCCTGACATTGACTGTTGGCTTCGGAAGCGTTTGGGGATTGAATCAACTCACCGCCGGCGGGGCGAGCAAATCGATTGCAGAACGCCAACTAGACGCGGCACAAAAGCTCTGTCTAGACGAGACGCTTTTGGGGTCACGCCCCCACCCGGCACCTGCTAACTTTTCTGGAGCGCAATACATCCTCGATTGCGCGGTGAGTGATCAGCACTATCTAAGCTTGCGGGGTTATGTAAGAGAAACCCAGGCACGAGAAGTGATCAACCCAGAAAACGAGCTGCTACCCGGTCTGGGCCAGCTGGATTTTGTAGTCGTCAATGCCCAGCCTAAAGATGAAGACTCTAACGACGGGAAACTATCCGGGGACGCCAACAAAGAAGCGCCCGGACTCTTTGCTGCATCTCAGGTCACCGTGGCTTACGGTTACTATGCCGCCCAGGAGTGGACGGCTAGGCCGTCAGTTTTCAAACTACGCTCTCTGATGCGACCACTGTATCCAGGCCCCGTCTGGGCCCTGGTAGTAATTGGCCCAGCCAACGATAAGGAATTGGAGGACCGCTTTAATCGAGTGACTAAAGCGATGCAGTAAAATCGGCTGCAAGCCGATTGCTACCAGGGTGCTGCTACAAACCTAAGACCAACTTGGCCATGATGTTGCGCTGAATCTCATTGGACCCTGCGTAAATACTCACTTTGCGTTGGTTGAAATAGTCCTGGGAGACACCGTTTGCATGCTCTGGGCCCACGTGCTGAAAGTTGTCGCCCTCTACCGGTAACGACTGATCCAGTGGTGCGCCGTAATAGCCAATGGCCTCAACGGCAAGCTCGGTGAGCGCCTGTTGTAGCTCGGTGCCCCGGCACTTGAGCATGGACGATTCTGGACCCACATTCTGTCCCGCAGACAGCGACCCTAAAATGCGCAGCTCGGTGAATTCCATCGCCAATATTTGCACTTCAATATCATTAAAGCGGCGCATGAAATCGCGATCTTCGCTGAGCTTTTTGCCTGTACTTGTATTTTCTGCCGCCGCCATCTGTTGGATGTGCGACATCCCCGCTTTCAATCGAGGTGAGTAAGCATTGCCACGCTCAAACTCAAGCAAATATTTTGCGCAGGTCCAACCCTTGCCTTCTTCGCCCACCAGATTTTCTTTGGGAACCTTCACGTCTTCAAAGTAGATCATGTTGATTTCCTGGTAGCCGTCGGCGGGCTGGTCCAGGGTGATAATCGGTTTGACGCTGATGCCAGGTGTCGTCATATCGATCAGCAAAAAGCTAATACCTTTTTGCCGAATGTCTTCGTTGCTGGTCCGCACCAGACAGAAAATCATGTCGGCGTATTGACCAAGCGTGTTCCAGGTTTTTACGCCATTAACCAAATAGTGATCGCCCTTGTCTTCTGCTTTGGTGCGTAAGCTCGCAAGGTCAGACCCAGAGCCGGGTTCGGAGTAGCCCTGACACCACCAGACGTTGGTTGCCAGAATATCGGGCAGATACTTTTTCTTTTGCTCTTCGGTGCCAAACTTCATAATCACCGGCGCAACCATCGACATGCCAAACGGGATAACGCCCGGAGCGCCTACCCGAGAAAGCTCTAGGTCGAAGATATAGCTTTGGGTTGCCGTAAACTTGGCGCCACCATGTTCTGCAGGCCAGTTGGTAGCAGCCCAGCCTTTTTCATTGAGGCGTTTTTGCCACTGCACGTGATCGTCTTTCGATAACCTTCGCATCGCGCTCTTGGCTGAGCGATCCCGCAATTCCTGGGGCCAGGCGGTATCGAGCCAACCACGGACTTCTTTTTGGAAATCACGATCGGCATCGGAGAATGAAAAATCCATAAAATCTGACCTCAGTAGTCACGGCGTATCCCCCAATTCTAGCGTTTTTAAGGAGCCGATGTGCGACGGGTTCTACATGTAAACTAGCGCCTTGATGAAGAAACCGAAGTGCTATGGATCCAGACCTGTCCGCCGAATCTGCCACCACCATTGACGACTATGTCACGCTGGTGCGTGCCTACCTAAGCTCGCTCCAAGGCTCCCTCGTCACGACAATTGGCGGGCTGGCAGCGACCGGCTATCACGGCGAAACGCGAGATCAAGTCCCGGAATTTGTTGGCGAGGCACTTCAGACCCCTGGCGGTGGGTTGGCTCGGCCGAGGGTGCTGGCAGACCCCTGGGACGGCAGCCACACTCAGACTGGTGTCGAAAAGGCCGCGGTTCAGTTTACCCACAGCGTGGGAGCTGAATTGCCACCAGCGGCAACAGAGCGCAATCCAGCGCTTTCAGGCAAGCCATTTCAAGCCCTCGCGGTTTCAGTCATCGTGCACCCACACAACCCCTATGTTCCCACCACGCACATGAACGTTCGGTTTTTCGCCGTGGATGCCGAGGAACCGGTGTGGTACTTCGGAGGCGGCTTTGATCTGACGCCTTTTTACGGCTTTGTCGAGGACGCAACGCACTGGCACCAAACCGCATACGCGGCCGTAGGAGACCACTACCACGCGATGAAAACTCGGTGCGACGAGTACTTTCTGCTCAATCACAGAAACGAGGCACGCGGTATTGGCGGGCTGTTCTTCGACGACTGGACTGAAGGCGGTTTTGCCCAGGCTTTCTCGCTGCTGCGGCGGGTGGGCGATGGCCTGGCACTCGCATACGTACCTATTTTCGAACGGCGGGCAGCAACACCCTACGGTGCTCGCGAGCGGTCGTTTCAGTGCTATCGGCGCGGTCGCTACGCCGAATTCAACCTTGCTATCGATCGTGGCACCCGCTACGGCCTGCAATCCGGGCGCAGGGTGGAGTCTGTGCTGGCGTCCCTGCCGCCAGAGGCTCATTGGCGCTACGATTATCAACCGGAGCCAGATTCGCCAGAAGCGGCACTGAGCCGAGAGTTCTTGCCTCCCCGGGATTGGCTAGCGGCTGTGGATAACTCTGGGGATTAAAGCGATGAACCTTGCCGAGGCCCTATCGGCGCAAGTGGCTTGTCCGTGTCTAGTCCAATATTATCGTTATAAATCAGAAATTTAGCGAAATAACGTAAAGCGCTGTCTGTAAATTTATGGCTCGCTGCCAATGAATTTATATGTGCAAAACTCTTTTTACCCGGGTCCTTGGGAATCTTGGACCCATTCAGCGTGTTCGCTCGGGTAGGACAACCAATTTATCGTCAACTTTTATGACGCCTCTTGTGTCCCGAGCCAGAGCCAGCGCTACTGCTCGCTCCTCCTCTGAGGTCACGTAGCCATCGAGCGTGACGGTACTGCGGAACACGCCGACGTTGATCTTCCAGCCCCGGGTTTCGCCGTGGCTAACGAGCTTGGTCTTAACCGCGGTATGAATCGCCCGATCATCCGTCGCCTCACCGACGGTCCGGCGCGGCGAATCGCGATAATAGCCCCCACAGGCGCTGGCAAGCAGCGTCACGCTGATTAATAGCGCCCCGGTAAGAACTCGCATAATCATAGGGTCAACCTGTTTTGATCCACATGTTCAGGCCGACCTTACTAGAAGTGCCAGGCCGAGTGAACACTGGCAACAACACAGCGGTCTTAGTACCATTCACGCAGGACATATACAGCATTTGAGGGGAAATCGATGCGCAGAAGTTTTGGCACCCGAGAAGAAGAAGAAGAGGCGCAAGTTAACCTGACGCCCATGCTCGATGTTGTATTCATCATGCTGATTTTCTTCATTGTTACGGCCACGTTTGTGAAGGAAGAAGGCCTGGATGTAAACCAGCCCGATGATGACAAGCCCAAGACCATTGACCCCGACAAGAAAAGTATTGTGGTTCGGATTACCAGTCGCGATCGCATTCAAATTGCGCAACGCGATGTTGATCCGCGCAACGTGCGTTCTAACATCGAACGTCTGCATGCTGAAAATCCTGAAGCACCGGTGATCATCCAGCCTCACTCCGAATCACGCACCGAAACCATGGTGCTGGTGATGGATTCGGCGCGGCTAGCCGGAGTGCGCAACGTCTCGCTCGCCGCCAACTAACTTATCACTGCGATAAGGCCTCCTGTTAGCAAGGCAACGCCCGTGGCATTGCCCAGCGACTTAAGACTCAATTCGAGTATTTCCTGACGGCGCTCGGGTACGAGGGTATTGAGTCCTCCGAGCATAATGCCCAGACTGCCAAAGTTGGCAAAACCACAGAGTGCGTAAGTCATGATTAACGTACTGCGTTCACTCAGTGTGCCTTCGGGCAAGGCCGCAAGTTGGAAAAACGCAATTAGCTCGTTCAGGACGAGCTTGGTACCGAGCAGCGACCCGGCTGCACTCGCTTCTGACCACGGAATGCCAATCAGCCAGGTTGCCGGCGCAAACGCATAGCCCAGTAATAGTTCTAGCGTTACATCCGGAAAAACCTTGCCGAGCAGAATGTTCACGAGTGCAATCAGGCTGACGAGCACAATCAGCATTGCACCGATGCTTGCGGCCATCGTCAGGCCGTCTGTAGTGCCCTGAGTGATAGCGTCCATGGTGCTGTTGTATTGTAAAAGATCGGCATCTTCGGCCGTGGTTACGTCTGCATCACCCGGTATTAGCAGCTCGGCTAGCAAAAGCGTGCCGACTACGTTGAGCATTGAAGCTGCGAGAATATGACCCAGTACGCCCGGCACCTGGGGCCCAAGCACCGTTGCATAAAGCACCATGATCGCGCCCGCCACGGTTGCCATACCCAACGACATGACCGTGAAGAGTTCAGCCCGGCGCAAACGTGACAGGTAGGCTCGGATTAACAGCGGCATTTCGATCATGCCCAGAAATATACTGGAGGCCGCAGCAGTGCCTACCGCGCCACCAATCCCCAGCGTTCGAGTAAGCGCCCAGGCAAAGCCTCGCACTAACAGTTGCAGCACCCGCCAGTGCCATAGCACCGCAACCAGGGCAGAAAAGACCAAAACCTGCGGCAGCACGCGAAACGCGAGAATATAAAGCGACTGGCCCTGCCCCTGCGAGCCCTCCCAGGGGGCGGTATCGCTCGCGAGAAAGCCCAGTACAAACTCGGCGCCGGTTCGAGTCGCCTGCTCCATCACCGCTACCACCGTGTTGAGGGCCAGGAAGACATCGGCGGCCCCCGGTACACGCAGAAACAGCAGCGCCAGTCCCGTCTGCAAAGCAAGTGCGGCAGCTACCACTCGCCAACGGATAGCCGCCCGGTTTTCGCTGAGCGCAAACCACAAAGCAAGCAGTGCCACGATGCCTAAAACGGCACGAAAGTTATCCATTCGGGGTTCTCTGTGAATTGTGAAGCCAACACTAGCTCGATAACATCAGCGGGTGAACAAGCAAACCAAAACTCAAGCCCCGGGCCGCGTCATCCTGCTCAACGGATCAAGCAGTTCCGGCAAGACAACCCTCGCCCTGACACTCCAGCGCATTCTCGAGGAACCCTGGCAGCATGTCGCCCTGGATCAGTTTCGAGATGGACTGCCAGGCAAGGTCCGGGGGCTGAATTCGCCGCCGGGCACCCCGGGAGACCAGGGTCTCAACATCGTGCCCGTGGATCTAAATGGCGAGCGGGTGACCGAGGTTCGGTTTGGAGAATTTGGCGAGGCTGTGTTACGGGCGATGCGCCGCGCTGTTGCAGAGCTCGCCTGCCAGGGCGTTAACGTTGTGGTGGATGACCTCTTGTTTAAACCGGAATACCTTACCGACTACCGCAAGGTGCTGGCAGGTTTAGACGTCTGGTTTGTTGGCGTTCGCTGCGCCCGGGGTGTGGTTGAAGAGCGCGAGGCAAAACGCCCGGGGCGTTTCCCTGGCACGGCCATTTCACACTTCGAAACCGTGCACGCGCATGGTCTCGCCTATGACATAGAGGTGGACACCAGCCATCTCGATCCCAGCAGCTGCGCGCGCCAGATCGCCCGGGGCCTGCTCAAAGCGCCAGCGGCGTTTTTAACGAACGCAACCGTAGAACATGAAACATGAGTAATCAAAGCGACACTCTTTCGCATCTGCGCACACTGCTAGATGATGCCAGGCGATTGGTGATATTCACTGGTGCGGGCATCAGCACAGAGTCTGGGATCCCTGATTTCCGCAGTCCGGGCACTGGACTGTGGACCAAAATGAAACCCATCATGTTCCAGGATTTTGTGAGCAGTGAAGAGGTTCGACAAACGTCCTGGTCGCGACGCTTCGACGGCGAACGGTTAATGGAGAACGCCTCGCCCAACAAAGGCCACGAGGCTGTCGCCCGACTCGTTGAACGCGGGACCTGTTCTCATCTCATCACTCAAAACGTAGACAACCTGCACCAAAACTCAGGCATTCCTGACGAGCAAATTATTGAACTGCATGGCAACGCGACTTATGCCACCTGTCTGTCCTGCAATCAACGCTACGAAATGGCTGATCTGGAAGAACAGTTTCGCACGCTGGGTAATGTCGCGCCTTGCAGCGCCTGCGGCGGCATTATCAAGAGCGCAACGGTGTCATTTGGCCAGGCAATGCCAGAACAAGAAATGCTGATAGCGCAATCGGCCACCGAGGCCTGCGACACCTTCATGGTTATAGGCTCTTCGCTAACGGTACACCCGGCTGCTGGCTTCCCAGAAATGGCGAAGCACCTGGGCGCGAAGCTCATCATCTTGAATCGCGATCCCACGCCGCTAGACGGCATCGCCGATTTACTGGTCCACGAAGAAATCGGTCAGGCCTTGTCCTTTGCCGTTGGCATCAACTGAATCAAGCGCGTGTCGGTCTCAGAGTCTGAACAAGCATCGATTGAGTCAGCCTGTAAGCTCCTTTGCCCAAGCTGGCCGACTGCTGAAGTCGAGGTCGAGCAGTACCTCGCCGGCGGCTACCGCAACCGCAACTATCGGCTGCGCTATAACGGGGATCGCTATGTGTTACGCATCGCATCAGGTGGGAATGAAACAGATTTTAACCGCGAACAGGAGTTACTGAGTGCGCTTTCGGTTGTGTTCCCAAAAACCAGCGCCGGCCTGACGCTTGATGTTGCCCCGGTTATCGCTACCGGCGTTTCCGAAGGCTTGTTACTCAGTCGCTGGATCAGCGCACCGCTACTCGCTACCTCTCCAGGCGTCGCTGCAGAGACGCTGGGCGCTTATCTCGCAAGGCTCCACTCTGCACTCGCCCAACTAGCGAGAGACAATGTTTCCAAGGGCGACTTGAGGTCGCATATAGGCTCAGATCTGGCACTCGCGAGTGGTTCTGAAGAATCGGCGGAACGTTGGGTGGCGGAGCTCCCTGACCCCAAGCACAGCCCGGTAATGTGCCATCTCGATCTAAACCCCTGGAACCTGCTGGTTACAGATCGCCACTGGGTCACGCTGGATTGGGAAACGGTTGCTGTCGCCGACCCGCTGTTTGATCTTGTCACGCTCTGTGATGGCTACCTGCGCGAGCACAACTTACAAGCGGATCGTGCCGCCTTTTCGTGTGCAGCGCTCGCGGCCTATAACCTTTGCCACGACAACGCCCACCCCGATTACACAAGCGATGGGCTAGACGACGCGAGAATCTGGTATCAATGGCGCGAGTACGCCTGGGCCTGTGCGCAACTAGCCACAGGTAACAACCGCGACGAGATCGTTTTACAACGCGACTTTTTTGGCGCCGAACTTGTGCAGCGTGGATTCGACATAATTTAGCGCGAGCCGACGCCGGAACTCACCCTGCCCCCAGATCACCCGGAACTGCGCGGCCTGGCGCTCGAGCATCTGCAGTTGAATCGCAAAAAGCCGGTCGCGATCAAACGGATTTTCCCGCAACGGATCGCTCTGCCAGTCGAGATCTGGATAACACAGCAAGTAGGCTACATCGGTAGTCGCCCGTTCCGGTGAAACTGCTGTGAATTCACCCTGCGCATCAGCAAACCGCTCTTGCCACCACAGGTTGAGAATCAGGTAATCGGTATCTGCCACCACCATAGGTTCTGGACCGGCAAGTGCTGCGTTTTCCGCTTGCTGCTGCAGCCGCGCAATAGCGATAACGTCCGCTGAGTCGTAGCGCGTGCGTTCTGCCAAATAATCCCGTGCCACCTCAGGCACCAGCGGTACCGCAAAGGTCTCAGCGAGCCACTGCGCCAGCGTTGTTTTGCCCGTGCTTTCGGGGCCGGTAACTACAAAGAGCTGTTTGCGCTTCTGTTTGCGCTTCTGTTTGCGCTTCTTCGCCACTCGACATACCCCGCTACAGCTAAACCCAGATAAACCAAATACAACAGCGCATAAAAATTCAGACCCGCCGCCAGATAGAGGGCGATGGACCCGATATTAAGCACAAACCAGAACACCCAGCTCTCAAGGTATTTGCGCGCTTGCAGATACATGGCCACAAAGCTGCCAGCGGTTATCGCTGCATCTGGCCAGGCGAAGGCAGCGTCGCCGACCGCGTTGATGAGGTAGCCCAGCAGCATAGTGCCCATGACGGCGCAGCCTAAAGCGAGCAGATAACCCTCGGTTTGAAGACGGATAACCGGAACGCTATCTCCCTCTTGCTGGCCACCCCGGGTCCAGTACCACCAGCCGTAGAGATTCATGCCCACAAAGAACACATGGAGCAGCAGCTGGCCGTAGAGCCCGTCGCGGGCGAACACCCATACACTGACTGTGGCGTAGAGCAATCCAAGCGGCCAGGTCCAGATATTTTGCCGAATAAGCAAAATAACGGCGCCAAGCCCCGTAACCAGCGCAAATAGCTCAAACAGGGAGGCTTCAGAAAACCAGTTCAACACGCTGTTTACCGCCGGAAAAAGGGTTTAAAATCAAGGAGCAAGGACGAGACTCTAACACCCAGTCCACTTACCAAGTGCAAGTATCTAGAGATCGAATAAATAGAGTGCAGTAGAGTGCAAGTATGGCAAAAACGATAGCAATAGTTGAAGACGATCCGGATCAGCGCGCCAACTACGCCGATGCGATCACCAAAAAAGGGTATGAAGTAGCCGCTTATGGCACCCGCATGGAAGCCATCGAAGGCTTCAATCAACACCTACCTGACCTGGCCATACTCGATATCATTCTGGGTGACGAAGTAGATGCTGGTTTTCAGATCTGTCGCGATTTACTGTCGCGCTCCCCAACCTTGCCGGTGATTTTTCTAACCGAGCGCATCGATGAAATAGACAAAATATCGGGCTTGCGACTCGGTGCCTGGGACTACCTGCCCAAGCCCATCTCACTTGAGTACCTGGCCGAACGTATTTCATCACTATTGCGAATTAACGAGGCACGCACCAGCGGCGACTCAGAAGAGCTTGCGAGTGACAGTGCCCGCCGCATCGGTGACCTGACGCTTGATCAAGAGGCGTTGTTGGTTTCCTGGCGCGGCAATCGTATTGATCTCTCGGGCACCGAATTTCGAATGCTCGCGAAATTAGTCCGGGTGCCCGGCCATGCGGTGAGCTACGAAACACTAATGAACGCAACCATGCAAAGTTTGGTCACCAACAACACAATCAACACCCACATGCGCAACATTCGCAAAAAATTCGAACGGGCGGATGAGAATTTCGGCTGTATCAAAAGCGAATACGGCTTTGGCTACCGCTGGTCGGCAGGATAACCAGGCTATGCGGCTTTTCGATCGCTATCGAGGCCCCCGACTTGGCACCAAGCTGATGTTGCTGGGTCTTGCCCTGCTGGTGATTCCCTGGTTTAGCTACCGACAACTCGTGGCCATGGAAGACTTGCTCATTCAAGGTCAGTTGAACACTCAGGCCCTTGTGGCCGAAGGCATTTCTACGCTATTCAACGGTCGCGATTCCCTGTTCAGCGATCTCCCCATTTCTACCGAAGACTACGAGGCGCTCTATGCCTATCCGGTAGAGGCCAGCGCCCGGCTAGACGGCAGCGTCGAAGACTGGGGCGAAGGACTGGAAGACCGGCTGCTGCAGTTTGGCGGTGATCGACAGAAACGTCCCCAGGACGGTTCCTTTGAACTGGTGTTGGGTGAAAAAGCAGACCAGCTATGGGGGTTTATGCGCATCACCGATGATGCCCGACTCTATCGAGACGCAACGACTCTGCGCCTCGACACTGCGGATCACGTGCGCCTTAGCTTTATCCGCAACGATGGCGAAGACGGAAGAATTACCCTCGCTTTGCCCGATGCTGGGGTATTGAGTGCGTACGAGGTCGAATCCGACTGGCGACGCGCCAAGGACGGAAGTCCTGCGACCAACATTCAGGGCTTTTCCAGAGAAACTCAAACGGGCTACGAAATCGAATTTCGTTTGCCCTTAGATACGCTGGGCTCGCTGCGCTACTTTGCGGTGATGTGGATTGATGTTGATGATCCGCTGGAGCGAAAGGTTGAACATATCACTCAAACTCTGCCTACCGCGGGGAAAGAGAGTTTCGAACTGGTGGTCTTCCGATCGGCAGAATTGCTCGACATCATCGAAGGCCTGGGCTACGCCGGCGCGCGTATCATGGTGCTAGATTCGCAAAAAAGAGTGCGGGCGGAGACCGGCAGCATCCGCGAATCTGTTCCCGCTGATCCCCCCAACGAATTGGGTTCAGCACTCAGACGCTGGTTTAGCAAGCTTCGGCCCTACGTCCATAAATTGGTCACTGGCGACAATTGGCCCGCCTCAGAATCCGAAACCTTAAGCGTCGACGAAGTGATCGAATCGTCTCTCGCGGGCGATCCAGACTGGCTAATGCGTCCGGTGGGAGACCAACAGGAAGTCATCATGGCGGCCCACCCCATTGTGTCGAAGGACAAGATTTTGGGCACCGTCATTGTTGAACAGGACACAGAACAGATACTCAGTTTTCAGCGGACTGCACTTGAACAGGTCATCCTCTTTTCAGTGCTTAGTCTGTTGGCGGTATTTGTGGCGCTGCTCGCCTTTGCCGGCCGATTGGCCTGGCGCATTCGCTCACTGCGACGCGAGGCGAGTGCCGCGATCGATCAACACGGTCGACTGAAAACCGATCAGCTCAAGAATGAAATGCACGCAGGGGATGAGATTGGCGATCTGGCGCGCAGCGTCTCACACATGCTCACCAAACTGCATCAACATAACCGTTTTCTGGAAAACATGCCCCGAACCCTGCGCCATGAGATCAACAATCCACTAAACACGCTCTCTACCTCACTGCAAAACCTTGCGGAAGAAAATCCCGACATCCGCTCCTCAAAGTACCTTGAGAGTGCAAAACGCGGTGTCATGCGCATTGGTGCAATTGTGCAAAATTTGGCAGATGCTGCAAATCTTGAAGAGGCACTCGAGGCCGAAGATCTTGAAGTGCTCGACATTCAGGAGCTTCTTAAGAGCTACGTCGCAAACTGTTCAATTACCCACGCGGCCACCGAGTTTGTTTACCGCGGCGAGCGCGCTCCAGTATTCGCAAAAGTAGCCGACTACCGCATCGAGCAACTACTGGACAAAATTGTAGATAACGCGACAGATTTTCACCGGGTAAACAGCCCCATTAAGGTACAGCTCGACAGAGGGCGTGATTTTCTAAGCATCACCGTTGCCAACCGCGGTCCGCTGCTACCCACCGAAGTCCAGGACTCTCTGTTTGACTCTATGGTGAGTCATCGCGGCCAGCACTCGCAATTGCACTTTGGGCTTGGACTATATGTTGTGCGAATGATTGCTGAGTATCACGGTGGGTCTGTGCAGGCGAACAATCTGTCTGACGGCAGCGGCGTCGCCTTTGTAGTGCAGTTACCCCTGGCCGCTAGACAAACCTCTTCGAAAGATAAAGAAAAGGACAAAGAAACCGACAAACCTGCGGTGTCTGCTGGCTAGAAACTCTGGCTAGAAACTAAGAAGGCAAACGATAGGTAGCATCCAAGGTGATAGCGCCATCGGTTGCAATCGTGCCTTTGTTCGCCATGTGTTCCATTGCCGCCAGTACGCTGCGCGCCGCTGCTGGATACATAAACTCCGCCAGGCCCGTGTACATGTCAGGCACCATCACTTCGATGGTAGACAGACCGCGTGTCAGGCAGTCCGCGATCTGATCTTCACGCTCTTGGCGATGTTGGATAAATTTCTTCACAAAGCTCTTCGGGTCTTCAATGCTGGGCCCGTGCGTTGGCCAGTAAATCTCATCGTCACGTTGCAAAAGCTTGTCGAGACTATTCAGGTAGTCGCCCATATCGCCATCGGGTGGCGAAATAATGCTCGTTGACCAGCCCATCACGTGATCGCCCGTGAACAGCGCTTTTTGCTCTCTATACTGAAAACACAGATGGTTCGAGGTATGCCCTGGGGTGTAAACACACTCCACAGACCACCCATCGCCTTCAATAATGTCGCCATCCTTTGAACGTACATCGGGCGAGAACTCCATGTCGCCGCCCTCTTCTACCTGAACGCCTGCCTCGAGTTTGCCCGCGCCGTGCGGGCCATAAGCATAGGTTGGTGCGTCGGTATGCTCGCGCAGCAGTGCGCAGCCTGGGGAGTGATCCATATGGGTATGCGTAACCAGCACATGGCTAATGGTCTCGCCAGCGAGCCCCTTAACCAGAGCTTCTATATGAGCTGAATCGGCAGGACCCGGATCGATAACGGCAACATTACCCTGCCCAATGATATAGGTGCCCGTGCCATGGAGCGTAAAGGGGCTGGGGTTTTCAGCAACCAGCCGGCGAATACCGGGTGCAATGGTGTCGATCTGACGATAGGTAAAATCAAGCTCGTGTCGAAACGGAATTTTTACGCTCATAATTGCTTAGGACTCTGCCAGTGAAATAGACGATGAAATAGACGATGAAATCGGCGGCTAAACGGAAACTTAGATTGACCCAGCAGCCGCTCTATCCATCCTGATTTTTTAACAGGTGCCTCCGATGCCAGCGTCTCACGCAACAAAAAGCTCACGTTACCCACCGTTATCAAGTCGCCATCTGCAAGCACAACGTTATCAATGGCCTGGCCATTTACCCGGGTACCGTTGGTAGAAAACAGATTGGCTATGGCAACGCGGTCTGCGCGATAAGTAATCTCGGCGTGACGGGCGGAAACGCTCGGCTCGTCGATATTTATGTCAGCAGAGCCCTCTCGGCCTATCGCCGTCGTACCAAAGCGCAAAGCAAACACCGAGCCTGACACGGGCGGTGCCTGGCCAATCAAATAGCAACCGGGTGACTCCGGATGGCGATTCTTAATTTCCTCGGGCAGCTCTATAGCTTGCATTTCAACCGTACCGGGCATCGGATCAAGAGCCCCAGGATCCATGGGCAGAGGAGCTGCAAGAGCAGCGGGTTCTCGTTTTCGCTCTGACATTAAATCCTGACCTTCCCCCACTACCTGCATAGCCAATTGGTCGAAGGACAGCTCGTCACCGTGAAACAAACGGCACCCACCATGCAGACGCTTACCGTTTACGAAAGTGCCGTTTGCCGAATTCAGATCAAGCAACCAGAGATTGCCAGTACTCACAAACAAGCGCGCGTGCTCGCGAGAGATATGGGCGTTGTTAAAGCTGATGCCGGCAGATGAACCCCTACCGATGGTTACGTCGCCCTGTATTTCTACCTCTTCGCCTTTGTAGTGCACTGCCCAATCAAGCGACTCTTTGGGCGCCTCAGCGTTATCTGTTACTGCAAAACGTTGCGAACCAACCTTGAACACGTCATCAGGTACAAGTCGCCAGGGTTCAGACACCATCAGACCATTCACTTCAAGGCTTGAATTATTCAGGGGGATAATCTGGATGCCACGCTCGTCGAGTTGGCCACGCGCGTGGTGATCGAGCAAGTCGGTGCCGATGAGCGTCAGATCATTTGATTGATGACGGCCTATACTGAACCGCTGGGAAAGCGCAAAGTCTTCCCCGTCATCGAGACTTACGAAGATCAAGCCTTCAGGGACTTGACCATTCATCGCGCATTACTCGCCACTCTGCGGCCTCTGGGGCTATCGTCAGAGCAAGATCCATGTAGTTGTTAGCTTCTTCGGTGAGTCCAACGTCGTAGGCTTCCTGGGCGACGGAGGCGAGGCGTTGCGCGGCCGATTCGAGCAGCGTTTTGGCTTCTGTATTGCTCGGTTGTAACTGTAATACGTTAAGTAACAGCGCTACCGCATTGTTGTTTTCAGGTTCTGTCAGAAAGCCCTGTGACATCAAATCTTTGGCTTCTACCAACATGGATTTTACCGAATCAGAACGATCAAGCTGGTCGTTAACGGCCGCTTTTAAGGTTCTTACCGATCGGTCGTCCAGGCCGACAACGGCGGCTCGTTCAGACAGCGCTTTGGCGGCTTCTAGATCACCGCTGGCCAGCAGCTCGTTAGCGTTGGTGATAACTCGGGTCTCGACTTCGGCGAGACCCTGACGAGCAAACACATTGTTTTCGTCCGTGGCCAATACTCGGAGATAAAACTCGGCAGCATTGGCTCCGGGCGGATTAACAAGCGAACCCAATGCTCGATAATCGCGCGCCTGTTGTAGTAGCTGGTCAATCTCGGTATCAACAGAAGTCACCTGCTGAATTTGTGATCGGACATTATCGAGCTCGGGTAGCTGTTTGTTAGCTGCGCTGGCGCTATCGATGTAGCCCATTGCTCCCGTAACATTACCCGCAGACAGTGACTCTTCGGCTAACAGCGTGAAGTTCTTTGCTAGCCGGTCAAGTTGTGCGCTCGCCTCCACGTTGGTGGGATGCAAACGCAACGCCTCCTGAAAGTTCTGTATGGCGGTTCGCGCGGCCTCGTTGTCGGATTCGCCTCCAGATTGCAACTGAGCCTTACCTTCGGCCACGAGTTTGACTGCAAGTCGTCTGTTACTCAGTCTACGGGTGAGTTCGAAGAGCTCGTCATCTTCAGCAAGAATCGCGTTAGCTTCTTCGAGCTTTGCTTCTGCCAGCGCCAGATCGCCACGCTCTATGTTGTCGGCGATTTCAGTTTTCCAGCGATCCGCCAGGCCAGCAACGGCTTCGAGCGCGGGCTGATAATCTGGGTCGATATCCAGCACGCGCTGGTACGACGCCATCACCGAAGTAAGACTCTGATTACGATCAGTGGCAAGCGACTGCGCATTGCTCCATGCGCGGGCTCGCGGCGATGCACCTGGACCACGAATTTCTTCGAGCCATTGCGCACCAGGGCTGCCTGGGATAATCATAAACATACCCAGCCCAAGCGAAAACAGCAGCGCAAGCAGCAGCCCGGTAGAACGAGAGGAACCTGAACTACCATCGTGCTCGCGCTCTGCCCGAATGGGCTCGCCGACTTTGGTAGTGCCATCGGTGCCCACGGCCGCAATTTCGGCCGTGGTAACTACTTCGTTCTTGAGAACAGAATTGGGCACTAGACCTTCGGCATGAATTTCGTCGAGTTCGGCGTTGATCTCTTCGCCGGACTGAAAACGCTCCTCAACGTCTTTGTGCAAGAACCGATCGATCGTGTCTTGAAACGCGCTCAAGTGCGTGGGCAGCTTGGGCACAGGGTCTTGCAGGTGTTTTATACCGATCGCCACCGCTGAATCGGCCTTAAACGGCACATCACCTGTAAGCATGCGATAGAACACCACACCAAGGCTGTAGATATCGGAGCGACCGTCGAGCTTACGGCCCGCCGCTTGCTCGGGACTCATGTATTGCGGCGTACCTACCACCGTGCCGTGGCGCGTTAGGTTTGCGCCGCTGTCGACAACCTTGGCAATACCAAAATCGGTGAGGACTGCACTGCCGTCCTCTCGAAACAGAATGTTCTCCGGCTTTATATCTCGATGGATATAGCCTTTGTCGTGGGCAAAATCGAGAGCGCGCGAGATGTCTCGTACTACTCGAATTAGATCCTGAATATGCAAACCGGTTTTTAGCTTGTCGTTCAGGTCCCCACCACGCAGGTACTCCATCACCAGATAGAGGTAGTTCTCGTGCAGTCCTACATCGTAGACCTGCACGATGTTGGGGTGACTGAGCTGGGCGTTGATGCGACTTTCGCGGACGAAACGCTTACGAAAGTTGGGATCTTTTGAGTAGTCGGCCGACATCACCTTGAGCGCGACCAGCCGGCCAAACTTCTTTTGCACAGCAAGATAGACGCGGGCCATGCCGCCGCGGCCAATTTCTCGCTCTATCTGATACCCGGGAAGTTCCACCTGAAAGTCGTACTCAGCGTTGTGCTATCTGCAAGCTAATGTATTCGCCGGCGATTAGATTGCCGAGAATAAGGTACGCGTCGCGAATAACTTGCTGACCGTCGAGCGAAACTGCGGTACCACGACCATGGGCACGCCCATTGACACAATCGTCGCTGTGAAACATCCAGTTTTTATCTTGTAAAACCATTCGGCAGCGCGGTTCCTCGAGTAGCGTGAGCGTTTGGTAGAGTTCTCCGGATTGCCAGATCTGAAACAAGTTGCTGCCATCTGCCTGGTCTTTAATGCCGTAGCCATCCATCTTGTCATTACTGAACTGGCCGCGATAAACGGTGCCATCACGCCAATAAAACTTACCCAGTCCGGTACGTACATCGTTATCGAAGCTGCCCACGTAGCGATTGCCATTGCTCCAGGTCATCTGCCCTTCGCCCTGTTTCTTGCCGGCTGCAAACTGTCCTTCGTACTTACGCTGATCGGTGTAGGTGAACACTCCAAAACCGCTGGGTGATCCGTCGCTGATCTCACCCTGGTAAACCTCGCCACTCTGCCAGCGCAACGCGCCGCTGCCAGTCCGTTGCCCTTCAACAAAATCGCCTTCGTAAACATCTCCGTTAGCCCAGCGCAATACGCCTTTACCCGTGCGCTGATCCGCGCGGAAATCGCCGATGTAAACATCGCCGTTAGGCCAGGTCAGGGTTCCTTTGCCTTCGCGTCGGCCCGCGACAAATTCTCCGGTATAAGCGCGACCATCAGGCCAACTGTACGTGCCCTCGCCCTGCATGCGGTCGTTGGCGAACTGCCCCTCAAACTTGCGCCCGTCGCTCCACAAATAGGTGCCCTGACCACTGCGTTGGTCATTAACAATTTGTCCTTCGTACAGGTCACCATTATCGAGTTCAATGCGTCTCACTCGTTCGGCGGCCGTGGCGACCAGACTTACGAACAAGTTCAGGATCAGACAGGCGGCCAAGACCACGCACCACGGGCTGGCCGCGGCGGGCTGGTGAGGCCGGATGTGGATTTCGCGAGTGTCCATTGCAGAAATATCCAGTGCGTAGCTATTCCCGCCCGGTGCTCTTTGCGGCACTTCTGCGGGACCCGAGAATTGACGCGGTTTGGCTCGATTCCAGCAAACTGCGTAAACTCCGGATTTGCGCCTACTTTACTGCAATTGCCCGATATTTTCTCAATTCTCACGCTTCTCACCTGCTGCGTCCTACTGGGGGCTTTGGCGGGATTTTTAGGGGGTTTGCTGGGTATTGGAGGGGGGGTTGTGATGGTCCCCGGGCTTGTCCTTTTGTTTGACGCTTTGGGGCTTTTTCCAGGCCAGAGCACCCTATTTGCACTGGGCACTTCCCTACTGGTGATCGTTTTCACCTCCCTATCCGCTGCACGGACCCAGGTCCGTGCAGGTAAAGTCCGATGGGAACTCGTGAAGAGTCTCGCGCCCTGGCTGGTACTGGGCGGATTTGCGGCAGGCTGGCTGGCTGTCAGCCTGCCAATCGCTGTACTCCGCGGGTTTATTGCCCTGTTTCTGTTCTCCGTGGCGGCGATAATGCTCGCCAACTGGAAACCCGCAGCCGGGCGGGAGATGCCGGGCGTGACCGGAAATGCCCTCCTGGGGTCGGGTGCCGGGCTGATCTCGGGCCTTGCCGGCATCGGCGGTGGCAACGTCATTGTGCCCACGCTTTTGTACCATAACG
>CAZFIA010000030.1:0-13825 GCA_964519335.1 uncultured Pseudomonadales bacterium
TTGTTTCGCGGCGTTATCCAGAAGACTGCCGATTTTGCTGGCATATCTGATACAAAAGAGATGCTGGCTAACCCGTCGTTGCGGGTTATTGCAGATCACATCCGGTCCTCTGCGTTCTTGATCACCGACGGCGTTTTACCTGGCAGCGAAGATCGGGCGTACGTGTTGCGCAGAATTATTCGGCGGGCGCTTCGCCATGGTCACAAGCTAGGCATTGAAGGTGCGTTCTTCCATAAACTAGTGCCCACGCTTGCCGAAGAAATGGGTGACGCCTACCCGGTACTTCGTGACCAACAGAAGCACATCGGTGATCAGCTTGCTAAAGAAGAGAAGCGGTTCAGTGAAACGCTGAGTCAGGGCATGGAGCTGCTAAATGCATCGATCGGCAAGCTGAAAGGAAAGGAGATTCCTGGCGATGTGGCTTTTCAGTTGTATGACACCTATGGCTTTCCCGTAGACCTTACGGCGGACGTTGCCCGTGAGCGTAACCTGTCCGTCGATATGGCAGGCTTTGAGTCGGCTATGGATGAGCAGCGCAATCGCGCGCGGGCGGCGGCCAAGTTTGATGCAACATTGGCGCAGCGAATCCGACTTGATTCGAAGGCCGAATTCCTTGGCTACGAAGGTACCGAGGGTGCAGGCAAGGTACTCAATTTGTACGTCGCAGAAGACGACGGTGAGGTTAAGCCGGTTGAAGCGCTCAACGCGGGCCAGTCGGGCGTTGTTGTTCTCGATCGAACCCCGTTTTACGCAGAGTCTGGGGGTCAGGTTGGTGATTCCGGGCGGCTAAGGGGCCCTGGTGGGGAAGTTAGTGTTTCAGATACCGTTGTGAGCGCTAACCAGCACTTGCATCAGGCGAGTGTCGTTCGGGGCACGCTTGCACTCGGTGATCAGGTTGAAGCCAGTGTCTCTGTTGAGCAGCGCCAGGCGACAGCACTCAATCATTCGGCAACCCATTTACTGCACGCTGCGCTGCGCGCTGTTCTGGGTGAGCATGTGCAGCAGAAAGGATCGCTGGTGGACGCAACTCGACTGCGTTTTGATTTCTCGCACAACGAACCGGTGGCCCCGGAGAAACTCAAGCAGATTGAAACGCTGGTTAACGAGCAGATCCTTGCCAACTCCGAAGTATCTACCCAATTGCTTGCCTACGATGATGCGATCAAGGCGGGTGCCATGGCATTGTTTGGCGAAAAGTACGGCGACGAAGTGCGGGTACTTGGTATGGGAGACGGTTTTTCGGTTGAGCTGTGTGGTGGCACCCACGTTCAACGCACCGGCGATATTGGGCTTATGAAAATATTTGCAGAAACAGGTATTGCTTCTGGCGTTCGTCGCATTGAGGCCTATACCGGCGCCAACGCCCACGCGTACATAAATGAAAGTGAGGGGATGCTGGAACGCATTGCGGCTACATTGCGCGGCAACCGTGGCGATGTAGTTACCAAAGTGGAGGCGTTACAAGCTCAGCAGCGTGATCTGTCCAAACAAATTGAGCGACTGCAGGGTGCCATGGCGGCGAATCAGGGCGCAGATTTAGCAAGCCAGGCCGTCGAGATCGCCGGCGTTAAAGTGTTAGCGGCGCGTGTTGAAGGGGACGGCAAGTCGTTGATGTCAACGCTTGATAATCTAAAGAGCAAACTTGAACGCTGCGTTGTGGTGCTTGCCGCTGTGGAAGACGGCAAGATTTCCCTGATTGCCGGCGTTAGCAAGGACCTCACGAAAAAATTGAAGGCGGGCGATGCCGTTAACCTGGTCGGTGCCAAAGTTGGCGCGAAGGGCGGCGGCCGTCCGGACATGGCCCGTGCTGGTGGTGGTAGTGATGTTGACGCGTTGCCAGCGGCCCTCGAACTTGTTGCTCCCTGGGTTAGTGAGACACTCGGTAGCTAGTGGCTCTCTATGTTCAGAAATACGGCGGCACTTCGGTAGGTTCGCCGGAGCGGATTAAGGCAGTCGCCGAGCGGGTTGCCCGATTCCGCAACAACGGTGACGACGTAGTGGTAGTAGTGTCGGCGATGAGCGGTGAAACCAATCGACTTACGGCGCTCGCTCAGGAGATGTCAAAAACCCCTGCCGCTAAGGAGCTTGATGTGCTGCTTGCGTCAGGCGAGCAAGTTAGCATTGCCTTGTTAAGTATGGCGATTCAGGAGCTAGGTCTTGATGCTCGTTCGTTCCTGGCATCCCAGGTTCGAATTTTGACCAATACCAACCATTCCAAGGCGCGAATTGAGCATATAGAACAAGAGACACTGCGGGCATCCATTGCAGCGGGGCAGGTTCCGATCGTTGCAGGTTTTCAAGGAGTAACCGCAGAAGGCGAAGTTACGACTTTTGGTCGAGGTGGATCTGATACTACTGCCGTTGCTCTGGCCGCTGCACTTGATGTTAGCGAGTGCCAGATTTATACCGACGTTGATGGCGTCTACACCACAGACCCCCGTATCGTTCAGGAAGCCAGACGTCTCGAGACCGTCACATTCGAAGAGATGCTAGAGCTTGCCAGTCTGGGTTCAAAAGTACTGCATCCGCGATCCGTTGAGTTTGCGGGGAAATATTCGGTCGCGCTGCGAGTGCTGTCGAGTTTCGAAGAAGGTCCGGGGACGCTGATCACTACTGAGGAGACGGCTATGGAACAACCGATTGTATCGGGTCTTGCACATACGCGGGACGAAGCGAAACTGACCATGCTCGGCGTGCCGGACATACCCGGTATTGCCTCACGCATTCTTGGTCCTGTTGGTCGGGCAAATATCGAAGTCGATATGATTCTGCAGAACATTGGTGCCGATGGGCTAACGGACTTTACCTTTACGGTGAACCGCGCCGATTTTGACCAGGCATTGAGTTTGCTTGAACCCATTCGCGAAGCTACTGGCGCTCGCGAAGTTGTGTCCGATGACTCAATTGCGAAAGTGTCGGTGGTTGGAGTAGGAATGCGCTCTCATGCCGGTGTGGCAACCAAAATGTTCGACGCCCTGGCGGCAGAGAACATCAACATCCAAATGATCTCGACGTCTGAAATCAAGATTTCAGTTGTGATCGCTGAGCGCTATCTGGAGCTTGCGGTGCGCGCGATCCACTCGGCGTTTGGGTTGGAGAACGGGCCCGCAGTGTCATAAATTTGACGCTTCATAGAAGATTTATCGACTGACTTCGGCGAACTTTTAGCCTCTTTTTGCATATTCAGGTGGTTCTAATATGTTCAGGGGAGAAACAGGTCAATCGTTAGCTTAGAGTTTACGATTGGGGGCGCTGTATCCTCCGAATTTGGGTCAAACTTGATACTTTGGAACTATAGTTACAGATAGACCGCTGCAACGGAAAAAAAGAACAAGACCGGCTGAACCTTATTAGGTGTTCAGGGTCATGGAGAATTCATAGTGCTGATACTTACCCGCAGAATTGGGGAAACTCTAATGATTGGCGACGAGATCACCGTAACGGTGCTCGGCGTCAAAGGTAATCAGGTACGCGTCGGCGTTCACGCCCCCAAAGACGTGGCAGTACATCGCGAAGAAATCTACGAACGTATCCAGAAAGAGGGCGCCCCAGGAGGCCCAAATTCTCCTGTTGATGGGCCGGCTGCTGGCAAACCTACTACTGGCAAACCTGCTGCTATCAAGAGCCCTACAACGACTTGATCTGCCTGCCTTACCCCGTCTGTCCTGCTGTGTGATAGCTGGTCATAGAAGGGGCAAAACTCTTAAACCCCCAGCACACTGCTGGTACACTTCGCCGGCAGCCGCGTGCGGCTTGCAAGGAGAAGTGGCCGAGTGGCCGAAGGCGCTCCCCTGCTAAGGGAGTATGGGTTAACGCCCATCGAGGGTTCGAATCCCTCCTTCTCCGCCAACTTATTTCGCTCCCAGCGAAAAAAGAAAACCCTTCCAAGATTCGAGAGCCGCCAGCAATTTCCGCTTCGGAAAACGCGAGAGGCCCCTCTACCGTCCGACCCCTCCAACCAGAGCTCCTCCCGCTACAAAACCCGCCCTTCCAACGGTCCAATCACCCACCAATCCACAAGGGCACTCACCAGGGCCAGCACCAAAACGACGATGCCAATCACCCCAAGCAGCAGCCAACCTCGGAACGGCCGGTTGGCATAAGCCAGTTCTTCCTCAGTTTCCACATGAGGTTCAGCGGGCACAACAGGGGTTGCCGGGTGCTCGGTTTGCGAGGTATCGCCGGTGGGCTGGGGCATTCTGAATCTCGGTGATGAAGAGGCTGTTGACCGCTGGGGGCCGCTTCCAGATAATACCGCGCCGGTGGCGACATCGGTGACCTTTGGGCTTAAAACAGCCACCCAGGCTGTGCACCAAACACTCTCTCAGGCGCCCGTAGCTCAGTTGGATAGAGCACGTGGCTACGAACCACGGGGTCGGGCGTTCGAATCGCTCCGGGCGCGCCAACTCGTTTCGCGAAGCGAAACGAGCGAGACGAGAACCCCCTGCAACAAACTTCCCCAAGACTTTGTATTTAATCTGTTTGTGCTTCTTAAGTCCGCCCCTCGATTTGTGTAAACACCCGCTAAGGTTGCTTACAGGGTGCTTCTCGTCAATTGGGCGCTTCTTCTGTATTTTGTCAAGTCAATTAATGAACGATCGGTTTGCTGATCGCGACGCCATATCGACGCCAGACAACAAAGAGAACGAGCCGCAGGAGGGCCGACCAACTTCCCGCCGAGTCTGACGAACCCGGGTAGTCAAGCGTCGCAGCTAGGAACTCAGGTAAATCTTGGGTTGTAGGCGTCTGATCTTGAACTGGATCCAATCACGTTCACGGCGACAAACTTGCCGCCAGGTTTGCAGCTTGCGGCCAGCTCTGGAGTGATCAGTGGTTCACCCTCTACCCCTGGCGGATATTCTGTATCTGTGTCGGCAAGCGATGGTACAAGCAGCACCGATGTTAATTTCTCCTGGACGGTGAGCAGTGGAGCCATTGCCGAAAATCTGGCGCTTGGCAAACCAGCGCGGCAGTCTTCAGACTTGAACATTCCGGTTGATCTGTCTGCTGCTAAAGCGGTAGACGGCAACACCAACGGTAACTTTGCGGCTTTGTCTGTCTCGCACACAGATTTTGATTCGAGCGCATGGTGGGAAGTTGACCTCACAGGCAATTTCTCGCTCACGGACGTGCGCGTGTTTAATCGTGAAGACTGCTGTAGCGATGCGCTAAGTGCCTTCTATGTGCTGGTTTCTGATACACCTATTCCTACGGGCTCCCTCGATAGTGTGCGGGCGACGCCTGGTGTGTCGAGCTACTTTGTGGCCGGTACTGGCGGACGCCCAAGTACGGTAGCTATAAATACCACTGGCCGTTACGTGCGGGTGCAGCTGTCGCGAGCGGAGTATTTGCAGCTCGCCGAAGTGCAGGTGTTTGGTGTGGCGCTCTCGGGCAACAGTAATTTTGCGCCGGCACTGATGAATCCTGGAGAGCAGAGCAGCTCGTTAGGTAACAGTCTCGATCTCACGCTCACCGCCGTTGATCCGGATGGCGATCTACTTAGCTTTAGTGCGCAAGGCTTGCCTGCAGGGCTCTCGATTGATGAATCCACCGGTGCGATCTCTGGCGCCCCAACAACTGCAGGTACCTTCAATGTTCAAGCAACTGTCAGCGATGGTATTGAGCCAACCGACGTTAGCTTTGAGTGGACCGTGTTTGATGGCGCCGCGCCGACGAACCTCGCGCTCGGCGGGGTTGCAAGCCAGTCATCGGTGTTTGCAGATGTGAGTTTCCTCGACGCTGACAGGGCGAACGATGGAAATCGCGATGGCAACTTCGAAGCGGGCTCACTCATCCACACTGATCTCGACGTCGAGGCCTGGTGGCAGGTTGATCTGGGTAATAGTTACCAGCTTCAACGCATCGAGTTGTATAACCGCACTGACTGCTGCAGCGAGTCACTAAGTAACTTCTATGTGTTGGTCTCTGACCAGCCGTTCGGAAGTGATAGCCTGACGGCGCAGCTTGCCAATCCTGCGGTGACAGCGTTCAGCGTGCCCTTTGCAGCAGGCGCAGACGAGATCCTGGCGCTTGGCGTAAATGGCCGCTATGTCCGGGTTCAGCTTGCAGGTGCCGACTATCTGCAGCTGGCGGAAGTAGAGATCTACGGCGCTCCCCTCTAGGGCTCGCTCCGGCGGGCGCAAAATTTCACGCTTCATATCAAGCCTTAGGGCCTGCAAAGCGTCTCAAATTGAGTCAAAATTGGGCTTGGAAAGCGGCCATACGAGTCGTCAAACCAATTGACTTGGGGCGGGCAAATCACAACCTTCGATAGCATGGCCGACGCTCGGCAGACAACCCTGTGCAGGTAGAATCACTGCTCGGTCAGGGCCTAGACCTCATGCTTATCGGCATGGGTACGGTGTTTGTGTTTCTGACGCTTTTAGTATTTGCCACTAAAGCCATGTCTGCCGTGGCGCAGCGACTGCAGCCAGTGAGCGCGCTAGCACCCCCCCAACAAGAACAAGACGAACAGGTTGTAGCTGCGATTGCTGGCGCGATCGCCCAGCACCGAAAAAAATAAAGAGAGGGCCGAATGACAGGTAAACCCATTGGTATCACAGATGTGGTGCTGCGCGATGCATCGCAAAGTTTGCTCGCGACGCGTGTTCGCATCGAAGACATGCTGCCCATAGCGCCCAAGCTTGATGAGGTGGGGTTTTGGTCGCTTGAATCCTGGGGTGGCGCTACTTTTGACTCTTGCATCCGCTATCTGGGAGAAGACCCCTGGGAACGAATTCGACGATTAAAAGCCGCCATGCCCAAAACGCCGCAACAAATGTTGTTTCGCGGTCAGAATATCCTGGGTTATCGGCATTACGCCGATGATGTAGTGACGAAGTTTGTTGAGCGTTGTGCGGTAAACGGCGTAGACGTATTCCGCGTGTTTGATGCCATGAATGACATGCGCAACCTTGAGACGGCCATCAAGGCCGTGCTGAAAATGGAGAAGCACGCCCAGGGCACCATCTCTTACACCGTAAGCCCGGTGCACACGATGGACCTGTGGATCGACCTGTCTAAGCGCATAGAAGATATGGGTGCGGAGTCTATTTGCATCAAAGATATGGCGGGCTTGCTTAACCCTTACACCGCGTTTGAGCTGGTAAGCCGCATGAAATCGGCACTGTCGATTCCTGTTCATATGCAAAGCCACGCAACAACGGGCATGGCGACCACCACCTGTATCAAGGCTATAGAAGCCGGCATCGACAATGTAGATACCTCTATCTCGAGTATGAGTATGACCTACGGCCACGCCGCCACGGAAAGCGTGGTGGCAATACTTGAACAGAGCGAACGGCCGAGCGGCCTTAATCTGTTGCTGCTTGAAGAGATCGCCAGCTACTTCCGTGAAGTGCGTAAAAAGTACGCGCAGTTTGAGGGTGCGCTGCGCGGCGTAGATTCACGCATTCTGGTTGCTCAGGTGCCTGGCGGCATGTTGACTAACCTTGAGAATCAATTGCGCGAACAAAACGCAACAGATCGATTGGACGAGGTGCTGGAAGAAATTCCGAAGGTACGTGAAGACCTTGGCTTTATTCCACTCGTTACGCCCACCTCGCAGATTGTTGGTTCGCAGTCGGTTATTAATGTGCTGTCCGGTGAGCGCTACAAAAACATTACCAAAGAAACCGCGGGTGTTCTTAAGGGTGAGTATGGCGATACACCAGCACCGCTTAATGCCGCTCTGCAAACAAAGGTGCTTGAGGGCGCCGAGGCCATTACCTGTCGGCCAGCGGACCTTATTGACGACGAAATGGATTCTCTAACCGCAGAGTTTGATGCGCTGGCCAAAGAGCGTGGCATTAGAGTCGCTGAGTCAAAAATTGACGACGTTTTAACCTATGCCTTGTTTGGTCCAGTGGCGGTCAAGTTCTTGGAAAACCGTGACAACCCCGATGCGTTTGAACCTGCACCCACACTTGCCTCCGCAGCGGCCGTAACCGCTGGTGCTGCAGCGGCAGCAGGAGCAGCATCTGGATCTTCAGCCGAGCCTGCAACCTACAGCGTGCGCGTTAATGGTACAGCCTATGCGGTTGAAGTGAGTGAAGGTGGCGAACTGCAAAGCGTTACTCCCACGGCGGCAGCCCCTGTTGCCGCACCGGTTGCCGCAGGGGGTGCGGGTGCCGCCGTACCGGCTGCGCTTGCGGGTACTATCTTCAAGATCAACGTAAAGCCTGGCGATACAGTTAAAGAGGGCGATCTGCTGCTGGTGCTTGAAGCCATGAAGATGGAAACCGAAGTGGTGGCGCCGCAAGCGGGGCAAGTAACTTCAGTGGCCGTGCGCGAAGGCGATGCGGTGGCGGTAGGTGACACACTGGTGCAGCTGGCCTAGCTGTGGATCAGTTAAACCTAATTTGGCAATCCTCCGGGCTTGCCCAAATGACGCTGGGCCAGGGCGCAATGATAGTTGTGTCTTTGCTTTTGCTTTACCTCGCAATTGGCAAAAAGTTTGAACCCTTATTGCTTGTGCCTATCGGATTTGGCGGATTGCTTTCGAACATCCCCGGTGCAGAGATTGCGACCGGCGATGGCCTTTTGTATCTCGCGTATTCCACGGGTATTGAAACCGGTGCCTTTCCGCTGATTATCTTTATGGGTGTAGGCGCGATGACCGATTTTGGTCCGCTGCTCGCAAATCCGAAAACACTGTTTCTTGGAGCAGCCGCTCAGTTTGGTATTTTTGCAACTTTGCTGGGCGCGGTTGCGCTCAGTGACTTTGGCATCCTGGAATTCACGTTAACCGAGGCCGCTGCCATTGGCATTATTGGTGGGGCGGATGGACCGACTGCAATCTATGTTGCCTCGCAACTGGCCCCGCAATTGCTGGGGGCCATTGCTGTGGCCGCGTATTCTTATATGGCCTTGGTGCCGTTGGTGCAGCCGCCCATCATGCGTGCGCTTACCAATGAAACCGAGCGCGCGATTGTAATGACCCAGCTTCGAGAAGTGAGCAAGCTCGAGCGCATTCTGTTTCCTATTGTCTTGGTGCTGCTGGTAGGCCTCTTGTTGCCATCAGCCGCGCCCTTGCTCGGTATGTTTTGTCTCGGCAACTTGATGAAAGAGTCGGGTGTGGTGGATCGATTGTCCGATACCACCCAGAACGCACTTATCAACATAGTTACCATTTTTCTCGGTCTGGCGGTCGGCTCGAAGCTCTCGGCTGATCAGTTTCTGGTGCCGTCGACGCTAGGCATACTGATGTTGGGCTTAGTCGCCTTTGCCATCGGTACCGCCAGCGGCGTTCTGATGGCAAAACTGATGAATGTGTTGAGCCCCACCAACAAGGTAAATCCACTGATAGGCGCCGCCGGGGTCTCCGCCGTACCTATGGCCGCCAGGGTGGCCAATAAGGTGGGTCTTGAGGCTAATCCGCAAAATTTCCTGCTTATGCACGCCATGGGGCCCAATGTAGCGGGGGTTATAGGTTCTGCCGTTGCAGCAGGCATAATGATCATGTTGCTAGGATAACAACAGGCGGATTATGCAGTTCCGAACAATGGATAGCGGACGACTTCTACAGTTTCCGAGAACGAGGGTGCTGGGGTTTGTGCTGGCCACAGTTGCCATACTGGGCGCAGGTACGGCCCGGGCGGCCGAGCAGTTCTGGGTGTCGTTGGGCAGCTTTGGTGATCTGCGCGGCGCAGAAAAGGTGCGCGATCAGGCCGCTGCAGATTTTTACCAGTTGAGCATCATACCTTCCGAGTCACCCATCGGGTTTGTGTACCGTGTGGTTGAAGGGCCAGTATCGGATCGATCCAGTGCCGAGGGCTTGCTAAGTCAGGCGCGCAGTGCGGGTTTCATTGACGCCTGGCTCGTCATTCAAGACGGTGACCTGCTGTTCGGCGAAATCGCAAACACCACATCTACTGAGTCATTCAGCGAATCATCGGCGTATAACAATCTTGGCGTTTCAGATACCTATACGTTGCCCCCGATCCAGGACGACTATACAAACGCCTACGCGAGTGATGCCGCTGATTATTCTGAATCTCCCAGTTCTGCTGACTACAACCAAGTTAAGATTGGCAGCGAAAAGCTGGTAGAAACTGCGCCCCCCGGGTACGGCTTGCATCGGTTGGAGCGATCAGTGAACAGCTTACCTCCTGGTGCAGCGCCAGATTCGCGGCTGCGCGAACTGCGTTCTGATACCGAAGTTGGTGAAGAGGCTGGTGAAGAGGCTGGTGAAGAGATTGGTAAAGAGGTTGATGCCCAGATTGATGCCGGGGTTGATGACAGTGCAGGTGCGGAACCTAACTAGTTTGGTTATGCCGGCGTCGCTTCGATTGGTGTAGCTTCTTTTGGAGTGACTTCTTTTTCAGTTGAGGGGCCTGGCTGGGCCGCGCGCTCAAGCTGAGCGATTAGAGGTTTACACACTGCAGGATGATTGTTACAGCAGTCGGTAACCAGAAACTTAAGTAGCGTGCGCATGCCAAAGAAACTGTGCCTATATATTAGTGACCGGCCGCTACGACGGTGGGTGATCATGCCGGCTCGTTCCAGAATGCCCAGGTGACCGGACAGGGTGTTCTGCCTTACCCCTAGTTGCCGGGCAATAGCACCGGCAGACAAGCCTTCGGCGCCGGCGTTAACCAATGTCTGAAACAACTCGAGCCGAGTGCTTTGCCCAAGTGCGGCCAGAGCAGCCACGGCGTCTGTTTGAACGTTGCTCACCTATACCTCCAATCTGTTGTTTTAGTGCTAGGAGACTTGAAACGCGATACTACCGGCGCTGCCATAGTCTGCTTCATAGTGCCCGGATTGGCCGGGATGTGCAGCGCCGATCGCACCCGTGAGCAGCACGTGATCTGGCGTGATGGTATAGCCCTGGCCTACGGTTTGATTGATCAACCACAAAAGGGCCTGCCACTGGCCGTCCATAACCGAGCCCGCGGACTCTGTGTGCAGCGTCTCACTGCCGCGTTTTAGAGTAACGCTTAGCTTATCGAGATCTGTGGTTTGCCAATCGAAAGGAGTGCCCTCTATCCAGCCGGCGCAGGCGATGTTTGTGGCTACCAGGTCTTCTCCAGTGAATTTTGCCGCGCCAAAACCAGGGTCGGCAAGCTCGAAGGTTGGTGAGCAGCGCGCAACGAGGGCACGGACCTCATCAATGTTGTTTAGGGGTGAGTCGATTGAGTCGTTTAATCGAAACGACAACTCGGTTTCGACCAACAGCGTGCGATAGTCTTGAAGTGGAAAGCTCGCACTGTTGGTGCGCTTGCCTTTTGAAAACAAAACGCTAGTCACCGGGCCGGGTAGTCCGAAGTTCTTCTGCATGGGTGGCGCGGTAACAGCCGCTTTGAACCCGCCGATGCTGTCGCGTTTTTGCCACTGTGCAACGTAGGCGCGCTGCAGTTCGTAGGCGCGATCAAGGTTGAAGGTGCCGATCTGAGTGCTGGGTGGTGTATAGAGTTCGCCGGCCTTATTTTGAGCGGCAAGGGCTTCGATCAGCTCGGACTCGGACGGTTCAGTGTTGCTCATAGATGCACTCGAAAAGCTCAGTTAGTGTTCTGCAGTAGTTTATGTTCGTCGATCATCCAGCCTTTGCCTATCGCCTTGGTGGGCAAACTGAAACCGATGTCAGGTACCTCAAGCAATATCCATTGAATAAATGAATTGCTGTTTGGCCCCGGCAGCATTTTATACTCGGACGGGTAGGGGTAGCTTTGGGCGGCGGTTTGAATGTCATCAATCAAGGGCTCAGCGGCTGTGCCCGCAACTTCATGTAGAAGGATGGGCGGGGAGCCAAACCAGGGGCGATCTGGCCGACCCTGAGTGATGCTGCGCGCAGAGCCTGTCCGACGTAGCTGCCAGCCAATCACCTGGTAGATGTTGTAGTGCTGGGCGCCAACCGCCTTGGTCGCGATCCAGGTATGCACCGCAAAACGCCCGCGAATGCCCCACACGTTGGCGGCGTAAACGCGCACTACTGCTTCGGGATGGGTGGCCGGATCAGGAGCGGCGGAGGGCCCAAAGGCTTTAGGTTCGAGGAGCCGTGAGGTGAGGGCGAGAGCGAGCCAAACTACGGCAAGGACAATGATAATGCTGGTCACAAATTTCACGGAGCTGGGCGCTTAACAGGGTAGGGAAAGGCTAGCACGGCGGGCGGGTTTCGAGGGCTGGCTTTAGTGTTCGTTTGGAGCAGAAGATGAGCTATTCTTGCGCAACGCCCCGGTGGCACAACTGGATAGCGCGGCCCCCTCCTAAGGGGCAGGTTCCAGGTTCGAGTCCTGGTCGGGGCAATTACCTCGTTTCCGCTCCGCGGAAACGAGGAGGATGATCCAATATTCGAGAGCCGCCAGACTTTCGCGAAGCGAAAGGCGAGAGGCCAACCTGGCGAACGTCCGGATCGACTCTATAGATGTTATGGCCGACGTCGTACATGAATTGAGTATCGGGATTGAAGGTTAACAACCGATATCGAAACGAGACGGTCATCTGTTGTAATCGATCGCAATTAGTCGACAAACATTCAAGAACGTCGATCATCGCCATGGGAAAGAAGAGTACATAGCCATGAGCGCTCCTATCGTTGGTCTTGAGAAGAAAAGCTGGATGCGTTCGGTCTTGGAGATGCCCTGGGCCTACGAGACGTTCCAGCGCTCCGTCGGCAAGCACAAACTGCGTCGCGAGTTCGCCGAGCGCTACGTTAAACCCAAGCCAGGAATGCGGGTTCTCGACTTTGGCTGCGGCCCCGGTGACTTTGTTCCGTTTGTGCCTTCGGTCGAGTTAGTCGGATTTGACATAAGCGAGCCGTACCTCGCATCAGCGCGCAGCCGCTTTCACCAGGCAAAGTTCTACGGCGGTTCCCTCGACGATGTTGGTCGGGCGGAAGCCCCATTTGATGTTGCGCTTTCTATCGGGGTGTTGCACCACATACCCGATGACATTGCCGTAGCATCGCTCAAGCAGATTGCGTCATTGTTAGAACCCGGCGGCCGGTACCTTGCGGTCGAACCGCATCTGCGACCAGGCCAACATTGGATTGCGCGCGAGCTCATCAAGCGCGACCGCGGCGCCTTTGTGCGCTCTGAGGCCGGCTACGTCGACCTGTTGAGCGAAGCGTTCACCAGCGTCGACCTTCAACTCGATGAAGACCTACTGCGTGTGCCTTACACCTTGACGGTCTTCACCTGTCGGGCCTAGCTCTTCGTTTGCAGTGATCCGCTAGAGCGGTCGCCGAGCGGCACTGATCATTTGGCTCATCCTCGGTGGGCGTGAGATACATCATACTTGGTCTAAATTGCGCGCCAGTTGGATTGGCCTAGCTCAGTAACAAGGTCGGTCTTTTTGACTGGCCATCATTCTAAACGTATCCTATTTTTTGCAGGAAATTCCCTACCTTTTTTGGAGATACTATGTTTTATCGACTACTCAGTATTGCCGCTCTTTTGCTTTGTATTACCACTCCGCTTTTTGCAGATACTTCTCCGAATCAAAATAACCTGAAGCAGAGAATATCCGAGCTTGAACACCTCGTTAAGAAATTGCAGAGCACAATCGACAAAATCGCTGCCAAAACGGATGCCATTACAGCAACTGAAACCACGCTCACCATTTCTGGAGTAAATGTCAGTATAGAAAATGGGGATGGAAGCTCTGCAACTAACAACGGGCTTGGAAATCTGATTATCGGCTATAACGAAGCCAGTCAGAATCAGCAACGCAGCGGTTCACACAACATCATTGTTGGAATGGAACATGAATATTCAAATTATGGAAACCTCATCAGTGGAACAGACCACAATGTGATGAGTCCATTTGGAGCTGCTGTTGGGGGAACTGAAAATACGACACTGCTAGACGGTGCTGTTGTTGTTGG